>JAYVCL010000393.1:0-2915 GCA_043749975.1 Burkholderiales bacterium
CGCAACTTGCTGGGCATCAACCAGCAACAACTGGCTCAGCGCCAGCAAGAACTCGGCGAAATGCGGGCGCGCAAGTCGTCGGCCGACCGCAGCCTGGAGCTGAACCAGCAAGAACTGAACAAGACGCGGCCTTTGCTGGCATCGGGCGCGGTGTCCGAGGTCGATATCCTGCGGCTGGACCGGGAGGTGTCGCGCAGCCGAGGTGATTCGGAACAGGCCGGCGCGCAGATTGCGCGCGTGCAGGCGTCCATCCTCGAAGCACAGCGCAAGAGCCAGGAGACCGAACTGGCCTTTCGCAACGAGGCCCGCAAAGACCTGGCCGAGGTGATGGGCAAGCTCAACGCCTTGAACGAAGGCGCGGTGGCGCTGACCGACCGGGTCACGAAGTCGCAGGTCAAGAGTCCGGTGCGCGGCCGCGTGCAGCGGCTGTTCGCCAACACCGTGGGCGGCGTGGTGCAGCCGGGCAAGGACATTGTCGAGGTCGTGCCGCTGGACGACAACCTGGTGCTCGAAGCCAAGGTGGCCCCGAAAGACATCGCCTTCATTCGCCCGGACCAGGCGGCCACGGTGAAGTTCACGGCCTACGATTTTTCGATCTACGGGGGCCTCGAAGCCAAGGTCGAGAACATCAGCCCCGACACCATCGTGGACGAGCGCGGCAACGCCTTCTACCTGGTGCGGGTGCGCACCACACAGCCCAACTTCAACGCCAAGATGCCGATCATTCCGGGCATGACCGCCGAGGTCGACATCCTGACCGGCAACAAGACGGTGATGTCGTACCTGCTCAAACCGGTGCTCAAAGGCAAGGCGTACGCGCTCAGCGAGCGCTGACTCCGCACTGCAAACCGCTGGCGTGGGCGCGCCAGCCGCTGGCAATGCCTCTGGCTCACCCGCCTCGAATCGGGTGCCAGCCCAGCCTCAAGTCCGCCCCTTCAACGCCGAAACCCCGATCAAGTCCGGCTTGGCGCTGTCATGCGCTCGCGTTCATCCCGTGCTTGAGGGTTTCCTTATGGTCACGCAAGTTGCACATTCGGTGACTCAGTTCACGAACACATTCCTGTTTTCGGCACTTAAGGCAGGTCGGGTCTTTTATCCTCTCGTCCAAGTTTCAGCAGATTCATTTTCAAAGGTCAGACATGCCCACCATCGTTCAAACCGCCCAGTCGCGCGTCACAGGTCTTTGGGGTTCGGCTTTGATTCGCAGCGCAGACGGCAAGATGCGGACTTTGAAACTGGACGACGTGGTCCAAAAGGGTGACGTGATCCTGACCACGCAGGACGGCATCGTTCGGCTCAGCCCGGATCGCGACGCCGCACCGGTGGCCAACACCGAACCGACCGAGATTGACCGGATCATTGCGGCCTTGAACCAGGGTGACCGCGAAGCTGCGACCGCCGCTGGCTTGAACGCGGGCGACTCCGCAGCCTTCGGGCCAGGCCTGCGCGTCGACCGGGTGGTGGAAGCGGTCACGCCGGGCGGCCTGCTGCAAGCGCAGATCGACCCCGGACTCGTGTTCAACCAGGGCGGCAACAGGGTGGCACCCGAGAACCAGGTTGCAGCGCCCGTCAATGGCGCTCCGAGCAACGCCATCAACGCCGTCGAGGAAGGCGCACCCGTCAACCTCGGGCTGACGCAGCCGACCGGTGTAACGCCCGGCAGCGTCGTCAGCATCACTCAAATTCCGGTCATCGGGCAAATCCAGAAGGCCGATGGCACGCTCGTCACGGCAGCCACGCCGCTGACTGCCGCCGACCTGGCGGGCTTGAAGTACGCGCCGCCGGCCGATTACGACGGTATCGCACCGGTGGGCAGTTTTGCCTACACCGTGACCAGTGGCGGCAGCACGTCAAGCGGCACCACGAGCATCGGCCTGACAGCCGTGAACGACGCGCCGGTGGCAACTCCGGCCAGCGTCAGCGGGCAGGAAGACGCCGTCTTGCCGATCTCGCTGACAGGCCACGACGTGGACGGCATCATCGCAGGCGTCACCATCGTCAGCGTGCCGCCTGGCAGCAGCTTGCTGCTCGCCGACGGCCTCACGCCGGTGCTGGTGGGCCAGACGCTCACCCCTGCACAAGCCGCAGGGCTGCTGTTCAAACCCGCGCCCGATTTTTCAGGCAACGCCGGCATCGTGTTCACCGTGACAGACAACAGCGGTGCCGTCTCGACACCCGCGACCGTGAGCCTCAACGTGATCGCCGTCGACGATGCACCGGTGGCCGTGGCCGACATCGCCACCACGCCGGAAGACGCGCCCATCAGCGGCAACCTGCTGGCCAACGACACCGATGTCGACGGCCCCGCGCTCAGCCTGACCAGCTTCAGCGTGCTGGGCATCGCCCACGCGCCTGGCTCGACCGTCAACCTGCCCGGCGTGGGCACCTTGGTGGTGGCTGCCAATGGCACCTACACGTTCACGCCGCAAGCCAATTTCAACGGCAGCGTGCCCGAGGTGGGCTACACCGTCAGCGACGGCTCGCTCTCGTCCACCTCGACCCTCTCGCTCAGCGTGAGCGCGGTCAACGATGCGCCGGTGGCAGTCGACGATCTGGCCTCTACCGCCATCAACACGCCGGTGACCGTGGCCGTGCTCGCGAATGACCGCGATGCCGAGTCAGACCCGTTGACCGTCACCAGCGCCGTGCTGAACACGCCTTCGCAAGGCAGCGTGACGGTGAACCCGGATGGAACCCTGACCTTCACGCCGGCCGCCAACGTGGCAGGCCCTGTTTTCATCACTTACACCGTGGTCGATCCGAGCGGGGGCTCGAGCACCGCCATCGTCACCGTCAACGTGGGTGCGAACACGCCGCACCGGCACCGATGCGACGCGGGTGCTCGACGAGGACACCAGTAAGACGTTTGCGGCGGCGGATTTTGGGTTCAACGACGCCGACCTGGGCCAGACCTT
>JAYVCL010000394.1:0-11709 GCA_043749975.1 Burkholderiales bacterium
GATGGCCTTGGTTTCGCCGGGCTGCATCACGAATTCCTCGCGCACGACGATGTCGCTCGCGAGCACGGTTCGATCTTGATCGAACAGCGCCATGAAGTCGGCTGAGGCGAACTGGGTTGCCGATTTGAGTTCGTAGATCCGCACCACGACCGGCGACGAGCGCGCGCGCGAATCGGGGTTCAGTTGCGCCGCAGCGACGATGCTGATCGCAAGCTTCGGCGGCGGGGGCGGCGGTTCGGGCGGCGGCGGTGGCGGCGGTGGAGGTGGTGGCGGCGGCGCGAACAGGGCGCACCCGAACAGCGATGCCGCCAGCCCGACGGCCATGGCCGTGCCCAGGCTGCGGCGAGACAGCCCGCTTCGACCGGGCACCTGCATTGCGTGCGGGTTCAGGAGGGCAGGGCGTGCGCGGCGGGAGCGGGTTCTTTGCATGGGCTTCGGCGGGTCTGGCGGCTGTTGAGTGGGGCCGATCAAGAATATCCAGAGGCTGTGTTTTCAGCGCGTGACTTAGGTCATTGGGAGCGGCTGCTTCCCCCTTTGGGGGAAGATTGGGATGGGGGCTTTGCGAAGCGAGATACTTCCTCATGCCCAGCACCGAATGACTTTCGTTCATTGATCCTTGGCCGTGCCGGCGCGAACATGCTTGGAGCCTGTCGGGCTTGGGGCGTCGAAGCGTTCACGGAGTGCGGCGTAGCCAAAATTGGCCCCAGCGAGGACAGTTTTTGTCGGATTCGCCGGCTCATAGCCATAGCTATGGGCCAAGAAGCTGACGAAAAATGGGCCGCTGCGGTCAATTTGCAGCCGACGCTCCCCAAGTCCGACAGGCTCCTAGCGCACGCGAACCGATCCGCCTCGACGGTGCGCCGTGGCATCGACTACAGTCGCGGCGGCGTTGGCGCGGGGCCTGCGTCGTCGAACCCGAGGTGGTGATGGGGGCTGTTGAGATGTCGGAAGACGAACGGTCCAAGGGGCCTCGGATCGAACCCGCTGCGGCTGCGGCTGCGGCTGCGGCTGCGGCTGCGGCTGGGGGTGCCCTGGGCGCGAGCGCAGCCGCGGCCCCAGGGCCTACCGTGCTGCCAGCAGTTCTGGATATTGATGTCGATGCGACCTGCATCATGCCGAGCCCACCGAGCCCGACAGAAAGCCTCGTGCCGTTCAGTGCCGCCGCAGCCCCGGCAAGCGGCTCGGGTTCGAACACCCACCCGCCCACGCTGCCGATGACGCGCCCCCCCGGCGGCCCTGCGGACATGCACACCGACAGCAGCTTGCCCGGCAGCGCGGGCCAAGTTCCAGAAACGCTTCCCGGCACCGCCCAGCCCGGTGCGCCGGCGGTGCGCCAGGTCGGCCGCTATCTGATCCGCGAGCGGCTCGGGCGCGGCGGCATGGCCACGGTGTTCAAGGCCCACGACCCCGACATCGGGCGCGACGTGGCGATCAAGTTCCTGCACGCCACCTTGTGCGAGGACGAGGAATACCACGCCCGCTTCCTGCGCGAGGCGCGGGCCGCGGGCGGGCTCTCGCACCCGAACATCGTCACCGTTCACGATGTGGGCGAAATCGAGGGCCGGCCCTTCATGGCGATGGAGCTGCTCGACGGCCAGCCGCTGAGCGACGAGATGTCGAACGGCAAGCCGCTGCCCGTGCGCGATGTGGTCATCATGGGCATCCAGCTTGCGCGCGCGCTGGCCTATGCACACGCGCGCGGCATCGTGCACCGCGACATCAAGCCCGGCAACCTGATGCGCGTCAAAGGCACGCAGACCATCAAGGTCACCGACTTCGGCATTGCCCACATGGAGTCGGCCGGATCAGAACACCGCACCCGCGTGGGCGACATTCTGGGCACGCCGCAATACATGTCGCCCGAGCAGGCGCAAGGCGACAAGCTCGACGGCCGAAGCGACCTGTTCTCGACCGGCATCCTGCTGTACCAGATGCTCACCGGGCAGCGCCCGTTCGTCGGCGACAGTCTGGTGGCGCTGGCGGTGAAGATTGCCAAGGAAGATCCGACGCCGATCGAAAAGCTGCGCCCCGACCTGCCCGCCGCGCTGCGCCGGGTGGTCGAGCGCTGCCTGGCCAAGGCACCCGACCAGCGCTTTCAGAACGGCGAGGAATTGTCGAACGCACTGGGCAGGGTGCTGACCGACATCGACGAGGCCGAGCTCAAACAGAACCAGCCGCGCATCGTGCCGCTGCGCGTGAAGTGGGCCGCCATGATGGGCCTGATCGTCGCCGTGGTGATGGCGCTCACGGCCGGCATCATCACGCAGCGGCAGACGGTGGCGATGATGAACCAGATGGTCGATTCCGGCGCGGCGCTGGCGCGTTTCATCGCGGCCCAAAACGCCGTGGCGGCGCTGTCGGACGACTGGGTCTCGGTCGATGTGTCGCTGCAAGAGATCATGAAGACCGGCGATTTTCAGAGCATCGCGGTGATCGACCGTGAAAGCGTCGTTCGAGCGTCGAGCCAGCCTGAGCGGGTGGGGCAGCCCTACAAGCCACCGGCGTCGGAATCGCTCGGCGACAGGGAGGGCGGCCTGCCCGTGACCCGCTATGTGGCGGCCGGCGAGGCCGTGCTCGGCTTCGAGGCGCCGATCACGTTCCAGAACAAGCGGGTCGGGCGGGTTGCGCTGGGCCTGCGCGAGAAGCCGCTGGTGCAAGTGGCGCGACTGTCGATGGGCTTGATGGCGGTGCTGGTGGTGGTCACGGTGTTGGCCGTCGCGGTGGCGATGTTCTTCGTCACCAACTGGTTTGCCCAGCCCATCAAGCTGGTGGGCGAGTCGATGGGCGAAATAGCCAAGGGCCGATTCGACCACCGCATCCGCGAGCATCGCAAAGACGAGTTCGGCGAGCTGTACAGCGCCTTCGACCGCATGGCCCAGGCGCTGCAGGATCGACAGGCCGGTGCCAACGTGGCGACACCCACGTCGATCGAGCGAGCCGAGGCAGTTGCTGCAGTGGCCGCAGCCGATGCGGTGGCCGAAGTGGCCGCAACCGACGCTGCCCCGGCCCCAACCCCGCCGACTGCCTGAGAACCCGAGCCATGCGCTTACAACTCCGCCGACGCGCGAACTGCGCACCGCCATTGCGAGCGGTTGGGGCGTCTATGGGTCGGTGCTGGGCTGCGTGGGGGATGGTGTGTCTGATGGTGGGTCTGATCTCGGCATGCGCCACGCCAGCACCACCGCCATCACCCAGCACGCCGCCGCCCGAGGTGGCAGCGCCTGCGCCCGCCACGTCCACCACGCCGCCAGCGGCCGCCGGCCGCGTGCTGGGCCGCAGCGAACGCTTCGTGATCTACCAGCCTGCTGCGGGCGACACGCTGCGTTCGATCTCGGCGCGTTTTCTGGGCACCGAATCGCGCGACTGGATGGTGGCCGATTTCAACGGCATTGCGCAGGCCGAGGTCGATCGGCCGTTGGTGGTGCCGCTGAAGCCGATCAACCCGCTGGGCGTGTACGCCGACCAGTACCAGACGGTGCCGATCCTGTGCTACCACCGGTTCGGCAGTGGCAACAGCAATGGCGGCGGCAAGATGACCGTTTCAGCCGCCAACTTTGCAGCCCAACTCGACTGGCTGGCGCGCAACGACTATCACGTCATCGGCCTGGCGCAACTGGTCGGTTTTCTGGAGGGCCGCCAAGCCGTGCCCAGGCGCTCGGTGGTGATCACCATCGACGACGGCTACGAGTCGGTGCACCGGGTTGCGTTGCCGCTGCTGCGCAAGCACGGCTTTGCGGCCACCCTGTTCGTCTACACCGACTTCATCGGCTCGCCCGACGCTCTGAGCTGGGCCCAACTGCAAGACCTGGTGGGTTCAGGGCTGGTCGATGTTCAGGCCCATTCCAAGACCCACCGAAACCTCATCGAACGCGAAGCCGGCGAGCCCGACGAGCGCTACCGACAATGGCTCGACATCGAGGTGCGCACCCCGCGCGAGCTGCTGGAGCGCAAGCTGCCGGTGCAAGTGCGCCACTACGCGTTTCCCTACGGCGACGCGAACCAGACGCTGCTGGACTTGCTGGCGCGTCAACGCTATCAATTGGGGCTGACCGTCAACCCGGGTGGAAACGGCTTCTTCGCGCAGCCGCTGATGTTGCGCCGCACGATGGTCTTCGGCGATCAGGACCTGTCGGTGTTCAAGCTCAAACTGCAAACCGCTCGCGGGATCGGTTTTCCGTGAGCGAGCCGGGCGCACTTTTGAACCAGCGGCTGGCTCGCGCGATGGCGTTGGTCTTGTCGTGCGCTGTGCTGGTCGGCTGCGTTTCGCCACCGCCGGCGCTGCCTTCGGCCGGCCCGGTCGAGCCTGCGCCACCGCCCTCGGGTCAAGCACCGGTGTCGCCGCAACTGGCTTTCGAGCAAAGGCAGCGCGAGCGCGCGCTGGGCTTCGCACGCCAGAAGCGCTTGGCCGATGCCGCGATCGCATGGGAGGTTCTTGCCGTGCTCCGCCCCGACCTGGCCGAGGTCCGCGAACGGCTGGCCGATGCTCAAGCCCAGATCGATGCCGCCGTGGCCGAGCGACTGCCGCGTGCCGTGCAGGCGGCCCAGCGCGGCGACATCGAGCAAGCCACCCGCCACTACCTTGCGGTGTTGGCGCTGCAGCCGCACAACGAGCCGGCCGCCGATGCGTTGCGCGCGCTCGAACGCGAGCGCAACAAACGCAACTACCTCGGCAAGTCTTCGCGCATCACCCTCACACGCCGCGCCATGGCTGATGCTGAGATGCCGAGCAGCGGCACCCCGATGGCGCTCAGCAATGAAGTCGAACACGCCGCGCTGCTGGCCGGCGAGGGCGAATTCGATGACGCCATCGCGATGCTGGAGCGCCGCCTCGCCACCGAGCGCCGCGACGCCGCCGCCCGACGCTTGCTTGCCGACGTGTATTACCGCAAGGCCGAGTCGCTGTTGTCGCGCAACAGGTCGGCCGCCGTTTCGGCATTGCAGAAAAGCGCGCGCCTGGACCCGGCCGACCCACGCGCTGCGGCCCGGCTCAAGCAACTCAAGGGCACAGCCAGGATGCCAGCCCCCGCCGACGCGATGCCAGCGCGCTGAGCGCCGCGCCCGGCGCGGATGCCCGCGCTGACCACGTCACTTGACGTTGTTCAGCTTTTCCTTCAAGCCGCGAACACGCTCCAGTTCGAGGCGGGCGGTGGCGTTGTCGGCGTCGAGGTCGATCACGCGCTGCCAGTTGCCGATGGCTCCGTCCAGGTCTTGCCGCGCCAGGGCGTTGCGTGCGTTGACGCTGTAGCGCGTCACCAGTTGGGTTCGCAACTGCTCGGCCTTGGCGGCCGCGCCGGGCTGGTTCAAGCTGGCGGCGTTCAGGTATTCGGCCCGCGCCCGCGGCAGGTCGGCTGCACGCTCGGCTGCGGCAGCGGCGCGCATCGCCCGCTCGCCGGGTGTCGGCTCGGGCGGCTTCGGGCTGGCCACCGGTGCGGCTGCGGGTGCTTGCGGCGCACGCAAGACCGATTCGATCGAGGGCGGTGCCGCAGCAGCGTGCGGCGTGACCGCTGGTGCCGTCCGTTCTGCGGCGGGTGCCGCGCTCGGTGGTGGTGCCTTGCCCGGAACCCGAATCACCTGGCCGCTGGACACCTGCTTGGGCACCTTGATGTCGTTGTAGCGAGCCAGGATGTAGAACGAATACACATCGCCGAGAAAGCGCTGCGCGATGCGCGACATCGTGTCGCTGGGGCGCACCGTGTAGGCAAACGATTCGCGGCCGAGCGTGGCCACCGGGTCGGCCGTCATCTGGCGCGACAGGTTCAGCGCAAGCTTGTTTTGCGGGTCGACGCCGAGTGCCCGCTTGAGTTCGCCGCGCGCAGGCTCGTCATTGCCCGACTCCAGCATCTCGGCCGCGGCCAGCGCGACCTTCTGCGCCTGCTGTTGAGCCGCGGGCCCGACCGGACCCGTGGGCGCGGCGGGTGGCGTGACGGCCGGGGCCGGCAGCGCAGGCGGTTCGGCTTCGCGCGGTGCGCTGGGTGCACTGGGCGGGGCGACGCCTTTCGACGGTACGGGCGGCGGTGTTTCGCACGCGGCCAACACGCTGGCGGCGAGAGCGACGAGAAGGGTGGGGAAATTCATCGACATCGAGGGGAGGGACTCACTGAGCGCCCGATGGCTCGGGCTGCATGTCTGAAAACTGCCCTTCGGCGAGAGGAGCGGCGAGATTATCGACTGGACACGGCAGCCCGCACAAGCGCCGGGCGCGGCGCATCTGCGTGACTTTCGTTCATTGATGGGAGGCGTCGCGACGGCGACGATGCGGTCTCGGCTTGAATCTGCGGCCCGAGCGCCCGGGCGAACCGCGCAAGCGCTTGCACGGCGTGCGATGGCAATGACGGATGAACCACCATGACCCTGACCTTGCGCGCGGTTTCACTCAACGACCATCCGCTGACCCAGCCGATCACGGCGCATTTCGATGCCGAAGGCGGCAGTGTGGGCCGCTCGGACCACAACACGCTGGCCCTGCCCGACCCGGAGCGCCACATTTCACGCCAGCACGCCGAAATCAGCGTCGGCGACAGCGGCTACCTCATCAAGAACGTCGGCAGCGCGAACCCGATCATCGTGCGCGGCCAGGCGCTGTCGCGTGGCGAGTCGGCACCGCTCGTGCACCACGACCAGGTGCGAATCGGCGGCTACCTGCTCGAAGTGATCCACGAAGAGGCGATCGACCAAGAGGCGAACACCATCGTGCGCGGGCGCGCGGCGGTCGATGCGCGAACCTCGCCCGGCGTGGCGCGCCGCGCCGCCGCGTCGCACAGCGCGGGCCGGCCGCCTCGGGCTGCGCCGAGCGGTGGCTCCGCCGGCATGCCCGATCCGGGCGCGCCGCTGTCGCGCAGCAACCCATTCGCCGATTTGCTTGGCGACCCGGCACCTGCGCCTGCACCAAGGTCTGCACCAGCGCCGGCACGGGCTGTGGCCGCGCGCGCTGCGGGGTCGGCCCAGCCGCTGATCGATCCGTTTGCCGACCTGCAACCGGCCGCCGCCGGCGTGTCGCCTTTGTCCGCCGCCTGGGCACCTGCCGAGGTTGCACCGGGCCGTGCGTTGCTGCCCGACGACTTCGACCCGTTCGCCGCACCTGTGCCGAAGCCTGCAGCGTCTGTGGCACCGGCGTCGGCAGGGGCTCGCAGTGGCGGTGGCGGCAGTGGCGTTTTCGATGACCTCATTCCAGGCACGGCACCTGCCTCGATCGACCAGTTGTTCGGCTTGAACCCCGGTGAGCGCGATCCGCTGGCCGACTTCATGGCCGGCCTGACGCCGCCACGCGCTGCGGGTTCGAGCGCGGGGTCGGGTGCAGGCTCTGGTGCAGCCCCCGTGTCGACCGACCCGATGGCCATGTTCGGCGCGGTGCCCGAGGTTCGCCTTGCGCATGACGCCATGTCGTCCCCAGCCGACAACGTGCCCGAACTGCGCGCCGCGTTCGTGCCACAACCCGTGCCACCAGCCGTGCCGCCGCGAGTTCCGCCCTGGCCGCTGCCGCACCCCGAGGCCGATGCACCGAGCGAGCCCGCGTGCGCATTAAGCCCGCTGCCCGGCCCGCTGCCCGGCCCGCTGCCTGGCCCGCCGACCCCTCCCGCGAACGACGACGCGTGGAGCGGCGACCCACGCGAACTGTGGGCGGCTTTTTGCGAGGGAGCAGGCGTTGCGCTCGATCCGCCGCAGGGCATCAACCCCGAGTTGATGCGCGTCGTCGGCGGGCTGTTGCACGCCGCGGTGGCGGGCACGCTTCAGTTGATGATGGTTCGGGCCACCGCCAAGCATGAGTTGCGTGCGCAGGTTACGATGATTCAGGCGCGCAACAACAACCCCTTGAAGTTTTCGCCGGATGCGCGTTCCGCCCTGGAGCAAATGCTGGCGCCGCCGATGCGCGGCTTCCTGGCCGGGCCGGCGGCGATGACCGACGCGATGCACGACCTGGTCGGGCACACCATCGGCACCATGGCCGGCACCCGGGCGGCGCTCGAAGGCGTGCTGGACCGGTTCACGCCGCAGCAGCTCGAAGCCAAGCTGGTCAGCCGCTCGATGCTCGACAGCCTGTTGCCGATGAACCGCAAGGCCAAGCTCTGGGAGCTGTACCTGCACCACTTCGACACCATTCGCAATGAAGCGCACGACGACTTCCACACCTTGTTCGGCCGTGCCTTCCTGGCCGCGTACGAGCAGCAGCTCGACCGCTTGCAGCGTGAAGAGCCCGGCAAAACCTGAGCCGGCCATGCTCGACATCACCACAGCCACCTGCAGCGAGCGCGGCGGGCGTGCCGCCAACGAAGACGCGCTGCGCGCCGGCCAGGCAGGCACCACGCGATACGCCGTGCTGGCTGACGGCGCGGGGGGCCACGAGGGCGGGGCCGAAGCGTCGCGACGCGTCGTCGACCGTGTCGAGGCGGCGCTTTGCGCCGATGCGTCGGCCTTTGCGCCTGCGCGCCTGACTCGGGCGCTGCTGGCGGCGCATGCCGAACTGCAACGCGAACAACGCGGCGCACAAGGCCAGCGCCGCATGCACGCCACCGTGGTCGTGCTGTGGATCGACGGGCGGCGCAACCATGCGGTCTGGTCGCATGTGGGCGACTCGCGCCTGTACCGGCTTCGCTACGGTGCGATCGAGCTGATGACGGCCGACGACAGCGTGGTGCAGCGCATGCTTGAAAGCGGTGTGCTGACGCCGCGCCAGGCGCAAGAGCACCCGATGAAAAACCAGTTGCTCGCGGCCGTCGGCATGCAAGACGGTCTGGAGCCGCACACGCTGGCAGAAGCCGCGCTGATCGAGGACGGCGACGCGTTTCTGTTGTGCAGCGACGGCTGGTGGGGTTTGCTGGACGCCGCCGACATGACCGGCACCTTGTCGGACGCCGACACGCCGCAAGCCTGGCTCGACGCGATGCGCCAACTCATCGAAACCCGTGGCACCGGCGGCCACGACAATTTCAGCGCCATCGCGGTGTGGGTCAGCGACCCGGCGGAATCGACCCAATCCATGCCCGACGACGACGCGACCCTGCCGGTTCCGTTCTCAGTCCCGTGACAGCATCTGAGCGAACTTGGCCGGGTCGGGCAGGCCGGGCACCACGCTGGCGCTGGCCTCGTGCGTGGCGTCGCCTTGGCGCCACCAGATCGAACAGCCTTTGAATCGCGCCTGCAGCGCGTCGATGGCCATGGCATTCAGCCAGTGACTGAGCGTGGCGCTCGACTTGAGCTGGTAGCGCTCGAAGCCGGCTGACGGGCGCTGCGTCATCGACGCGGCAACACCGGGGGTGGGCCACGGCGGCGCGTCGCCCAGTGCCAGCTCGAATGCGTCGATCGAAGACCGCTCGCCCAGGGTGTGGGTTGCGGCGCTGGCGAGGTGGTCGAACCATGCGTCCAGGTGATCGAGCGCGATGCGGTCTTGCGGGGCCCGGGCGCGGCGGTGCGCGATCAGCAGCGGAAAGTAGCGCCCGACGTTGTCGCAACTGGGCATCAACACGCCGAACCACCACTGCGCATCGACCACGCCCGGCGCCCACGCGAAGCGCATCACCGGCGCGGTCAGGTACACGTCGAGCCAGCGCTCGCCCAACTGGGCGCGGCTGGCGCTCATGGCCCGCGAGAGCCAGGCGTCGCCGGCCTGGATGAAGTCGGCGGGCAAGCGCCGGTGCGCAAAATCGCCCAGCGTCGCCAGCTTGCCGTACCAGCCGGGTGCACTGGATGCACCCGCCGCACCGGGCGTTTGGCCTGGCGCGCTCACAGGCCTGACGGACATGAGAAGTCGGCCAGTTCGCGCAGCACGAAGGGGTTGCGCACGCTGCTGGTGGTGATGTCGAACACCGCCTTGCGGCCATCGACATCGAAGGTGGCGCGAAAGCGCTCGGGCGAATTGCCGGGCTCGATGCGCACGCGGTCGAACATGCGCAACAGCGCCCAGGGGCCCTCGGTGACCATCCCCGAATTGCCGCTGCTGCTGGGCGGCGAGATCTGCACCCGCACCTGCGAGCTGCCGCGCGGCCCGGGCCACTGCACGGCGGTGGGGATTTGCGGCCCGTGGGCGTAGCGCACCACCTGGCCGTCGACATCGAGAACGAACTGCGTGAGTTCGCGGTCCATTTCCACCGGCTTGAATTCAAGCCGAAGCGACGGCGTGGCCGCCCCGGCGGGGAAGAAGGTTTCGCGGATCACCGCGGCGCGCTGAAACTGCGGCAGCGTGCCTGAGTCGGTGCCCAGCGGCATGCCCTCTACGGCCCGAAAACGCCAGGGCCGCGTGCTGGTGTCGACAAAGGCGGCGAGCTTGTCCTGGAACACGCGCTCGACCTTGCCGCCGGGACCGAAGATCTGCGCAAAATCGGCCTGCGTGGCGTCGCGTGTCGAGCGGCGATCCAGCGGGTAGCGGCCTGCCAGCGCCTGGTTGCAAAACTCGCCGACTTGCGACTTCACTTCCTGGCTCAGGTTTTGCCGCACCATGATCTGCGACACGTGTGCGCTGCTGCTGGACAGCGTGTCCAGCATCGAGCGCAGCGGCTGGGGCAAGCGCGCCGCCTCCGACTTGACCTTGTTCGGCACCGGCGAGGGGGGAGGCGTGGCGCCGCCCTTGACCGCCGTCTCCACCGCGTTCAACAGCACATGCACTTCGCCGATCAAGGCCACGGTGTCTTCGATCGGCGCCTTGCCGCCTTCGGGTGCAGTGGTCAGTTGGCGCAGGCCGGTGAAGCGGTCGTCGACGATGCTTTCCAGGCGCGGGCCGGCGGCGACGGGCTTCTTCGGCGTAATCATTTGCGTGATCGCCTCGCCGCCTTTCCTGATCGCGTCTTTGGCGCGGCCTTCGGCTTTCTCGATCACGCTCTTGTCGGCCGAGCCGCCCAGCGTCGTCTCGCGCGAGAGCGCCTTCATCAGCAAGGGCAAGGGGCTGTCCGGTGCCGACAGCAAGCGCGCGGCTTGCACCGATTGCGACAGGCTGGTCAACGGCACGATGCGGATGTCGGCAATGAAGACCTCCCAGGTGGCGGCGTATTCGTTCAGGTAGATGCGGCGCACGTCGTCGGCCAGTGGAGCGTTGCCGATCTGGATCGCAGACGAAGCCCGGCTCGGCTCGGCCACGCCCAGCACCCAACCCTGCTCGTCGGCCAGCTCGGAACTGGCTCGCCCGACCTCGTTTTGAAAGCCCTTGTGGTAGCCCGCGTAAGAGAACAAACCGGGCACGCCCTTGGTGATGGGCTTGCCGCTGGCCCGCGTGAACACCAGGGCTGCGTTGTTGCCCGCCGCACGCACCACGCTGAACTCCGGGTAGTCGGCTCCCAGTCCGCCCTGTCTCATGCGGTTGTAGATGCGCTGGGGCAAGGGCACCGAGGTCAACTGTCGGCGCGTGGCGCTCACCAGGGCCGCGTCTTCGGGCACCGGCGAGACGACAGCGCCCTGCGCCAGCAGCGCGTCGAGTTGCTGGCTGAGCTGGCCACGCTGCTCGGCGCTCAGCTCGCGCCCCAGTTGGGCGTCCCAGTCGCGTTCGATGTGCGCTTTCAGCAGCTTCGCGTCGAGGCGCTGCGGGTCGTGCAGCATCAGGTACGTCTTCAGCGCCTCGTACTGTGATTCGGGCGCGTCGCCGCCCTGGCGCAATTGCTCTTCAACGCGCAGCGCCAGGCGTGGCATCACCGCGTCGACCAGCATCCGGTCATAGGCCGCGTGTGCTGCGCTGTCGAGCTTGCGGCCCTGAAACAGGCCGTAGCCGAGCGAGCGCGGCACCGCGCT
>JAYVCL010000395.1:0-2804 GCA_043749975.1 Burkholderiales bacterium
GCTGGTGCTGGGGTGGCGTGACGCGCGCTCGATCACCCCGCCGCCCAAGCACACCTCGCCGTCGTAGACCACGGCCGATTGACCAGGCGTGGCGGCCCATTGCGACTCGACGAAGTTCAGCTCGAACTTGGCACCCTCCCCGCTTGTCAGCACGCAGCATGAATCAGCCTGCCGGTAACGTGTTTTCGCGGCCAGCGCGACGCTACCGGGCGCATGCCCGGCGATCCAGCTCGCGTCGCTGGCTTCGATGGCCGTCGATTGCAGCCAGGCATGTGCGTGCCCCTGCACGACATACAGCGTGTTCGACTCGATGTCTTTGCGCGCCACGAACCAGGGCGCGTGATCGCTGCCGCCTTTCAACGCGCCGCGCTCTTTCAGGCCGCCGATGCCGATTCCCTTGCGTTGTCCCAGGGTGTAGAAGCTCAGGCCCACGTGCTCGCCGATCGTGCGGCCCCGGTTGTCCTTGATCGGCCCTGGCGTGTTGGCGAGGTAGCGGTTTAAAAACTCGCGGAACGGCCGTTCGCCGATGAAGCAGATGCCGGTGCTGTCTTTCTTTTTCGCGTTCGGCAGACCGATCTCCAGCGCGATGCGGCGCACCTCGGTCTTCGGCAATTCGCCGACCGGGAAAAGCGTCTTGCTCAGTTGCGCCTGGTTCAGCCGGTGCAGGAAATAGCTCTGGTCCTTCAGCGGGTCCAGGCCTTTGAGCAATTCGAACTTGCCATCGCGTTCACGAATTCGCGAGCTATCGGCCGCGCCAGCGGACGATTCGTCATCGGGCCCACCGGGCATTGCGCGCGAATTCGCCGCCACGCAGCGAATTCGCGCGTAGTGCCCGGTCGCGATTTTTTCGGCCCCCAGGCGCATCGCATGGTCGAGAAAGGCCTTGAATTTGATCTCGGCATTGCACAGCACGTCGGGGTTGGGTGTGCGTCCGGCCTGGTATTCGCGCAGGAATTCGGCGAAGACACGGTCTTTGTAGTCAGCCGCGAAATTGACGTGTTCGATCTCGATGCTCAGCACATCGGCCACCGCCGCTGCGTCGACGAAGTCGATGTTCGATGAGCAATGCTCCGAGTCGTCGTCGTCTTCCCAGTTCTTCATGAAGACGGCGACCACCTCGTGGCCTTGCTGCTTGAGCAAGTGCGCGGTGACGGCAGAGTCGACGCCGCCCGACAGGCCGACGACGACACGCTGGGGTTTCATGGCGCAGATTTTAGGGTGATCGCAGCCGCAGCAAGCTGCCCGCGGTGCCCCGCGCGCCGAAGCGTGCGAGCATCGTGCGCATGACCACCCGCATGACCGCCCGCACTGTTCCGCCCCGCGCCCTGATCCTGCTGGCCATCTTGACGTTGGTATGGGGCACCAACTGGCCGCTGTTTCCGTTCGCGGTGCGCGAAGTCTCGGTGTGGACATTTCGCGCCGTTGCCGTGGTCGTCGCCGGCACCGCCTTGCTGGCGGTGGCCAAAGCGCGCGGGCAGTCGTTGCTGATCCCGCGCCGGCACTGGTTGACGATCTGCACCGCGACGTTTTTCTATCTGGTGTTGTGGAACATTGCCAGCACCTATTCGGCGATCCTGATCCCGTCGGGCCAGTCGGCGGTGCTCGGCTTCACGATGCCGCTGTGGTCTGCGCTGATCGCATGGGCTGTGCTGGGCGAGCGGCTGACCGGGCGGCTGCTGCTGGCCGTGCTGCTGGGCGGCGTGGCGGTGACGCTGTTGATGGTGCCCAGCTTTTCAGCCTATGCGCGGGCCCCGCTGGGCCTCGCGCTGGGCCTGCTGGCCGGCTTGGGCTGGGCCATCGGCACGCTGATCCTGAAACGCAGCGCGGTCAAGGTGCCGGCCACCGTGCTGACGGGCTGGCAACTCTTGATCACGGCGGTGCCCATCACCATCGGCGCCTTCGTTTTCGGCGACCGCCACTGGTTCATGCCCACCTGGCAATCGGTGGCGCTGATCGGCTACATCGCCCTGGTGCCGATGGCCATTGGCAACGCGTGCTGGTTCGCGATCGTGGGCATGCTGCCGTCCAATGTCGCCGGCTTGTCAGCGGTGATGGTGCCGGTGGTGGCCATGGTGTCGGGTGCCATCGTGCACGGCGAGCCGCTGGGGCCGGTGCAGTGGCTGGCGATGGGCTGTTGCGTGGCGGGCTTGTGGCTTGCGTTGTGGAAGCCGGCTGGGTAAGTCGAGCCGTTCGTCTTCTCGCCGGCACGCCACGCCCACCTTGCCCTACATTCACGCCTCAGCCACCCCGGAGCACTCACATGCCGATTCGTACCGCATCACTCAACAAGCAAATCCACAAAAATGGCGCACGGCTTCATTTGGCCATGGCAGCCCGCGCTCATTCGCAGGGCGCGGAAGCAGCAGCTTCCGAGCAGGAGCAGGCGCTGCTCGACGAACGCCGTTCGCTGAAAGAGGCGAAGGCCTTGCGCCTGGCGCAGGCCAAGCTGCCCAAGGTCAAAGCCGTCAAGCTGGTGAAAGAGGCCAAACCGCCCAAAGCGCCGAAGGCTCCCAAGGCCGCAAAAGAACCCAAGGCAGTCAAATCGGCCAAGGACAACAAGCCGTCGCGCGCGGAGAAGCTGACGAAGAAGGCCGCCAGCCTCGAGGCCGCCAAGAAGTCCGACCGGAAATCCGCCAAGACCTGAAGCGGTGGCAGGGGCGCCGCTGCGTTTGCAACGGGCAGCAGCGGATCAGCGCTTGATTTCGGGCACGTACACCGACCCGTCAGTGCTGATCGCATGCAGCGGGTAACGTCGCCCGGCAATGAAGTCTTCGATGCAACCCAGCACGTGCGGGCTGCGGTGC
>JAYVCL010000396.1:0-9203 GCA_043749975.1 Burkholderiales bacterium
AGCGGATTGCCGAGGGTGATGACGTGGCGCGGCGCAGGCGCATCGGTGGCATGCAGCCAGGCCAGCGTGGTCGAGAGCAGGGAGTCGAGTGCGGCTGGCGGCCTGGCCAGCGCCGCAGCGGCTGTGGCGGCGACCACCTCGCGCCGAGCCGCCATGGGCGCATCGAAAACCGCCTGCGCCGAGCCGAACGCGGCCAACAATCGTCGCGCCGATTCGCGCCCGACCTGAGGTGTTTCAAGCAGGCGCAGCCAGCCGGCCAGTTCGTCGCGCTCGATCATGCAGTGCGCGCTGCGCGCAGGTTCACGATCTGCGGAACAAGGCTGGATCGATCAGGGCTGCGTGAAGCGATCACCGGCTTTCACCGGGTCTTTGACCGACAGGATCAAGGCGTACGACATGCGGTCGAAAACCCGAAACACGAACAGCAGGCCGTGACGTTCGTCGGGCAGCATCATGTTGGGCCGTGCCGGGTCGGTCTTGTCGACCATCCGGGTGCCGGCACTCCACAGCGCGAGCACGTGGCCGCGCTCCATGCCGTCACTGGCACCGCGGTTCAGCGCCACGATCTGGTTCTGGCCGGCAGACAGGCCCTCGCCGTAGATCGAGACGATCTGCCCGTTCAGCTCGGCGTTGGGTGCGTGTGGCGCGTAGTTGCTGAACTCGCGCGGCGGCACCGGCGACAGGCGGTCGCCCACATTGGCTTCCTGGCGCGTGCTGGTGATCACGAAGGTGGCCGGCACGAATTCAGGCTTGCCATCGGCGCCGGTTCGGGTTTCGCCCTGGCGCACGTAGTCGGCTGCGCCGACGTAGGCCGCTTCATAGCCCAGAATTTCTCCGGTGCCCGGGTCTTTCAGGGGCTTGGCCTCGCGGAAGATTCGAAACGCCCGGTCGGTGCCGAGTTCGCCGCGCACATACGCGTTTTCACCGCGCGACAGCAGCACTCGCCCCTCTTGCGCGGCCACGATGCGCGGCGCGATGTCAAGTTCGTTGCCCTGGAAAATGATGGCTTCGTTGAGGAAGGGTTCGATCAGATTGAACGGGATCGAGGCGATGGCACCGGCACCCAGCGCCTCGCTGCGCACCCTGGGCGACAACTTGACGACGCCGCTTGCGCCGCCCACAGCTTGGCCCATGCGAAGGCGCGCGCGCCCGCCAGATTTGTCGAGGTACAGAAGCTGCCCCGGATAGATCAGGTGCGGGTTGCGAACTTGCTGCAGGTTCATGCCCCACAACTCGGGCCAGCGCCAGGGGCTCTTCAGGAACAGCTTGGAGATGTCCCACAGCGTGTCACCGCGCTTGACGGTGTAGCTGTCGGGCGCATTCCCTACCAGCTCAGACAGCGGCACCCCGGTCTCGGCTGCCCTTTGGGCCGTGCTGCGCTGTTGCTCGGTGATGGGGTAAGTGGCTGCTGTGGCCAGACTGCCAGCCATGGCTGCGGCCACGGCCAGTGAGGCGCTGCGCAAAATGGGGGCGAAACAGATGCAACGCGTCATGAACTTGAGTCTCCGGCCGCCGAAGAGTAGAAATTGGCGGGATAGGGTTGTGATGCACAGCGTGCCCAAGGCCGCCAAAGATCGGCGAAAATGCTCAATCAGTTTCACAGATTCTGCCTCTAAACCCTTGATATCGCAACGAAAGTCAGCCGCACCAAGCCAAGGTGTGAGGCCTGTCACACCTCGCGGCGTTGTGAAGGTTCCACACTGCGTTGACGCCCTTTCGCAACGCGCCGATGCGGTTGATTCCGCGATATGTTCATGGCCAAACTCTCCATTCTTCGCTTCCCCGACACGCGCCTGCACACCATTGCCAAGCCGGTGGCCCAGGTCGATGCGCGCATCCGCCGGCTGGTCGACGACATGCTGGAAACCATGTACGCCGCCGAAGGCGTGGGGCTAGCGGCAACCCAGGTCGATGTGCACGAGCGCGTGATCGTGATCGACACCTCGGACACCCGCGACCAGCCGCATGTCTTGATCAACCCCGAGTTGACTGCGCGCAGCGACGAGATGAGCTTCAGCGATGAAGGCTGCCTGTCGGTGCCGACCGTCTACGACAGGGTGCAACGACATGCCCGGGTCACGGTGCGAGCGCTGGACCGGCTGGGTCAAACGCAAGAAGTCGACGCTGAAGGCCTTCTCGCCGTCTGCGTTCAGCACGAGATGGATCACTTGCTGGGCAAGGTGTTCGTCGAGTACCTGAGTCCGCTCAAGCGCGACCGCATCAAGACCAAGATGCTGAAGAAAACCCGCGACGAGCTGCGCGACTAGGCCCTGACCGGTGCGAGTCGTCTTCGCAGGAACGCCGGAGTTCGCGCTGCTGGCGCTGGCGCAGTTGCACGCCGCCGGCTTCAGCCTGCCGCTGGTGCTGACCCAGCCTGACCGCCCTGCGGGCCGCGGCCTGAAGCTGCACCCGTCGCCGGTGAAAGCCTTCGCATTGCAGCACGGTATCGCAGTCGCCCAGCCGCGCAGCCTGCGCCTGGACGGCAAGCATCGCGACGACGCACAGCTTGCCCGGCAGGCTCTCCAGGCCGCCCAGGCCGATGTGGTGGTGGTGGCCGCCTATGGCCTGATCCTGCCGCAGTGGGTGCTGGACCTGCCGCGCCTGGGCTGTCTGAACATCCATGCGTCGCTGCTGCCGCGCTGGCGCGGTGCCGCGCCGATCCACCGCGCCATCGAAGCCGGTGACGCGCGCAGCGGCATCACCCTGATGCAGATGGACGCGGGGCTGGACACCGGCGACATGCTGCGGGCCGAAGCCATTGACATCGACGCCGACGACAGCACCGCGACGCTGCACGACCGGCTGGCAGCACTCGGCGCGCGCATGATCGTCGAGGCGCTCGAATTGGCTGCCACCGAGGGCCTGGTGCGCACGCCGCAGCCGGCGGCAGGCGTCACCTACGCGCACAAAGTCGACAAGGCCGAGGGTCCGATCGACTGGCACCTGAGCGCCGATGTGATCGCGCGGCGCGTGCGCGCGTTCGACCCGTTCCCCGGGGCCAGCACCTTGTTCGCTGGCAGTGTCGTCAAGGTGTGGCGCGCCAGCGTGGTTCCGGCGGCTGCTCCGGCTGTGGCGGGCAGCGTGCTTGCTGCCGACGCGCACGGCATCACCGTGGCCTGTGGCGAAGGTGCGCTGTGCCTGACCGAATTGCAACGTGCCGGTGGCAAACGCCTGCCGGCGCGCGATTTTTTGCAGGGCCAGCCGGATTGGGCCGGCCAGCGTCTGGGCCCATCGGCGTGACATCGCCTAGTACGCCAACCCAGAGATATCGAAACGTGAAACCGCGTCTTCGGGCCGATGGCGTCGTTGCAAATGCTCGCGATACCTACGGGTATCGCTGCGCTTTGCGCCTAGCCCTCGACCCGAATCCATCGGCTTCACCATGTTCCGATACCTCTGGGTTGACGTACTAACCATTGAACCCAGGCGCGTCACCCGCATCTGCGTGGTCCGTCCCAAGGAGTTCGCCGCATGTTCAACCTGATGAAAACCGCCATCCTGATGGCCGCGATCACGGCCCTCTTCATGGCCATCGGTTCGCTGCTGGGCGGGCGCAGCGGCATGATGCTGGCGCTGGCCGTGGCGGTGACCATGAACTTTTTCAGCTACTGGTTTTCCGACACCATGGTGCTGAAGATGTACAAGGCGCAGCAGGTCGATGAAACCTCGGCACCGCAGTTCTACGGCATGGTGCGCGAGCTGGCGCAAAAGGCCGGGCTGCCGATGCCCAAGGTGTATCTCATCGACGAAGACGCGCCCAACGCCTTCGCCGCCGGCCGCAACCCCGAGCACGCGGCGGTGGCTGCCACCACCGGAATCTTGCGTTCGCTGAGCGAACGTGAATTGCGCGGCGTGATGGCGCATGAACTGTCGCACGTGAAGCACCGCGACATCCTCATCAGCACCGTCAGCGCGACCATGGCGGGTGCCATTTCGATGCTGGCCAACTTCGCCATGTTCTTCGGCGGGCGCAACAGCGAAGGCCGCTCCAGCAACCCCATCGTGGGCATCCTGGTGATGCTGCTGGCACCCCTGGCTGCCAGCCTGATCCAGATGGCGATCAGCCGCGCTCGCGAGTTCGAAGCCGACCGCAGCGGGGCTGAAATCTCCGGTGACCCGCAGGCGCTGGCGAGTGCGTTGCAGAAAATTCAGCGCATCTCTCAAGGCCTGCCGCTGGAAACCACCGAGCGTCACCCGGAGACCGCGCAGATGATGATCATCAACCCGCTCTCGGCAGGCGGTTTGCGGGGATTGTTTTCAACCCATCCGTCGACCGAAGAACGGGTCGAGCGACTGCTGGCGATGCGCTGAACGGTTGAGAGCGCCCCCAGCGAGAGATCAAGGAAAGTGGCAAAGCCACATTTCCTTGAGAGCCGGCGCAGGGTTTCAAGTTGCAGCACGGGATGCCGATACGACACGCAGAACTTCCTGTCATTCATATGCAACGCCTTGTCCTCGCCATTCTGTTGTTCGGTGCCGCCCTGTTGAGCGGCTGCGAGATGCTGGGCCTCGACTCGCCTGAAAAGCTCGCCGCGCTGCGTGAAGCCGAGGGCAAGGCCGTGGGCGGCGCCTGCCGACATGCCGGCCGTGCCATTGAGGATTGCTATGGCCTCAACAAGAAGGCCGACAAGGCGGCGGTGTTCGCAGGCTGGCGTGACATGAACGACTACATGCGCGAAAACAAGATCGAGCCCGTGCCGCCGCAATTGGCGACCCAACTGGCCAGCGCGAAGCCGGCCGAGGACGCCGAGCCAGCGGCCAAAGTGGTCAGCAAGAGCAAGGACCCGAAGGCGCACTGAGCGCAGCCTTGGCGCAAGCGATTGCGTCGGCTTTCGTTTGCTGATGTCACCTCGTGCCGTGTGCCTTGGTCTCACGACCGAGCGATACCGCCGGGTCATCAAAAGGGTGTTCACCTTCAAGAAAGCGCCCCAGCGCGCGGAAGACCCGCGCTCCCTGCTGGCGGCAGCCAGCTTGCTTCAGGGACTCGTGTCCAATAGCGAGACTGAAACCGGCTTGTAACTCGTACGACCCGGACGTCCCTAGAATTCGCCACTCACCAGCCCAGCCCATGAACGTCATCCGATTCGAAGATCTCGCAGCCCAAGGCCTTGTGGTGAGCCAGCGTGTGTTCATTCGCGCCGACCTGAACGTGCCGCTCGACGCCAGCGGTGCGATCACCGAAGACACGCGCATTCGGGCCTCGATCCCGTGCATCCGCCTGGCGCTCGATGCGGGTGCGGCGGTGATGGTGACCTCGCACCTGGGCCGGCCGACCGAGGGTGCCTTCAAGCCTGAGGATTCGCTGGCACCGGTGGCCAGGCGGCTGTCGGAGTTGCTGGGCGTCGAGGTGCCGCTGGTCGCCGATTGGGTCGATGGCGTGACGCTCGTGCCGGGCGGCGTGGTGCTGCTCGAAAACTGCCGCGCCAACAAAGGCGAGAAGAAGAACGACGCGACGCTGGCCCGCAAGATGGCCGCGCTGTGCGACATCTTCGTGAACGACGCCTTCGGCACCGCACACCGCGCCGAAGCCTCCACCTACGGCATCGCGCAGTTCGCCAAAATCGCCTGCGCCGGGCCGTTGCTGGCGGCTGAAATCGACGCCATCGGCAAGGCCCTGGCCAACCCGAAGCGGCCGCTGGTGGCCATCGTGGCGGGCAGCAAGGTGAGCACCAAGTTGACGATCCTGAAAGCGCTGGCGAGCAAGGTCGACCAGTTGATCGTCGGCGGCGGCATTGCCAACACCTTCATGCTGGCTGCGGGTTTGCCGATCGGCCATTCGCTGGCCGAAGCCGATCTGGTGAACGAGGCCGTGGCGGTGATCGAGATGATGAAAGCACGCGGCGCGGCGGTGCCGATTCCGTTCGATGTGGTCACCGCCAAGAAGTTCGCTGCCGACGCGCCGGCCACGGTGAAGGCTTCGACCGCCGTGGCCGATGACGACCTGATTCTCGACATCGGCCCGCAGACCGCCGCCTTGCTCGCCGATCAACTGAAGGCGGCAGGCACCATCGTCTGGAACGGCCCGGTCGGCGTGTTCGAGTTCGACGCGTTCGGGCACGGCACCGAAACCATCGCGCGCGCCATCGCGGCCTCGACCGCGTTCAGCATTGCCGGCGGCGGCGACACGCTGGCAGCGATTGCCAAATACGGCATTGAAAAAGACATCGGCTACATCTCGACCGGCGGCGGCGCGTTTCTTGAAATCCTCGAAGGCAAGACCTTGCCCGCGTTCGAGATTCTTCAGCGTCGCGCGCAAGGCTGACCACCCACGAGAACGGAGACACCCTATGCCACGCGCCACCAAGATCGTCGCCACCCTCGGCCCCGCGTCGAGCTCGCCCGAGGTGCTGGGCCAGATGATTCGTGCCGGTGTCGACGTGGTGCGGCTCAACTTCTCTCACGGCACCGCGCAGGATCACATCGACAGGGCCAAGCTGGTGCGCGACGTGGCGCGCGAGGCGGGCAAAGAAGTGGCCATCATGGCCGACCTGCAAGGCCCGAAAATTCGCGTCGGCAAGTTCGAAGGTGGCAAGACGCTGCTGGTGCCCGGGCAGAAGTTCGTGCTCGACGGTGCCAGCACCGAGCTGGGCACGAACGAGCGTGTCGGCCTGGACTACAAGGAGCTGCCGCGCGATGTGAAGCCCGGCGACACGCTGCTACTCAACGACGGACTGCTTCAACTCACCGTCGACGCGGTGCGCAACGAACAGGTGCACACCACGGTGGTGGTCGGCGGCGAGTTGTCGAACAACAAGGGCATCAACAAGGCCGGCGGCGGCTTGACCGCGCCGGCCCTGACTGCCAAGGACATGGAAGACATCAAGACCGCGATGAGCTTCCAGTGCGAGTACCTGGCAGTGAGCTTTCCGAAAAACGCGACCGACATGGAAATGGCGCGCCAGCTCGCCAACGTGGCCGGCGAGCCGTGGCGGCACAAGCCGGCGCTGATCGCGAAGATCGAGCGCAGCGAGGCCATTCCGGCGCTGGAAAGCATCTTGCGAGCGAGCGACGGCATCATGGTGGCGCGCGGCGATCTGGCCGTTGAAGTGGGCGCAGCCACCGTGCCGGCGCTGCAAAAACGCATGATCAAAATGGCGCGCGAGATGGACCGCATCGTCATCACCGCCACGCAAATGATGGAGTCGATGATCGTCAACCCGGTGCCCACGCGCGCCGAAGTCAGCGACGTGGCGAACGCCGTGCTCGACGGCACCGATGCGGTGATGCTGAGCGCCGAGACGGCAGCCGGCAAGTACCCGGTCGAGACGGTGCAGATGATGTCGACCATCTGCCTTGAAGCCGAGCGCGCTGAAGAGATTTCGCTCGACGCCAGCTTCACCAACAAGAAGTTCGGGCGCATCGACCAGTCGATCGCGATGGGCGCTTTGTTCACCGCCTTCCACCTGGGCTGCAAGGCCATCCTGGCGCTGACCGAATCGGGTTCCACCGCGCTGTGGATGAGCCGCTACAAGACCCATGTGCCGATCTACGCGCTGACCTCGAAGGTCGTCAGCCAACGCAAAATGGCGCTGTACCGCAATGTGCGGCCGCTGCTGATGCCCAACTTCACCGACCGCGACGAGGCCTTGAACCACGCCGAGGCGCTGCTGATCGAGCGCGGCGTGCTGAAACCCGGCGACACCTACGCCATCACCTGCGGCGAGCCGATGGGCCATCCCGGCGGTACCAACATGCTGAAGGTGTGCCGGGTCGGTTGAGCGGGCCGCCGTACGCGCTCAGGCGAAACTACAATTCGAGCGAGCTTTTCCGGCATCGGAAGGCACTCGCGCACGCGCCGAAAGAATCTCATGACAGCCGCTTCACCTGCCGCTTTGCCGCTGCTGCAAAGCAGCTTGACATCCCTCCCGCTGCTCACCCGGGGCAAGGTGCGCGACAACTACGCGGTCGGCACGGATCGCCTGCTGATGGTGGCCAGCGACCGCCTCAGCGCGTTCGATGTGATCCTGGGCGAGCCGATTCCCGGCAAGGGCGAGTTGCTGACGCAGATGGCCTTGTTCTGGTTTGCGCGGCTCGGCCACATCGTGCCCAACCACCTGACCGGTGACGACCCGCAGAGCGTGGTCGCTGCAGAAGAACGCGACCAGGTACGTGGCCGTTCGATGCTCGTCAAGCGGCTCACGCCACTGCCCGTCGAAGCCGTGGTGCGCGGCTACCTGGCGGGCAGCGGCTGGAAGGAATACCAGCACAGCCAGTCGGTCTGCAGCGTGGCGCTGCCGCCCGGGCTGAAGAACGCGAGCCGGCTGCCCGAGCCGATTTTCACGCCGGCCACCAAGGCCGACATGGGCGAGCACGACGAGAACATCAGCTTCGAGCGAATGAGCGACCGCATCGGTGCCGCGCTTGCAAAACAGGTGCGCGAGGTGTCGATCCGCCTGTACGTCGAGGCGGCTGCCTTTGCGCGAACCAAGGGCATCGTGATTGCCGACACCAAGTTCGAATTCGGGCTCGACAGCGACGGCACGCTGACCTTGATGGACGAAGTGCTGACGCCCGACTCGTCGCGTTTCTGGCCACTCGAAGGCCTCGTCGAAGGGTCGAATCCGGCCAGCTACGACAAGCAGTTCGTGCGCGACTGGCTGGAGCAGGTGCAGATCGACGGCAAGCCCTGGAACAAGCAGGCACCGGCACCCGCACTGCCGCAAGCGGTGGCGCTGGCCACCGCAGCCAGGTACCGCGAGGCGTTGCTGCGCCTGACCGCATGAGCTCCAAGCCGAAGCGCTTGCTGACGCGGCTCGACGCAGCCATTGCGGCGGCTGTGGTGGATCCGTTCGCTGCCGACTGCCTGCGTGCCGAGCGGGCCTGCTATCTGGCACGCCAGGGCCATCAAGAGCGGGCAAGCGTCGAGCTGGAAGCGATACGCGCCCGCTACGCGTCGCGCCCGAACCCGTCCATCAGCGCCTGGTTGAGTCTGGCCGATGGGTTGATGAGCCACTTCACCGATCTGGGCGTGGCCGCGCGCGACAAAATGCGCCGCGCTCACGCCCTCAGCGCCGCCGGGCGGCTGCTCCCGTTGCACGCGCTCAGTTCGGCCTGGCTGGCGCACATGGACTACACGCGGCACGATGTCGACTCGATGGTGCGGCACCTCAGTCAAGCCTTGCTGCTCGCGCAGGCCGACCACCATGCCGCTCGCTCGCGTGCCAACCTGGTGGCGGCATTGGCGTACCACCTGGCTGGGCGAC
>JAYVCL010000397.1:0-2514 GCA_043749975.1 Burkholderiales bacterium
GCCGATCAGTCGCCATGAGCTGAAGTTGGCTTCGGCGTTGTCGATGATCTTGCTGTAGCGATCGTCCCGACCCGTAGGCACGAAGACGCGATTCGGGAACCACTTCGCCTTGTCTTTAACGTAGTACAGGACGTAGTTGTTCGTCGTAACCAAGCCTGGATTGGTCGCCTTCGGGCCCGAGGCGGCGCTCTGCGTGAAGGTGACGATGCTGATGCGATTGGATCTTCCGAAGATCTCGTCCAGCAAGACAATCAGATAGCCCAATTCGTTGTCGTCTATGTGGACAAACAGGGACGCATCGCTCGACATGAGCTTGCGAATGCTCTCCAAGCGATCTCGCATCAGCGCGAGCCAGAGGGAATGCTCTAAGCCATCATCGTAGTGCTCGAACGCCTGCTGAGTATTAAACGGCGGATCTGCGTACACGCACTTGACCTTGCCAGAGAACTCCTGCTCCAGCGCTTTCAACGCCAGCAGGTTGTCGCCGAAGATCAGCCGGTTGTCGAAGATGTCGTTCAGGGTCGTGCGGTGCTTCGCGTGATAGCTCTTCGTCGGGTCCTCCAGCAGGATGCGCGGCTCCAGCTTGGGCCGAACGTCCTTGCCGATCCAAGTCAGCTCTAGGCGTTGCTTCTTGCTTGTCATGCTGAGGTCGCTTCTTCTACTTCGACAGCCATAGCGGGCACCACGCAAATGCTGACGCGAACCTGCATAAGTTGAAGCTGGCTGTAGCAGTTCCGGAGGTTGATCTTGCTGAAAAGCGGCAACTCAAAATTGTCCGAAGGATAATTGCTGACGATCGCATACACGACTTCAAAGTCGGCCGCGTTGGGCTTCTCCGAAGGATCGCCTAGTTGATGAGTAGGCGGCAGCTTCTCGTTGACCTTGCCTCGGAAGGCTGCGTCCGAAAGAAGCAGCCGGGTCGAGACCATGCCCTGCGCGAAGAGGTGGCTCAGAACGCTTGATCCACCGTAGCGCTTTACATGCACCAGCCGCTTGTCCTTCGTGCATAGGTCGCAGAACTCGATCTGACTACTGCCACCGCCATGTCTGATCATCACCTTGTCCATCAAGGCAAAGTAGGACGGATCAGTTTCCGACACACGCTTGTTGTACTCGCCCTCGGTCTTGTCGGTGTACGCCGGCAAAACGAGCGTTGATGTCGGAATCGCTTTGATGATCGTGTTTAGCGCTGCCAGATAACCTGGGTCGACTCGATACCACCTGCCGTTGCTCAGTGCAAATGACTGCCCGTCAACCTCGATCTCGCAGTAAATGCATCGATACACGGGCCACGCATGTATCTGCTGACCTGACGACTCGCTGAGGCACACCACGCTTTGCTTGCGAAATGTCTCCGCAGTCCGGGGCATGGTCTCGCCTAGAAACTGGAGGTGGCTCGTCCAGTCGATGTCGTTCTGGGTCGCACCTCTCTTCGGCTGCTGATACTTGAATCCAGCGACGTCTGACCAGTCGATGATGTCGGGTATCGAGAGCCATGTCCGTGAGAAGTCTTCGGAGCCGATCTTGTTCTCAAGCCAGTCGTCGAGCTTTGCCATGAGGCTTGGGTCCCGCACCTCCGACAAATGGTCGATCCAGGCGAAGTGCTCCTTGTAAGTCGTGGCTCCGAATCTGGTGAATAGCTGCTCGAGCAAACCTCGAAGGTCCTTCAGCTCAATCGCCACACTGACCTTGAGCGAGTCCTTCCCGGTGATCTGCTTCCCAAGGAAGCTTTCCTTCGGTTGCCCTGTCGCGGCGTAAATGAGATCCTGCTCGATATCCACCCCGAAGTCCGAAAGACTCGTAGCGACACTGGCCTGACTACGACGATGCACGGGCACAGCATCAAGGCTCCGCGCATCGACACTGCGCAACTTGTCAGGGTCGACCGAGTTCAGAACAACACGCAGACCGAAGTTCTCCTCGTAGCAGTCTGCCTTCAGCAGCGATTTCCCGTAGCCAAATGTCAATGCAAAGAGTCTGCCGGCCTGCTGAACGAGCAAAACAGCGGCGGTGCCACAGTTGTACAGACCGTCAAGCGCAGTGCCAACATTTGGCTTGAACAGCTTGACCCACGATGGCGGATGCGTAGGGCTCTGCCGATGGAAAAGTAGTGCGGTTTCGCCGTCGATGGTCACCTCGCATGAGTCGAGAGTGTCAGGTTCCTTGAGCGCATGAACCCCATTGGAAATGTTTTGCTTGAGTAGCAGTATTGAGAGGCTATGGCTTTTCTTTTTCATGTCTTCGGACCGCCCTTCGAGTCGTCGCCCAACAACCCACCGGCCTCACGCTCGTCGAGTTGCAGCTTGGGCGTTGCCGACTTCAGGCGCTTCTCGACCTCTTTGATGTGCTCGGCCGGCGGGATGTTCTCGGGCAACGTGCCGCCGATGCGCTTGATGGCGTCGCGCACCTCCTTGCCGACCACTTCGTGCGCGCGGATGGCCTGGGCCTGATTGCCCACCCGCTCGCGCGCGAGCTTGTCGCGGGTCTGCGTCATGCGGAACTGGTTGGCGGCCA
>JAYVCL010000398.1:0-4084 GCA_043749975.1 Burkholderiales bacterium
ATGCTGGCGATCTGCAGCGGCAGGGTCGAAAACCCCGTCATCATGTTGATCGCGTGACTGACGAGCTTGCCGAAGCTGTAGCCTGAATCGCCCACCATGCGCTCGTCCTGGCGCACGCGCACTGCGGCAAAATGGGTGGTTCCCCAGGTCAGCAGCACGTCGATGTTGACGGTCGGGCTGCGGTACGCATCGAAAGAGTCGCGCAGCCGGGTGCGAAAAACGCGAAATGCGCTGACCTTGCTGGCCGACTCGGCACCCATCGCGCTTTGCAGCGCGAACTTCGTGACGCGCGACGCCTGGTTGCGAAGAAAGTTGTGGGTTTCGGCCTCGGGTGTGCCGTAGACCACGTCGACTCCGGCGGTCAACCGGGCCAGCAGCTTGGGGATCTCTTCAGGCGGATTTTGAAGATCGTCGTCGATCGTCACGACCACCTCGCCGCGTGCCGCGCGGATGCCGCACAGCAAGGCGTTGTGCTGCCCGTAGTTGCGCGCCAGCTTGATGCCTCGGACCCGCGCATCCTGTGCCGCGATCGCTTCGATCACGGGCCAGGAATCGTCTCCTCCGCAGTCTTCGACCAGGATGATTTCGAGCGCGGGCTCGATGGGTTCGAGGGTGGCGGTGATCCGGCGGTGCAACTCGTGCAGCGTCTGCTGCGACCGGTACACCGGAATCACGACTGACAGTTTGACTGGCAAGGTGCTGACTCCGTTCGTGTTTTTCATCGATCCCGAACTGCGCGCGTCAGCGTGTCAGCTTGAAGCGCGGCGCGTGGCGTTGCATCCACTGCTCGAGCATCATCAGGATCCACACCATCTCCCCGTAGTACCTCGGGTGCTCGGCCAAATGGGTTTCCAGCAGGGTGCCGATGAAGTCGGGCTTGACGATACCCCGCGTCGACAGGCTGCCCAGCGAATCCGCCGCCAGCCGCTTGAGCGCCGCGTGCTGCGTGATCCAGACGCCGAACGGCAAGCCGAAGCCTTGCTTTTTCTTGGTGATGATCTCATCGGGCAAAAAGCCGCGCAACGCTTCCTTGAAGAACCAGCGCAGCTTGAGCCCCTTCAGTTTGTACTCGGCGGGCAGGCGCATCGAGAACTCGAGCAAGCGGTCGTCGAGGAACGGAAAACCCACGTCGATACCGGCAAAGCGGGTCGTTCCGCAGACCTTGGGCAGGTCGCTTTCGGCCAGCGTGTAACGCCAGTCGAACGCCAGCGTGCGGTTGACCTGGCTGGCCGCTTTGGCCTGAGCCCACACCTCGCGCTGCTGCGCCAACGGGCCGTCCTGGTCGACGCGTGCCAGGAATTCCGGCGTCAACACGGTTTCGGTGCCCAGGCGGCGCAGCAGGTTGTACATCTGCAAGCGGTCGGGCATCGGCACTTTGGCCTGGCCGATGTAGCCCGAGCCCTTGCGCAGCAGCGGCAGGCGTCCCACTGCCGGCTGCTCAAAAAACGGCTCCATGACGCCTTTGCGCAGCAGCGGCGGAATCGCGCTGTACCAACCGAAGATGCGCTGCGTCGCGTAGCGGCTGTTGCCGCCGAACAGTTCGTCGCCACCGTCGCCGGCCAGGATTTTCTGCACTCCGTCGGATTGGGCCAGGCGCGCGCAGTAGTACGCTGGCAGCGCCGACGAATTGCCGAACGGCTGGTCGTAGTAGCCGGCCACATCCGCGATGCTGCGCACCAGGTCGTCGGGTGTCACGTAGTACTCATGGTGCTCAGTGCCGAAGCGCCGCGCGGCGATGCGGGCGAACTCCATCTCGTCGTATCCATTGGCCTCGAAACCGATCGAATAGGTGGCCGCCGACTGACCGCAGGCCTCGCGAATCATCCCTGCCACGGTGGAACTGTCGGTGCCGCCGCTCAGAAAGCAAGCGGGCTTGGTTCCGTTCAACTGGGTCGCGACGGCGCTGCGGAGCAGGTCGCGAAACTCGGCTCGCAGCCCATCGAACGACAACGTACCCAGCGGTTCGCGGAACTCTGGCACCCAGTACGGTGCCATCGTAAGACGTCCGTTTTCGAACAGCGCGAAGTGGGCCGGGGGAAGGCGAAACACATCCTTGAATACGGTTCGGGGTGACGGGATGGCGTGGAAGTACAGGTAATCGAAGATCGCCTGCGGATCGAGCTCGGCATCTGCATCGGCCAAGTCATCGGCGCGAGCCGAGACGTGCAACTTCCCGTCGACGATGCGGTAGCACAGCGTGCGCACTGCGAAGCGATCGACCGCCAAGAAGACACGCCCGGTGTCGTCGCGCAGCGCGACGGCAAAGTCGCCCGAAACCCCCTGTGCCGCGCCGGCGGCTCCTTGCGAAACCGCCTTGCGCCAGGCGCACAGCACGCCATCGGTGTGTGAAAGCGCGGCCAACGACGGCTCGGAGAATGTCGGCGAACCCAGGGTCAACGATTCGACGGATTGGTGCATGAAGCTGATGTTCTGAGCATGAGAAAACTGTGCGGGCCTGGACAGCGAGGGTGCCGGGATTGCAGTCAGCAATTTTCTACGCCATCCCCGGCATGCGATGCCCGGGCAGGCGCAACCTATGCCTCAGCCGCAGTCGCGAGTTTGGTGCCACGCAGGCACACCTGGTACGTGAAAAACTCGCGCACCGGGTAGAAGCCCTGCACCGGCGTGAGCAGCTTGCGCGCAATGCGGTTCAGGCGGCCATCGCCGCGGTCGCGTACGCGCAAGCTGTAGTCGCGGGCCTGGATCTCGAGCCCCACACCCGTCAGCAGCGCGTCGGCATCGCGCAGCGTGAACCAGCGCAAGTGGGTTGCGTCGAAGATGCCTCGTGACCGCCTCGGAAAACTTCCGTGAACGAAAATGCTGTACAGCGCCGAGACGTGCCGTATGTTGGGCACGCTGACCACGACCGACCCGCCCGGTCGCAGGCTGTGGCAGGCCGAAGCAAGCCGCTCCCACGGGTCGACGAGGTGTTCCAGAACGTCGGCAAAGATCATGCAGTCGAAGCTGTTCGCAGCAAACTTTCGAGGCCAGTCCAGGTGGTTGACGTCGGCGTGGTGAACCTCGTCGAGCCGAGACCGTGCTTGCTCGCAGAACGCCGGGTCGTATTCGATCCCGGTCACGCGTCGGCCGGGCACGGCGCGCCGCAGGCTCTCACCCAGTGCGCCGTTGCTGCAGCCGACGTCGAGGATGTCCATCGCCGTTGCAGGCACGAGATCGAAGACGTCGGGTCGCACAGTCGTGTAGGCCTGCTCTCGGGGACCGTCGAGAGGGCGATTGCCTTGGTTTCTGCGAGCGACATCGCTGTCACTGTCGCGCGAAATAAATGGGTCGGGGTTAATGACGATCTCTCTGAAGGGCCAAGCCGAGGTTTGAAATACAGCCGCGTGGAACCATGGTCTGAAAGGAATCAATAACGTCTTAGATCAGCGTCGACACGCTTGCGCCTCACTGACGACACGTTCGCGCCGCGCGGACTATATGCGAAGCTGCGGCGACGATTCGATTCCAGAGCGCCGACTTGGCTGTGCGCCGGCGTCAAACCGACAAATGCTTCACGGGTCGGCGCAATGGGCCCGCTCAGCGCGGCAGACCGGGGCGGCTGCATGGCGATAATTCCAGCCAGCGTTTGGAAACAGTTTCGACCCGGCGCTGCCCATCCACTGTCATCGTCTGCGGCGTTCGCGACCCATGAAATTGCATCCCCTTCTCGCTATTTCTGGAAACCGCCGGTGCGCTGCTCGACAGCCGGTGAAGGTCGATCCCGTTCGGGTTATGCCCTCGGCGCGCTGATGCCGATGCGCAGGAACCGTGCGGTCATGACAAAACTTCCGGGTCGGCGCATGGCGTTCGGCCTCGGCCACTCGGTCTGACGCCAGTGGCTGGCGAGCTGTTGCCCCCCCGCAATGAGGTGTCGAGAACCGAACGCACAGGTCGCTGGCGGCTTATCGGCCGGCCGCTTTTACGCATGCTGCCGCCCGCCCTGTTGCTGGCGGGGCTATGGCTGCCCGAGTTCATGCACTACCGCATCGACCGGCGCGATGTCATGCCGAGCCAGGTCGAACAGGCGGCGGCCACACCTGCGGATGACGTGCTGATGGAACTTGGTCGCGTCGATTTGGCCGAG
>JAYVCL010000399.1:0-9024 GCA_043749975.1 Burkholderiales bacterium
CCATGCCGGCCTTGCGCAGCGCCTTCTCGAACACGCGCGCCTGGTGGTTGGCGCGGTACAGCACGGCGAAGTCTTTCAGCTCGACTTGCACGCCGTCTGCCGATGCTACCCCGCCAGCGGCCCGCAAGGCTTGAATGCGCGCCACGGTGCGCTCGGCCTCGTGTTCTTCGCCGTCGCACTCGACCACGCGCACCGGCTCGCCATCACCGAAAGCACTCCAGAGTTTTTTCTCGAACAGCTTCGGGTTGTGCGCGATCACGTTGTTGGCCGCGCGCAGGATGTTGCCGGTGGAACGGTAGTTCTGCTCCAGCGCAATCACCTTCAGGTTCGGGTAGTCCTGCGGCAGCCGCTTCAGGTTGAGGGTCGTGGCACCGCGCCAGCCGTAGATGCTCTGGTCGTCGTCACCGACCGCCGTGAACAGGGCGCGCTCGCCGACGATGGACTTCAGCAACTCGTACTGGATCGCGTTGGTGTCCTGGTACTCGTCGACCAGCACATAGCGCAGAGTGTTTTCCCACTTGGCGCGCACCGCCTCGTCGCGCAGCAGCAGCTTGTGCGGCAGCGCGATCAGGTCGTCGAAATCGACCGCCTGGTAAGCCGCCAGCCGCTCCTCGTAGCGCTGCATCACGCGGGCCGCCACGCGTTCGTCGTCGTTGCCTGACGACTGCGCCGCCGCTTCGGCCTGCGCGCTGTTCAGGCCCTGGTTCTTCCACCCGCTGATGGCCCATTGCCAGCGGCGCGCCAGCGCGTTGTCGGTCGAGGCACCGGCGTCTTTGAGGAGCGACAGCACATCGTCGCTGTCGAGGATGCTGAACTTCTGTTTCAAGCCCAGCGCCTCGCCATCGGCCCGCAAAATGCGCACCCCCAGCGAGTGAAAGGTGCTGACCGCCAAATGCTTGGCGGCGCGCGGGCCGATCAACTCCCTGGCGCGCTCGCGCATTTCCTGCGCCGCCTTGTTGGTGAAGGTGATGGCCGCGACTTGCGCCGGCTCGTAGCCCGCCTGCAGCAGCCGCGCGATCTTGTGCACGATCACCCGTGTCTTGCCCGAGCCGGCACCCGCCAGAACCAGGCAGGGGCTGCCGAGGTGATGAACCGCTTCGAGCTGGGCAGGGTTCAGGGTGGGCGGTGTGGACACGGGGCAGACGGCTTGAGCACGCGGTGGCGTGCGCGTGATGATAGCGACGCGATTGCCTCTCAGCCTCTCGCTTCAACCAGCCGAAAGCGGCCGGAAGACAGCGTCGAATCGGCCCGGAGTTGTGTGCAAATGTCACAAGAGCGTGACGCGCGGGTGACGTTTGCGAGATTGATGGTGCATTGCAGCGCCGTCTTGGCAAATACCGACGAGGCAGGCCGTCGCAGCCGCAGGCGAAGCGCAAATACTCTGCTTCATGAACACCTCTGCAGGACCCCTCGCGCATCGGCAGCAAGCGCTTTTGGCCGGCCTGCATCCACAGACGGAGCCCACCATGGTGACCCTTCAAAGCCTGACGCAAAACTTTTCTTCATCGCTCGGTTTTCGCGCCTCTGCCCCCGACGTGAACCGACTTCGAGACCTGTGCCTGGAGTTGCTGGCCGACGTGCCCGCCGCGCGCCGCAAGGCCCTGCTCCAGCGGCTCGAAAAAATGCGCCGCGCCGACGACATCTGGCATGTGCGCAGCGCCTTGTTCGAGGCGATTTCCCTGACCCACGGCGAACAGGTGGCCCGCGACCGCCTGGCCGTGCTGGACGACAGGCTGCGCTGAGGGGCTGAACCTATTTCTGCGCCGGCCGATCAAGGTTCACCGCACAGGCAGTGCGTGATCGCCATGAACGGCTTGCGGCGGTCGGCCACCTCGGCCAGCCAGCCCAGGGCGTGCTGAACGTCGCGCATCACGGCGGCAGGCACGCCAGCCGAGGCCCAGCCGGCATCGATCTGGCTCGCCCATTGACGCACCAGAGCGCTGGCCGCAGGGCCGCCGAACAGGTCCAGCAGACGTTCGATGCGGCCGGGTGCGCGCTCCATGTAGGCGACCCGGTAGCCGTCTTCCAGGCGGGCCCGGGTGGCAGCCGCTTTCAGCGCATCGGGGTAGCTGCCCAGGCGGTCGACCAGGCCACGCTCGCGCGCCTGCGCCCCGGTCCAGACGCGGCCCTGGCCGACCTCGTTGATTTTCTCGGGCGTGGTCTTGCGGGCCAGCGCGGCCTTGGCGATGAAATCGGCATAGACGTGGTTGATGCTGGCCTGAATCAGCTCGGCAAAGCGCGCATCCAGCGGCAACCGCGGGTCACCCGCGCCGCCCAGCCAGGTGGTCGTCACGCCCCCGGTGTGCACGCCCAGCTTGTCCAGCGCCTTGTTGCCGGTGGGCAAAATGGCGAAGACACCGATCGACCCGGTGATGCTGGCCGCGTCGGCAATCACCTCGTCCGACGCCATCGACATCCAGTAGCCGCCCGAGGCGGCCACGTCGCCCATCGACACCACCACCGGCTTGCCGCCCGCCCGCGTGAGTTCGAGTTCGCGGCGCACCAGTTCCGACCCGAAGGCGCTGCCGCCAGGGGAATTGACGCGCAGCACCACGGCCTTGATCTTGTCGTCGTCGCGCGCCTTGCGGATCAGCTCGGCGGTCGATCGGCCGCCCACCGAACCGGCCGGTGCGATGCCGTCCACGATCTCGCCTTCGGCCACCACCACGGCCACCGCGTCGCCGGTGGTTTGCGCTTTCAGGCGCGCTGAATATTGGCTGAAAGACACTTGGCGGAAGCTCTTGCTTTCGTCGTCCCTGGCACCGCGCTCGATCATCGTCTGACGCAGCTCGTCGCGTGTTTTCAGCGCGTCGACCAGCTTCATCGTCAGCGCCAGCCTGGCCGTGTCGCCCCCGGCTGCGGCAAAGCGTTGCGGCAGTTCGGCGATGCCCTGGGCGATGCTGCCGGCGGGCAGCTTGCGTGTCTGCTCGACGCCGGCGGTGTAAGTGGCCCAGAGCCCGTTGTAGAGCAGGCCGTCGGCCTCGAGCGATTCTTTCGACGGCGCATTGGCGAAGTACGGCTCACCGAAGGTTTTGTACTTGCCGACGCGGATCACGTTGGCGCTCAGGCCCAGCTTGTCGAACGCATCGCGGTAGTAGTTGCGATAGTGCCCGTACCCGTCGAGGTAGACCATGCCCATCGGGTGCAGCAGCACTTCGGTGGCCTGCGCCGCCAGGTAGTACTGGCGCTGGTCGTAGCTGGAACCCCAGGCGATGACGGGCTTGCCGCTAGCCTTGAAGCGCTGCAGCGCAGCGGCCACTTCGCGCAGCGTGGCCAGGCCGCTGCCGGAGAAGTCGTCGAGCGCCAGCACCAGGCTGGTGATCTTCGGGTCTTTGGCGGCAGCGTCGAGCGCGCTGAGCACATCGCGCAACTGCGTCTTGTTTTGCATGTTGCCGCTGGCCCGTCCGAGTGCGGTGTCGCGCAGCGTGCTGGAGCGCTGCTCGACGATGGGGCCCGACAGGTCCAGCACCAGCGCCGTCTTGTCGGCCAGCGCCTTGGGGCCGCTGTGCGTGACCGCCCAGACGATGACCAGCACGATCAACAGGAAGACCAGGTTCAGCAGCACACGGCGGCTGGCGTCCAGCAGCCACCAGATCGAAGCAAAGAATCGGCGCAAGGGGGCGAGGCGGGAAGTGGCCATGCGGGCTCCAGGACAACTTGAACACCGGTCAGCTTACCGCGCGGGTCAGCGGCGTCGTGTGGCCTGAGGGTTGAGATACTCGCGGTCTGCATGCAAGCCGTCTTGTCCGTCACCGTTCCGTTCTTCGCCCTGGTGCTGTGCGGCTATCTGGCGGCACGCCAGCGCGTGTTGCCCGAAGCCGCCATCCCCGGGCTCAACATCTACGTGCTGTTTTTTGCGCTGCCCTGCCTGTTGTTTCGCTTCGGCTCCAGCATGCCGTTCGCACAGTTGATCGACCCGGTGCTGGTGGCCATCTATGCGGTGTGCGCCTTGCTGATGGTGTTCTTCACGGTCGCGGCCAGCTTGCGGCAGGTTGAAGCCGGCACGGGCACGGGCATGGACATGAACAACGCCGCCTTCGGCATGGACATGAACAACGTCGCCTTCGGCGCGTTGGTCGCGGCTTTTCCGAACACCGGCTTCATGGGCGTGCCGCTGTTGGTCGCGTTGCTGGGCGAACGCGCCGCCGGGCCGGTGATCGGCACGGTGCTGATCGACTTGATCCTGACCAGCACCTTGTGCATCGCGCTGGCGCAATCACAGCAGCACCTCGGGGTCGACGAAGGCGGGCAGGCGTCGATGGGTGCAGCGGCGCTGCGTTCGCTGCGCGGCGCGCTCACCAACCCGCTGCCGTGGGCGATCGCCCTGGGGGCGCTGGCGGCCAGCCTGAACTTGCGCTTGCCCGGCCCGCTGGCGCAGATCGTTAAGATGCTGGCCGACTCGGCCAGCCCGGTGGCGCTGTTCACCATCGGCTCGGTGCTGTGGCGCGGCGGCCAGCATTCGCACACCCGCACGCCGGTGCGGCAGTTTTTGCCCTTGGCCCTGGTCAAGCTGCTGCTCCACCCGCTGCTGGTGCTCAGCGTGGGGCTGCTGGCGCACGCACTGGGTGCGCCGGTGCCGGCCTTCGGGCTGACCGTGCTGGTGCTGGCGGCTGCGCTGCCCAGTGCCAGCAGTGTCTCGCTGCTGGCCGAGCGCTACGGTGCCGACAACGGGCGCGTGGCCCGCATCATCATCGCCAGCACCGTGCTTGCCTTCGTGAGCTTCTCGGTGCTGGCCTGGGCGCTGGACGCCGGCCCGAAATGAGTGGGCGCTGCGCACAAGGGCCACCGCGCTGGCGCAACCGCGCAAGACCCCGGTGCATCCCGACGACGTGAAACAGAAACGCGCGGGATGCCCGACGGGCGATAGAGTCGGGCCTGTTTTCGACAGGAGGCGAAGGTGCTGAAACGACTTGGCGTGGTGATGCTTTTGGTTGCGGGTATGACGGCGTGGCTGCCCGGTTGCGACCCGAAAAATATCGCGGAGCTTGAAGAAGGCGTGGCCACCGAGGCCGATGTGCGCGCCAAGTTCGGCGAGCCGGTGGCCGTCTACACCGAAGCCAACGGCTCGCGCACCTTCGAGTACCCGCGCCAGCCCGAAGGCCAGCGCAACTACATGATCAGCATCGGCAGCGACGGCAAGATGACGGCGCTGCGCCAGGTGCTCACGCTGGAGACCTTCGCCGTGGTGACGCCGGGCCTGGACAAGTCGCAGGTGCGCCGCCTGCTGGGCCGCCCCGGCAAGACACAGACGTTTGCGCTGAAGCAGGAAGAAATCTGGGACTGGCGCTTTCTGGATCGCGCGCAGGGGAAGCTGTTTTCCGTGACCTTCGACAAAGACGGCATCGTCACCGGCAGCGCGTCGATGCTGGATCCGCGCGAGAACCTGATGGGTGGAAAGTAGCGACTGGCGCAGAGGGGGCTGGCGCTGCGTCTGAGCGCGAGCCAGTTTCTTGCCTCGACCGCCTCACTGTGAAGATGCGCCACGCCCGAAGCCACAATCTCCCCACACCAGCCCCGCTGGCCTGACGTGCGCTGCCTTCTGACCCATGAATCGCGACCAACTCAAGAAGCTCGAAAAAGACCTCTGGGCCGCCGCCGACAAGCTGCGCGCCAACTCCGACCTCAAGGCCAGCGAGTACTCCACGCCCGTGCTCGGCCTGATCTTCCTGAAGTTCGCCGACAACAAGTACCGCCAGCATGAAGACGCCATCCTCGCCGAGTACCAGGCGCTGAAAGGCACGCGGCGCGAAAAGCCGCTGCAAGACATCGCGATCGAGAAGTGCGGCTTCGCGCTCGCCCCGCATGCGCGCTACGACTACCTGCTGCACCTGCCCGAAAAAGAAGACATCGCCAAGGCCATTCGCGGCGCGATGAACTCGATCGAACGCAGCAAGCCCGAGCTTGAAGGCGTGCTGCCGCAAGAGGAGTACGGCCGTTTCACCCGCTCCGAGCAGAACAAGACGATCCCGAAGGCCTTGCTCAAGTTGTTCTCGGACATTCCGCTCGACGCCAGCGGCGATGTCTTCGGCCAGATCTATGAATACTTTCTGGCCGAATTCGCCATGTCCGAGGGCCAGGGTGGCGGCGAATTCTTCACGCCGAGATCGGTGGTGCGGCTGATGGTCGAGATCATCGAGCCGCACGGCGGCAAGGTGTTCGATCCGGCCTGCGGCTCGGGCGGCATGTTCGTGCAGTCGGCCCAGTTCATCGAGCAGCACCGCAGCGACGTGAACGCCAAGGCCGGCGCGTCGAGCGACGTGTATGTGTACGGGCAAGAGAAGACGCTTGAGACCGTCAAGCTCGCGAAGATGAACCTGGCGGTCAACGACTTGCGCGGTGAAATCCGCCAGGCCAACACCTACTACGAAGACCCGTTCGCCAGCTTCGGCGCGTTCGACTACGTGATGGCCAACCCGCCCTTCAACGTCGACGACGTGAGCCTGCCCACGGTCGAGAAAGACAAGCGCTTCAACACCTACGGTGTGCCGCGCAACAAGGGCAAAGGCAAGCGCGGCGACGAGAACGCCGAGACCGTGCCGAACGGCAACTACCTCTGGATCAACCTGTTCGCCACCTCGCTCAAGCCCGGCGGGCGTGCCGCGCTGGTGATGGCCAACTCGGCGTCTGACGCGCGCCATTCCGAGGCCGACATCCGCCGCACGCTGATCGAGAAGAACCTGATCTACGGCATGCTCACGCTGCCGTCGAACCTGTTCTACACCGTCACCCTGCCGGCCACGCTGTGGTTCTTCGACAAGGGCAAGGCCGACGACAAGGTTCTGTTCATCGACGCGCGCAACATCTTCACGCAGGTCGATCGTTCGCACCGCGAGCTGAGCGACGAGCAGTTGCAAAACATCGCGCTGATTCCGCGCCTGCACAAGGGCCGGCGCACGAAGTTCGTGCGGCTGGTGGCGCGCTACTTCGCGCAAGGCATCGCGCGGCTCACCGAGAACCAGGCGCACATCCCTGCGCTGGCGGCGCAGTTGCTGGCCGTGCTGGGCGAAGAAGACGACGCGGCGGCTGCTGCGGCGGGGCGTGATGCGGGGGCGCATCTGCGAACGCAGTGGGCGGATTTGACACCGCTGATCGAGGCGCATGCAGACTACCAGCGCGAGCACAGCGCGGATGCCGATGTGGATGCGCACAACCTCGCGCAGCGCGCGTTGCAGGCGAACTTCACGCCGTTCTTCGCGGCCTTGCACGCCAGCCTGAAGCAGCTCGACAAGGCCATCCGCGAGTTGGAGAAGCGCGCGGCTGTGGTGGCGAAGGCCTCAGGCAAACGCGGCAGCACCAGCCGCGACACGAAGTGGCTGAAGGAAGCGGTGCAGGCCTTGCACGACGAAGTGAAGTCGGCCGAGAGCTGGTTCCAGCACATCCAGTGGCTGCAAGACCGCTTTCCACAGGCGAGGTACGAAGACGTGACCGGGCTGTGCAAGCTCGCCTCGCCGGAGGAAATGAAGGAGCAGGACTATTCGCTCAACTCGGGGCGGTATGTGGGTGTGGTGATCGAGGAGGATGGGAAGACGGAAGAAGAGTTCATGGTCAGCATTCGCGCAGGGGCTGATGAGCTTCAGGAGCTTCACGTGGATGCGCACCTACTGGAGAGCGTTATTGCCAAGAACTTGCAGCGTCTGGTGGGCGACGCATGACTGCCCAAGAATGGCCGCTCGTTCCGCTGGGCGAGCTGTGCCGATGGGTGGCATCTGGTGGGACGCCGCTGCGTACCGTTCCCGACTACTACGTTGGCGGGACCGTCCCGTGGCTGAAGACCGGTGAGGTCAAGAAGTCTTTCGTTTATGAAACGGAGGAATTCATCACCGAGCGCGGCCTTGAAAACTCGTCGACGAAGCTCATTCCTCCAAACAGTCTCATCGTCGCGATGTACGGCGACGGTGACACCGCTGGTCATGTCGCAATCAACAAGATCCCCCTGACGACAAATCAAGCGTGCTGCAACTTCGTCGTGGATGACGCAAAGGCGGACTACCGCTACCTCTACTACTACCTCAAAGGCAGCTACACGAACTTGGTGGGATTGAAGGTCGGCGGGTCGCAGCAGAACCTGAACTCTAAAACGCTAAGGCGGTTTCCGATTTCCCTTCCGTTGATTGCCACTCAACGCAAGATCGCCGCCATCCTCTCCGCCTACGACGACCTGATCGCCAACAACCAGCGGCGCATCACGCTGCTGGAATCCATGGCCGAGGAAATCTATCGCGAGTGGTTTGTGCGGATGCGGTTTCCGGGCCACCAGGAGGTGCAGCGGTTCAAGGGATTGCCGTCGTCCTGGGCACTGAAGTCGTTCAAGGATTTCTGCGTTCTGCAGCGGGGCTACGACTTGCCTGACAGCAGCATGCAGCCAGGCCACTATCCCGTGATTGCGTCCACTTCCATCAAGGGCTTTCACAGCGAGTTCAAGGTCAATCCGCCCGTCATCACCACGGGCCGGTCCGGGAGTCTTGGGACCGTGTTGCTGGTCAACAAGAAGAGCTGGCCGTTGAACACGGTGTTGTACGTGAAGGACTTTTGCGGGAACTCGCCGTTCCTTATTTACTACACGCTGCGCAGTCTGAAGCTGGAGACGTTCAATGTCGGTGCCGGAGTTCCCACGCTGAACCGAAACCACTTGTCGAGCCTTGGCATCGCCGTACCCGACGCCGCATTGCAGCGGCGGTTCGACGCGGTCCTCGGACCGATGAATGCGCAGGCGTCGATGCTCGCTGAGGTAAGCGAGAAGCTCACGGTACAGCGAGACGCTCTCCTCCCCCGCCTCATCTCCGGCAAACTCAAGGTCGATCACCTCGACATCCAACTCCCCCCATCGATGCGGGAGAAAGTTACTGCCTGAAAGCCCGCGATGAAGGAGCAGCGCCCGAAAGACTTTGTGCCGTACCCGCTCGGCGCGCGGCAGCGGCAGGTTGGAGCGACAATCAAACTCGTTTCACTTCGGGGCATTCCATGCAACTGACTGCGGTTCTCACGCACGCCGAAGAGGGCGGATTCATCGCCCTGAATCCCGAG
>JAYVCL010000400.1:0-13981 GCA_043749975.1 Burkholderiales bacterium
TGACAACGAACGTGCGCAGCACTTTTTCGAGATGGCGGTGCGCCTCGACCCGACCTTCGCGCGCGCCTATGCGGGCCTCTCGTTCACGCACTTTCAGAACGCATTCCTGCACTGGGCCGAGCGCGGGCACGAGATCGACCGGGCGTTCGAGACCGCCGGCCAGAGCGTGCTGGCTGACGACCGCGACCCCGCGGCGCATTGGGCCATGGGCCGGGCGCTGTGGCTGCGACACCAGCTTGGCGAATCGATCGTCGAGCTCGAAACTGCCGTTGACCTGAGCCCGAACTTCGCGCTCGGCCACTACACGCTGGCCTTCGTGCACAGCCAGTCGGGCGACCCGCAGGCGGCCATCGCTTCGGCCGACCACTCGCGCCACCTGAGCCCGTTCGACCCGCTCATGTTCGCGATGCTGGCGGCGCGCGCGATGGCGCTGGTTCGCCTCGGCCGCTGCGACGAGGCGGCCGACTGGGCCGTCAAGGCCGCCGCGCGCCCGAACGCGCACACGCACATCCTGGCAATCGCCGCCGAGTGCCTCGCGCTGGCCGGCCGGCTCGACGAGGCGCGCGGCTTCGTGGCGCTGATCCGCAAGAGCGTGCCGGGCTACGGCATCGACGACTACCTCGCAGCGTTTCGCTTCGCGCCGGATGCGGAAGCATTGTTTCGGCGCGGCGCCGAGCGCATCGGCATCGGTTGATGGATCGCACGGGGTCGACCCCGGTCGAACTTACTTCGGTGCCAGCCGAATGGCTCCGTCGAGTCGAATCACTTCCCCGTTGAGCATCTCGTTGGTGACGATCTGGTGCACCAGCTTGGCGTAGTCGGCCGGCGTGCCGAGGCGGCTCGGGAAGGGCACGCCGGCCGCCAGCGTGTCTTGCATTTCCTGCGGCATGGCAAACAACATCGGCGTGCCGAAAATGCCCGGTGCGATCGTCATGTTGCGGATGCCGCTGCGTGCCAGATCGCGCGCAATCGGCAGCGTCATGCCGACCACGCCGCCTTTGGACGCCGAGTACGCGGCCTGGCCGATCTGCCCGTCGAAGGCGGCCACGCTGGCGGTGGAGATCAGCACGCCGCGCTCGCCGGTGGCCTCGGGCGCGTTCTTGCTCATCGCCTCGGCCGCGAGCCGGATCATGTTGAAGCTGCCGATCAGGTTCACGCTGATGACCTTCGCAAACAACGCCAACGGGTGCGCCCCGTCCTTGCCGACCGTTTTCGATCCGGTCGCGATGCCGGCGCAATTGACCAGGCCCATCAGCTTGCCCAGGGCGGTGGCTTTCGCGACCACCGCCTGCCCGTCGGCCTCTTGGCTGACATCGCATTTCACGAATGCGGCAACGCCTGCACCCAGCGCTGCGGCCAGCGCTTCGCCCTTCTCGACTTGCAGGTCGGCGATCACCACCTTGGCGCCATTGGCGACCAGCATGCGAGCCGTGCCTTCGCCCAGGCCCGATGCGCCTCCGGTGACGATGAATACCTTGCCTGCGATGTCCATGTTGTGGCTCCGGTGCAATGTGAATGAAATTGATGGAATGAAGTTCGATTGTCAAAAAAGCCGCTTCGAGAAGCGGCGTTTTCTTGGACCGGACGCGGCTCATGAGAAACAAACGCCGGGCCGCCCCAAGTGTTTCTCCCCCCCTCGGAGGGCGGGCGACGTATGTCGTCGGCCTGGGGGCGCTCTCAGCCTGTCAGTTCAACGCGGCCATGGCGCGCGCGGTGATCTCGTCGACGCTGCCGGTGCCGTTGATGAGCCGGTACTTGGGCGCGTCGGCGTCTCCGCGCGCAGCCGATTCAGCGTAGTAGGCCACCAGCGGTCGGGTCTGGCTCTGGTACACAGCGAGCCGCTTGCGAACGGTTTCTTCCTTGTCGTCGTCGCGCTGGATCAACGCTTCACCGGTCACGTCGTCTTTGCCCGCCACCTTCGGCGGATTGAACGTCACGTGGTAGGTGCGGCCCGACGCAAGATGCACGCGACGCCCGCTCATGCGTTCGATGATGGACGCGTCGGGCACGTCGATCTCGAGCACCACGTCCAGCTTCACGCGTGCCGCCTTCATGGCGTCGGCCTGCGGAATGGTGCGTGGAAAACCATCGAATAAAAAACCGTTCGCGCAGTCGGGCTGTGCTATGCGTTCCTTGACCAGGCCGATGATGATGTCGTCGCTCACCAGACCGCCCGCGTCCATCACCTGCTTCGCGGCCATGCCCATGGGCGATGCGGCTTTGACGGCAGCGCGCAGCATGTCGCCGGTTGAAATTTGCGGAATGCCGAACTTCTGGCAAATGAAGGCCGCTTGCGTGCCCTTGCCCGCCCCGGGAGCACCCAGCAAAATCAGTCTCATGGCTTGTCCTCGTTATTTTTTCTCGTCGCGAGAAATCAATTGGATAACTCGCTTGCGCAGCGGCGTTGACCCCGCTTCGATTTGAGAATAGCACGCAGGCATCGCACCACGCCGGGTCAACTCAGGCCGTGCTCGGCGTGCCGCCTCGGGCTCCTCAGCGCGGGTCTTGGCGCCACAGCGCGCGCACCCGTTCCAGGTCGGCCTGCGTGTCCACACCCGGGCCCGGGGCCATCGAGCTGACGTGCACGGCGATGCGTTCGCCGTGCCAAAGCACCCGCAACTGCTCGAGCGATTCGGTGCTTTCGATGGGGCTCGGCGGCAGCTCGGGAAAGCGCCTCAGAAAGCCCGCGCGATAGGCGTACACGCCGACGTGGCGCAGCGGTGGCGGCGTGCTCAAGGTGGTGATCCCTGCTGCATAGCCATCGCGCCACCACGGCAGCGGTGCGCGCGAAAACAGCAAGGCACGGCCCCGCGCATCGAGCACCACCTTCACCACGCCGGGGCTCATGAAGTCTTCGACCGTGTCGATGGCATGCGCCGCCGTGCTCATCACGCAGTCGCTTTGGCGCAGCAATTCGGCCGCACATGCGTCGATCAAGCCCGGCTCGATCAGCGGCTCGTCGCCTTGCACGTTGACGACCACATCATCACCGTCGAGCCCCAAAATTTCGCAGGCCTGCGCGAGCCGGTCGCTGCCTGTGGCGTGATCGGTTCGAGTCAGCACCGCGCGCACGCCGTGGGTCTGACAGGCCTGCAGGATGTCGGCATGGTCGGCAGCCACCACCACCGACATCGCGCCGGACTGCAAGGCCCGCTGCGCCACACGCACCACCATCGGCAAGCCGCCGATGTCGAGCAGCGGTTTGCCCGGCAGCCGCGCCGACGCCAGCCGCGCCGGGATGAGGACGGTGAAGCTCAAGCGCCGCCCGCAGGGGTAACGCCCGAGTCCAACGACCTCGCTTGCGCTTCGAGCATCACCGGAATGCCGTCGCGAACCGGAAAAGCCAGCCGGTCGGCGTTGCAGATCAGCTCGTGCCGTTCGTTGACCGGCGGGCGGTGATATTCCAGCGGCCCCTTGCAAATGGGGCACACCAGCAATTCAAGCAATCGGTTGTCCATGCGGTGGTCTCGATGATGGTCTCAGTGCTGCTGGGGAGGGCAGCCGCGCCAGCAACGCATCGCTGCTGTCAGCGTTCAAGGCAAAGTTTAGCGGGGCCACCCACACTCGCGTGCGGCCCATCCGCGCGGGATCGAGCTTGACCGCGTCTTTTTCGGTGACGATCGCATCGGCGGTGTGCGCCGGCCAGGGCAGGGTGCTGAAGTCATGGTGATCTGGCAACGGCAACGGCAACAGGCGCAGCCCGGCTGCTCGCAGCATGGCGAAAAAACGCTCGGGCCGGGCCATGCCCGCGGCGGCGGTCACCGTGGCCCGCTGCAACGCGATCAAGGCGTGGGTCGAGGCAGGCTGCCCGGCCCACCAGTCTGTCAGCAGCACCACGCCCGCCAACGACCGGTGCACGCACGCTCCCGGCCAGGGCGTGCTGGGACTCGTCGCGTTGTAGATCACCACGCTGCCCCCCGGCGGCATGGCTGGCATCGGCTCGCGCAATGGCCCGGCCGGCAGCAACCAGCCGTTGCCCGCGCCGCGTTCGTCGAAGACCAGCACCTGCACGTCGCGCGCCAGCCGCAGGTGCTGCAAGCCGTCGTCGCTGACGATGATGTTCACCGTGGGGTGCAGCGCCAGCAAGTGCCGGCCCGCCGCCACCCGGTCGCGCCCGACCACCACCGGCACGCCACAACGCAGGCGCAGCAGCAGGGGCTCGTCGCCGCTGTGTTGCACGGGGGTGTCGGGCTGAACTTCGAGCACGTCGTCGGCTTGCCGGCCATAACCGCGCGAGATCACCCCCGGTGTGTAGCCGTGTTGGCGCAGCAGCGACACCACGGCCATCACGGTGGGCGTCTTGCCTGCGCCGCCGACGATAAGGTTGCCCACGACCACCACCGGAACCGGCAGACGTTCGCTGGACAGCACGCCCAGGCTGTACAGCGCCCGCTGCACGCCAAGCCACGTCCACGGCACCAGCGCGAACGGCAGCAGCAGCCACGCCAGCATGCCGCGTCGGAGCCAGGCCCGTTGCAGGCGGCGCGACCAGTGGGGTGTGGACATGCGGGCCACCGCCTTGCCAGGATGGCCGGTCAACCTCTCAGCGCGCTTCGCTGCCGCTGGACGTCTGTGTGGCGAAGGTCAACCTGGGCAAGCCGGCCCGGCGCGCCGCGTCCAGCACGTTGATGACCGTCTGGTGTGCCGCCATCGCATCGGCCGAGATGATGACCACGGGGTCAGCGATGCCAGAGGCGGCCGCCGCCAATTCGGTGGTCAAGGCGACCACGCTGCGGCCATCGACCGTCTTGCGGTTGATGGCATAGCGACCATCGGCCGCCACCGCCACGATGATCTCGCGCGCTCTGTCGCGGGCCTTGTCCGCATCGGCCACCGGCAGCGTGATCTGCAATTCGGTGAACTTCGAATAGGTGGTCGAGAGCATCAGGAAAATCAGGATCACCAACAGCACGTCGATGAACGGAATCAGGTTGATCTCGGGCTCTTCGAGTCGCCGTTTGCGGAAGTTCATCGCCATGGCGTGCTCAGGCCGCCGTGCGCGGCACCGCGAACCGCATCAGGTGCGGCACCAGGCGGTCCGAGGCCAGTTCCAGATCGAGCGTGTAGCCATCGACCCGGCTGCGAAAGTAGCGGTACAGCATCAGCGACGGGATCGCGATGATCAGGCCGAACGCCGTGTTGTACAGCGCCACCGAAATGCCGTGCGCCAGCAAGGCGGGGTTGGTGGCACCGGTGGGTGCCTGCGAACCAAAGATCTCGATCATGCCGATGACGGTGCCCAGCAGCCCCAGCAAGGGCGCAGCCGAGGCGATAGTGCCCAGCGTGGTCAGGTATCGCTCGAGCCGGTGCACAGCCACCCGGCCGGCCGACTCAAGCGCTTCGCGCAATGCCTTTTCACTGATGCGTGGCTCGGCAATCACTGCGCGCAAGCCGGTCGACAACACGCCTCCGAGCACCGAGTTGTCGGCCAGCTTGTTGACGACGTCAGCCGCAGGCAGGCTGCTGCGCGTCACCGCGATCACTTCGTCGAGCAAGCGGGCCGGCGCAACACGCACCATGCGCAAGCTTGAAAACCGCTCGATCACGAGCGCCAGTGCGGCGATCGAGCACAGAAGCAGGGGCCAGATCGGCCAGCCTGCGGCTTGTATGATCGAAATCAATCGTGGCCTTTCGTCGAGGTCTAGCCTTGCTTCGGAACGCGCGATTATGGCTCGGTGCCGGCCTGGGCTCAGGGCGTCTGCATGATCGAAGCGGCACCATGGACGGCTGGCTCACCAGGGCCTTTGAAGCCGATTTCGCCAGACATCCACCGCAACTGTGGACAACTGTGTGCACAACCGGCAGGCCGTGCGCCGCAACGCTTGAGAATGCAAGGCCCGGAACAGATTGCTCAATCTTTAGGCAGAGATAAAACGTTAAAAATCAACCACTTAGGCGATTGTGACGGCCCTGTGACGGGGTTCATCGGCGGCGCAGCCTTGTCTGGCGCGCTTGTGGAGTTCTGGCTCCGCGCCGGCGCTGGCTGTGCCGATGATTGAGCCCCCCAACGGCGCTGCGAGCCGCCGCGTCTGGAGCGTGGCGGCCTTGGTCCACGCGGTGGCCGACGCACTCGGCAGCCGTTTTGCGGCCTGCACCGTGAAGGGCGAGATGTCGGGTTTTTCACGCGCAGCCAGCGGGCACTGCTACTTCAATCTCAAAGACGCTGAATCGGGCGGCGCGATGCTGCGTTGCGCGATGTTTCGGCGCGCTGCCGGCATGCTCGAGTTCGCGCCGGCCGAGGGGCAGTTGGTGGAACTGCGGGGCCGATTGGCGGTGTACGAGCCGCGAGGTGAATTGCAGTTTGTCGCCGAAACCATGCAGCGCGCCGGCGACGGCGTGCTGTTCGAAAAATTCCTGCGTCTCAAAGCCGCGCTGGAAGCCGAGGGCTTGTTCGATGCCCTGCGCAAGCGCCCCTTGCCGCCTTACCCTCAGCGGCTCGGCGTGATCAGCTCGCTGGCGGCCGCCGCGCTGCGAGACGTGTGCGCCACTTTGGCGCGCCGCGCGCCGCACGTGTCGGTGGTCATCTACCCAAGCCTGGTGCAAGGCGCGGAAGCACCTGAAGCACTGGTGGCGGCGATCGGCGTGGCCGCCACGCGCCGCGAGGTCGATGCTTTGCTGGTGTGCCGCGGCGGCGGTTCACTGGAAGACCTTTGGACGTTCAACGACGAACGCGTGGTGCGCGCCATCGCCACGTGCCCCATCCCAGTGCTGAGCGGCATCGGCCATGAAACCGATGTGACGCTGGCCGATTTCGCGGCCGACCACCGCGCCGCCACGCCGACCGCGGCAGCCGAGTTGGCCGCGCCGGTGACGCAAGACTGCCTGGCTGAACTGGCCTCGCTGGCACAGCAGCTTTCACGCCGCGCGCAACGCGCGCTCGACGCGCACGCGCAGCGGCTCGACGCGAGCAGCCTGCGCTTGTCGCGTCCGTCCGAAGGCGTGCGCCGGCAGCATCAGCGGCTGGCCTTGTTGGGCCTGCGCTTGCACGCCGCGCCGCGTCAGGCCTGCCAGCGTCGCGCCGAGCGCATCGACACACTGACCCAACGACAAGCGCGAGCTGCGGGCGTCATGTGCGCGGCGAAAGCGCACCGGCTCGAAACCGTGGCGGCACGGCTGCGTGCGCTCGACCCGCGCAACGTGCTGCGTCGCGGCTATGCGTGGTTGAGTGACGAAACCGGCCGGGCGATCGTCTCGGTTGTGCAGCTCGAACCCGGCATGTCTGTGCACGCCAGCGTGGCCGACGGTGAAGCCGATGTGCTGGTGCGCCAGGTCAAGCCGAACCCGACGCCGTAGGACAGCATGCCGGCGCGCACGGCAGCTTGACCTGCGGCGCGGGTTGTCGAAGCTGCCTACAATTCATGCGTCATGCTCAAACGACTTTCAAAGGAACCCCATGCAACACACTCTGCCACCGCTGCCCTACGCCCTTGATGCGCTCGCTCCGCACCTGAGCCAGGAGACGCTCGAGTACCACCACGGCAAGCACCACAACGCGTATGTCGTGAACCTCAACACGCTGCAAAAGGGCACCGAATTCGAGGCCATGGGCCTGGAAGAAATCGTCAAGAAATCATCTGGCGGCATCTACAACAACGCTGCCCAGGCGTGGAACCACACCTTTCTCTGGAACTGCATGAAGCCTGCCGGTGGCGGCGAGCCGTCCGGTGCGCTCGCGAAAGCCATCGACGCGAAGTGGGGCGGCTACGCGGCCTTCAAAGAGGCATTCATCAAGAGCGCGGTCGCCAACTTCGGCTCCGGCTGGACCTGGCTGGTGAAGAAGGCCGATGGCTCGGTGGACATCGTCAACATGGGTGCGGCTGGCACCCCGTTGACCACCGGCGACAAGGCGCTGCTGACCATCGACGTGTGGGAACACGCCTACTACATCGACTACCGCAACATGCGCCCGAAGTGGGTTGAAACCTTCATGACTTCCTTGGTCAACTGGAACTTCGTGCAGGCCAATTTCGCCTGAGCGAGACCGCGTCAAAAGCCCACAGGCCGGTTCATCACCGGCCTGTTTCAGTTTTCGGCTTGTGTGCCGCTCAATGCCGAAACGGCGGCCCATTCAACTTGAAGCCGGCCTTGATGCCGCGCTTGGCAAACCAGCCTGCATTCATCTCCAGCACGAACGGAGCCGGCTCGTTCGAGCAATGCGATTGCAGCGTCTGAGGTTTCATGTCGTCGACGTTGATCACGGTGCCATCGGCGGCGACGAACGCAATCGACAGCGCAAGCAGCGTGTTCTTCATCCAGAAGCATTGGGTGGTAGCTTGCTCGAACGCAAACAACATGCCCTCGTTGGCACCCATGGTTTTGCGAAACATCAGACCGATGGCACGCTCGTCGGGTGTTTGCGCCACCTCGGCCTGGATGTTGTGCATGCCGGCGTTCAGCGTGATGACCGGTAATTTTTGCGGCCCGCTCTGAGCGCACAGCGGCAGCGCTGTGAGCATCCAAAAACCGAAGAGGAAAATCGTTCTATGCGACAGCATGAGGAGGCGGCGAAATACGCGTTGGTCGAGGCCGCAAGATTAACGCAGTCGACACGCCCCGGCACGCTTCGCCACGCGGCAGGGCTGTCATAGAATCATTTCACCAGTACCGGTTCCCCAACGCAGCGAGCGGAGATTCACGCACATGTACCAGCACATCAAGGTGCCCGAAGCCGGGCAAAAAATCACCGTCAATGCCGACTATTCGCTGAACGTTCCGTCGCAGCCCATCATTCCGTACATCGAGGGTGACGGCACCGGTGCCGACATCACTCCCGTCATGATCAAGGTTGTGGATGCGGCGGTGGCCAAGGCCTATGCGGGCCAGCGCCAGATTCACTGGATGGAAATTTATGCCGGTGAGAAATCCACCAAGGTCTACGGTCCCGACGTGTGGTTGCCTGAAGAGACGCTGCAGGTGTTGCGTGACTACGTGGTGTCGATCAAGGGCCCGCTGACGACGCCGGTGGGCGGCGGCATTCGTTCGCTCAACGTGGCGCTGCGACAAGAGTTGGACCTGTACGTCTGCCTGCGGCCCATTCAATATTTCACCGGTGTGCCTTCGCCGGTGAAAGAGCCCCAAAAAACCAACATGGTGATCTTCCGCGAGAACTCCGAAGACATCTACGCCGGCATCGAGTTCGAGTCGGGAAGCGACAAGGCCAAGAAGCTGATCAAGTTTCTGGTCGAGGAAATGGGCGTCAAGAAAATCCGCTTCCCGAACACCTCGGGCATCGGCATCAAACCCGTCTCGAGCGAAGGCACCGAGCGCCTGGTTCGCAAGGCAATCCAGTACGCGATCGACAACGACAAATCGTCGGTCACCCTGGTGCACAAGGGCAACATCATGAAGTACACCGAGGGTGGCTTCCGCGATTGGGGCTACGCGCTGGCAATGAAAGAGTTCGGTGCCGAGTTGATCGACGGCGGCCCGTGGTGCAAATTCAAGAATCCGAAGTCTGGCACGGACATCGTGATCAAGGACGTGATCGCCGACGCCTTCTTGCAGCAAATCTTGCTGCGCCCGGCCGAGTACGCGGTGATCGCTACCTTGAACCTGAACGGCGACTACGTCTCTGACGCACTGGCGGCGCAGGTCGGCGGCATCGGCATCGCGCCGGGGGCCAACCTGTCAGATTCGATTGCCATGTTCGAAGCCACGCACGGCACGGCACCGAAGTACGCCGGCAAAGACTACGTGAATCCAGGCTCTGAAATTCTGTCGGCCGAAATGATGCTGCGCCACATGGGTTGGGTCGAAGCCGCCGACCTCATCATCAGCTCGATGAAGGCGTCCATTCTGTCGAAGCGGGTGACCTACGACTTCGCGCGTTTGATGGAGGGTGCCACCCAGGTTTCGTGTTCGGGGTTCGGACAAGTGATGATCGAGCACATGTAGCCACGTCTCAAGCCGTCCCGGGACGGCTCATAACGAACCCCAGTGCACGGACTTGACTGGGGTTTTTGCGTTCTGTGCTTCAGAAGGTCGGCGAGCGCGCTTAAACTGCACAGAATTCTGTAACTTCACAAAGAGGCCGGTCATGGGCATTTCCGCCAGCGACGTGGTGCCGTTTACCCAGGCGCGCGCCAACCTGTCCGAGCTGGCCGACCAGGTGAAAGCCGGCGCCGAAAAGATCATCACCAAGAACGGCGAGAGCTACGTGGCCCTCATCGACGCCGACCGGCTGGACTACTACCACCGCCTGGAGCGTGAGCGCATCCACCTGCTGCTGATCGACGACGCCAGGCGAGGGTTGGAAGACATCGCTGCCGGGCGGACCCGCAACGCCGATGACGCGATCGCCCTGCTCCAGAAGCGGCGTGCCCGAACCGGGGCCGTGGCCGGCAAGGGCAGCGTGAAGGCCGCCCCGGTCGCAAGGAAGCGTGGCTGACCCGCTGTTCCGGGTCGAGCTGACCGCCAGCTTCCAGGAGAGGCTGGGGGCGATCGAGGCCTTCCTGAGCGAGGCCGACGCGGCCTTCGCATTCGACAGATTGCTGGCCGAGTTGCGCTCAACGGTCATCCCCAACCTGCGTCGCTTCCCGCGCATGGGCCGGCGTTATCTCGACCAGCCTCCACAGTCGACTGAGGCGCTTGCTCAACTGGCAGCGCTGCCTTCCGGCGTGGCCGACGCACTGCGGGAATACCTGCACGGCGACTACCTGATCCTGTACTCCGTGGACGCGACGGGCAAGGTCGTGTACCTGCTGTCCGTGCGGCACCACCGCGAGCTTTCCTTCCAGTTCGCCGGGCTCTGGCCCGGCGCGTCGGGTGCGCGCGAGCGCTGATCCTCTATGACCATGCCCAACGTAGCGACGGCAGTAACGACATGAGCAACGAAGCCTTCACCCGCGTGAAGATCGACGCGCTGCTCGCGGCGCAGGGCTGGGACACGCTCGACACCAACGCAGTCCGCTTCGAGGTGCAGCTGCCCGACGGCACGCGCGCTGACTATGTGCTGTGCGACCGCCATGGGCGTTCGCTGGCCGTGATCGAAGCCAAGCGCTACTCGATCAACCCAGGTGATGCGGCGGCGCAGGCGAAGGCCTACGCGCAGCAACTCGGTGTGCCCTACGCCTTCCTGTGCAACGGCAGCGAGGTGCTGTTTTGGGAGTGGCAGCGCGAGGCCTTTCCGCGGCCCGTGAAAACGATCTTCAAGCAGGACGACTTGGAACGTCGCATTGCCACGCTGTCCGCGCGTCTCGATCCCGCGAGCGTGGCCATCGACCGGCGCATCGTCGAGCGCGACTACCAGATCGAGTGCATCGACACTCTTACTGGCTGCGGACGCAGAAAACCAAGATGCTTCAACACGCGGGCGGCACGACCTTCAAAGAGATTGCGCGGGGGACGCTGAGAAAGTTCGATATCGGGCTTCCGGAGATTGACAAACAGCGCCAACAAGCACCTGAAGAATCGACTTGATCGAAGCATCTTCGAGCCGTCCGACGCGTGCAAGCTATTCCTGCCGAAGCCTTCCGGCATTCTTCGTCCGTACACCCTGCTGGGCATCGAGGACCAGATCGTCTATCAGGCGATGGCCAACGTCGTTGCCGAACGGCTGTACCCGCGCGTCAGAAGCAAGTACAACCGCCAAGTGTTCGGCCACCAGTACGCAGGAGCGTCCAGCCTGTGGTTCTATCGGAGGTGGACAGAGGGCTACAAGGCCTTCAACAAGGCCGCCGAAACGGTGTTTGCCAACGGCTACGTTTGGACCGCGAGTTTTGACCTCACGGCGTTCTACGACAGCATCGATCACAACGTGCTGCGCCACATGCTCAAGGAGGTTGGCCTTGACCATGACTTCTGCATGGAGCTGACCCGACTCTTGAACAAGTGGACGGCCACGACGACGCAGATTTACCACGACCACGGAATTCCGCAGGGGCCGTTGAGTTCGGGCCTGATCTCCGAGGCAGTGCTCAAGCACTTCGACGACAACTTCCGCACCCGCTTCGATGTCAAGTACTTCCGGTACGTCGACGACATGCGCCTCTTTGCGAAGAGCGAGGATCACTTGCGGCACGCACTGGTCTCGCTGGATCGGCTGAGCAAAGACGTGGGCTTGTTCCCGCAGTCGGGGAAGATCGACATCCACTGGGTGACAGACATACGCGACGAGTTGAAATCTGTCAGCTCACCTGTGGAGACCGTGCTGACCGGCCCGGTACCTGACCAGCCCGGCATCCGGCGCCGGCTCGCGGAGCTGGCTCCCCGCGAGGACGGCTATCGGGTCACGGACTCGACGCGGTTCAAGTTCCTGCTGGCCAAGGCCGATCCGTCGCTTCGAGTCCTTGACCGGCTGTGGCGTGTCTTCGAACACGCGCCACACTACTACCCGCAGCTTTCCACCTACCTGCAGAAGTTCCCTGCGTTGGCAGACAAGCATGGCGATCGGCTGCTGCGCCAGATCCAAACACAAGATCTCTATCCGGTCATCAGGGCCAGCCTGGTGACGGCCGCTGATGATCGACTGTCGGTTACGCGCACCAAGCGCCTTCGGACTTCGTTGAAGAAGCTGTGGGTGCCGCGAACGAGCACGCCGGAGCTGACGGCGGCTTTGTGGAACGCGCTCCATCGCCTGTCGCACCTGACTGAGCGCCAGGCTGACTATGCGTTGCTGTACTCCCGCACGCCTTGGCTACGGACGCGGCTGCACTTTGGCATGCCTTGGTTCGAGATTGCAGCAGGTCGGCGGGAACGGCTCCTGAACGAGTCGATGCGAAGCAAGGATGCCGACGTGGCGCTGGCGGCGGCGTGGCTCGCTGCTCTGCTGGACTGCGAGATTCGCAAGCCGATCCGCGACATTCATGCGCTGGCAAAGATCGTGCTGCGGGAGAACGGCAAGCTCAGACGGGCTGACACCAAGGTTTGCGGCATACAGCAGGCGCTGATGGAAATGACGGGCATCGACATCGCAGTGAACTGGCGGAAGTTTTTCGCCAAAGACTATCGCCATGCCGAATCGAAGATCGTTGCGTGCAAGGGCTACTTCAAGACGAACCCGACCGCCTGGGTGAGCATGCTCGATGTCTTCAACGACCTTTTGGTCGACGACCTATTTAAGCGTGACGGAAGTATGGGCGCACGAACTTTGGGAAAGTTCGGGGACGTGATCGGCCGCAAGGCATTCAAGACCAAGTTCCCGAAGATGCATGCCTATGTCGAGGCAGTCCACAACAAGCGTGGCCAGGGCGAACTCTCCCATGCAGTTGTGCATGCGACAAGGGCTCGAACGGGGCGGATCCCGTTCAAGTGGCTGAAGACTGGTCGCAAGCTCATGACCTTCGCACTGGCCGAAATCAAGGCTTCGGGCTACTGATCAGGCCTTGGAGCTGAAGGCCAGCCAGTACCATCTGCCCATGTCCGACGTAAGCCACGACCAAGTCTTGCATCTGATGGCCATGCCCAAGTTGTGCAGTGCGTCGTTGGTCTGGTCCGAGCGCGACAACCATATCGGGCTGTTGCTTACCTCTGCCCAGCCCGAGGACGAAACTGGCGCCATCCTGCCGGGCTTGACGCTGCAGCTCGGGATCAAGCGGCCGATCGTCGTGAACCGTTGCCTGTATGAATTCGGCCTCTTCCTGCTGGAACACGGGGCGCGGCGCCGGGTCTACCAGTTGAACGTCTCGCCGTCCGATAAGCGCTCGCACAACGGCCACCTGGGGCCGATCTACGGGCCTCATGAACATCTGGGCAGCCGGGTGTTGCAGATCGACGATCCCGATGTCGCGTGCGGCTCCCCGGATGTAGCATTTGCCTTTTACTGCCGCCGAATCAACCTCGCCTTTTCTGGCGCTCTCAATTCGCCGCTATGAACTGCGACTGGCTCAAAACTGCTACCACCTTCGACTGTGTGCCCGTGCGTGGCCTGCACGGCGAGCGCGGCGTGGAGATTGGCACGCCGTTCAGCTACGCCGACGGCAGCGCCATCGTCCTGTACGCGCTCGAAGAGGGCGACCGTATCTTGCTGTCGGACAACGGCGAG
>JAYVCL010000401.1:0-2831 GCA_043749975.1 Burkholderiales bacterium
CGCCGGGTGCCGCTGCTGCTGCAAACCGAGGCTGCCGAATGTGGCCTGGCCTGCCTGGCGATGGTGGCGGCGCACCACGGTCTGGACACCGATCTGCCCACGCTCAGGCAGCGTTTCCCGCTGTCGCTCAAGGGCGCGACGATGCTGGACCTGACGCGCATCGCAGGCCAGTTGCAAATGAACCCGCGTGGCTTGCGCGCCGAGCTCGACCATTTGCCGCAGTTGCAGTTGCCCTGCGTGCTGCACTGGGAACTGAACCACTTCGTGGTGCTGACCGAGGTGCGTGGGCAAGGGCGCGACAGCACGGTGGTGATCCATGACCCGGCGCGCGGCGTGCGCCGCCTGTCGATCGACGAGGTGTCGAAGAGCTTCACCGGCGTGGTGCTCGAGCTGACGCCGGCGGCCGACTTCAAGCCGCGCATCGATAAGCAATCGGTCACGCTGCGCCAGTTGCTCGGTCGCGTGAGCGGGCTGAAGCGTTCGCTGCTGCAGATTTTTGCGTTGGCGCTGGCGCTCGAAGCCTTCATGTTGCTGTCGCCTTTTTTCATGCAATGGGTGGTCGACGGCGTGCTGGTCGGTGCCGACCGCGATCTGCTGATCACTCTGGGCCTGGGTTTCGGACTGCTGGTGCTGATCCAGGTGGCGACGGGTGCGATCCGCTCGTGGGCGGTGCTGTATCTATCGGCGACGCTGAACCTGCAATGGCTGTCGAACGTGTTCGCGCACCTGATGCGGCTGCCAATGCCGTGGTTCGAGAAGCGCCACACGGGCGACGTGATGTCGCGCTTCGGGGCCGTGCAGCAGATTCAGCAAACGCTGACCACCAGCTTCATCGAAGCCGTGCTCGACGGCCTGCTGGTGGTGCTGACCCTGGCGATGATGTGGGTCTACAGCGGCACGTTGACCCTGATCGCGCTGGGTTGCGTGGCGGTGTATGCGCTGCTGCGCTGGGCCTTGTTTCGGCCGCTGCGCGACGCGACCGAAGAAGCCATCATTTTCGACGCGAAAAAGTCCAGCCACTTTCTGGAATCGCTGCGCGGCGTGCAATCGATCAAGCTGTTCAACCGCCAGGAAGACCGCCAGGCGCAGTTCATGAACCGGGTGGTGGACGCGATGAACGCCCACATCGCCACCCGCAAGCTCGACCTGCTGCTGGGCGTGATGCACAAGCTGGTGTTCGGACTGGAGCGCATCGCGGTGATCTGGGTCGGCGCACTGCTGGTGCTGGAGCACAGTTTCTCGGTCGGCATGCTGTTCGCGTTCTTTGCGTACAAAGAACAGTTTGCGCTGCGCGTGAGCGGGCTGATCGACAAGGCCGTCGAGCTGAAGATGCTGAAGCTGCAAGGCGAGCGGCTGGCCGACATCGTGCTCACCGCACCCGAAAGCGAAGTGGTCGCACCCGCGCGCGCGCAGTCGCGCGAACAAGACCGGGGTGCCTCGCTGGAGTTGCGCGACGTGGGCTTTGGCTATTCAGAGTCTGAGCCGGCGGTGTTGCGCGGCGTCGACCTGCTGATCGAGCCCGGCGAATCGGTGGCGATCGTCGGCCCGTCGGGCTGCGGCAAGACGACACTGCTCAAGCTGATGCTCGGCATTCACGCGCCGCAACAGGGCGAGATTCGGGTCGGCGGTGTGCCGCTGGCGCAACTCGGCCTGCGCGGCTGGCGCGACATGATCGGCACCGTGATGCAAGACGATCAACTGTTCGCCGGTTCGATCACCGACAACATCAGCTTCTTCGACGCGAGCCCCGACATGGGCTGGATCGAAGAGTGCGCGCGAGTGGCTTCGGTGAACGATGAAATCGAAGCCATGGCGATGGGCTATCACACGCTGATCGGCGACATGGGCACCAGCATTTCAGGCGGGCAAAAGCAGCGCCTGCTGTTGGCACGCGCGCTCTACAAGCGGCCGAAGATTCTGTTTTTGGACGAAGCCACCAGCGCGCTCGACGTCGACCGCGAGCGGCTGGTCAACCAGGCCGTGCGGCAGTTGAACCTGACGCGGGTGATCGTGGCGCACCGGCCCGAAACCATCGCCTCGGCGAACCGCGTGATCGTGCTGGCTGAAGGCCGAATAGCGCAAGACTTGCGCACCGTCACGGCGGGCTCACACGCCAAGGTTTAGCCGCTGGCAGGCTGTGTCTGCCGCTCGTGCCTGGAATTTTCGATGAGAGGGACGGCGCAGTGCAACACGCGCCACAACCGGGTCGGCAGTTCATCGGTTCAGGCCCGCTTTCAGGGCCGGCGGGGTGACTTCCACGCAGGCGCTGCCTACAATCCTCAATTGCTCAAAAAACAGGCAATGCAATGTTTTTTCCCAAGTCGTTCGACGTGATTGTGGTGGGTGGCGGCCATGCCGGCACCGAGGCAGCGCTGGCCTCGGCGCGCATGGGCTGCGCCACCCTGCTGCTGACCCACAACATCGAGACCTTGGGCCAAATGAGTTGCAACCCGTCGATCGGCGGCATCGGAAAGGGCCACCTGGTGAAGGAGATCGATGCGCTGGGCGGTGCGATGGCCAGCGCGACCGACGAAGCCGGCATCCAGTTTCGCATTCTCAACAGCTCCAAGGGCCCCGCAGTGCGCGCCACACGCGCGCAGGCCGACCGGGTGCTTTACCGCGCCGCCATCCGCCAGCGCGTGGAAAACCAGCCGAACCTCTGGCTGTTTCAGGGGGCGTGTGACGATTTGACGGTAGAAGGCGACCGTATTTCAGGCATCGTCACGCAAGTGGGCATTCGCTTCCCGGCGCGGGCGGTGGTGCTCACGGCGGGCACGTTCCTGGACGGCAAGATCCACGTCGGGCTCGAAAGCCACAGCGCCGGGCGCGCG
>JAYVCL010000402.1:0-9002 GCA_043749975.1 Burkholderiales bacterium
GAGCCGTCCGACTACAAGCACGTCGCGCTCGGGCTCATCTTCCTGAAGTACATCTCAGACGCATTCGAGGCAAGGCACAAAGCGCTGCTGGCAGAAGACTCACAGGCGGCCGAGGACAAGGATGAATACCTCGCCGACAATGTGTTCTGGGTGCCGAAGGGCGCGCGCTGGTCGCACCTGCAAGCCAATGCCAAACTGCCTACCATCGGCTCGGCTGTAGATGACGCGATGCGCGCCATCGAGAAGGACAACGAGTCACTGAAAGGCGTGCTGCCAAAAGACTACGCCCGGCCTGCCCTCAACAAGGTGATGCTCGGCGAGTTGATCGACCTGATTTCAGGGATTGCCCTAAATGAAGAGGGGCACGCTTCCCGCGACATCCTCGGCCGCGTCTACGAATACTTCCTCGGCCAGTTCGCAGGTGCCGAAGGCAAACGCGGCGGCGAGTTCTACACGCCGCGCTCCGTCGTGCGCGTCCTCGTGGAAATGCTGGAACCCTACCAAGGCCGCATCTATGACCCGTGCTGCGGCTCGGGTGGGATGTTCGTGCAGTCTGAAAAATTCGTGCAGGAGCACGGTGGCCGCATCGGCGACATCGCGATCTACGGCCAGGAGTCGAACTACGTCACTTGGCGGTTAGCCAAGATGAACCTTGCGGTGCGCGGGATTGATTCCGACATCCGCTGGAACAACGAGGGCAGCTTCCACAAGGATGAGCTGCGCGATCTCAAAGCGGACTATATCCTCGCTAATCCACCTTTCAATATCTCCGACTGGGGCGGCGACCGCCTGCGAGAAGATGTGCGCTGGAAGTTTGGTGTGCCGCCTGTTGGCAATGCCAACTATGGATGGTTGCAGCACATTTATCACCACCTAGCTCCCAACGGCACGGCGGGCGTGGTACTGGCCAATGGCTCGATGAGCTCCAACGCCTCCGGCGAAGGCGATATCCGCAAAGCGATGGTCGAAGCCGATATCGTTGATTGCATGGTGGCATTGCCGGGGCAGTTGTTCTACTCAACCCAAATTCCTGCGTGCTTATGGTTTTTGGCGCGCAATAAAAATCCCGATAGCGGCAAACAAGTCGGCTGGCGCGATCGGCGTGGTGAAGTGCTGTTTATTGATGCGCGCAAGATGGGCGCATTGGTTGATCGCACCCGGCGTGAATTGTCGGATGCCGACGTGCAAAAAATCGCAGACACCTATCACGCCTGGCGCGGCGAACCGAATGCGGGTGATTACGCCGATACCCCTGGCTTCTGCAAAGTGGCTACGTTGACCGAAATCGCCAAACATGACCATGTACTCACGCCTGGTCGTTTTGTCGGTGCTGAAGCAATCGAAGATGACGGCGAACCCTTCGAGGACAAGATGCCACGCCTTGTGGCTGAGTTGAATTCCCAGTTTGCCGAGTCGGCAACATTGGAGCAGGCGATACGGTCAAATTTACAAGCCGTGGGGTACAAATTATGAAAAATACTCAACACGTATTCGGGGAGTCAGCATGTCAGATTTGAATTTTGATGCGTTGGCGTTATCCATTGCTGCCTTAGAGCAAGGCTTGGAAGAGCACGCCCAATACCCACAACTGCTGACTGTCAGAGATGGCGTGATTCAGCGTTTTGAGGTGGTCGTTGATATTTCTCAAAAACTAATAAAGCGGGTATTGCAAGAGATTTATCACATGGAGCCCGCGCGTATCGCTAAAAACACCATTAGGGAAGCGGCTGATATGGCGCTCATCGCCGATGCCGAGCGCTGGATCGGGCATATTGATGCCAGAAATGACACCTCGCATACCTACGACGCCAGCAAGGCCAATGCCGTTTTTGAGCGCATACCCGGGTTCTTGCCCGATGCCCGTGACCTGTTGCAAAGGTTAATCAATGCAGCTGCTTGATATGCGGCCTGACCACATCGAGTTGGTGCAGCGCATCTTGCGGCAGCATGTTCCACGCGCAGAGGTCTGGGCATTTGGTTCGCGCGCCAAGTGGCTGGCGCGCGACACCTCAGACCTTGATCTGTGTATTCGTGCGCCAGTCGCCTTGAGCTTTGAACAAATGGGCGCGCTACGCGAAGCATTTGAAGAATCGAATTTGCCGTACAAGGTGGACGTGGTCGATTGGACGACCACCAGTGAGTCGTTTCGCAAGATTATTGAACGGGATAAGGTGGTGGTTCGACGGGCTAGGCGGAGCTGGGTTATGGCGGGTGAAGAAACCGTTCAACTTCGCGATGTCTGCGTGAAGATTGGCAGCGGCGCAACACCTCGCGGTGGCAAGGAAGCTTACAAAGGCGGGGCGACTTCACTCATTCGAAGCCAAAATATTTACAACGAAGGCTTTCGTCGCGACGGGCTTGTTTACATCGACGACAAGCAATCGGCAGAACTCCGAAACGTGGAAGTGAAACTGAATGATGTTTTACTGAACATCACCGGTGATTCGGTGGCGCGTTGTTGCCAGGTTGCCGCAGATGTTTTGCCCGCTAGGGTGAATCAGCATGTAGCGATAATCCGCCCTCAACCAGAGTCGCTAGACGCTCGTTTTCTTCGCTACGTCTTGGTGTCACAAGAATACCAGTCGCGCTTGTTGGCTTTGGCGTCTGCGGGTGCAACGCGCCCCGCTCTCACAAAGTCGATGATCGAGGAGTTGAGCATTCCGTCGCCACCCCTCCCCGAACAAAAAGCCATCGCCCACATCCTCGGCACGCTGGACGACAAGATCGAGCTCAATCGGCGGATGAACGCGACGCTGGAGAAAATGGCGCGGGCGTTGTTCCAGAGCTGGTTTGTGGATTTCGATCCCGTCCGCGCCAAGCTCGATGGTCGAAAACCCATCGGCCTCGACACTGCTACCGCAGCCCTCTTCCCCGCCACCTTCCAGGACTCCGCAGTTGGTCACATTCCGCAAGGCTGGAAGATGGGTGTGCTGGATGATCTCACCAGTTCTGTCATCGGCGGCGACTGGGGAGAGTATGAAGCTACCGACGATGAAATCGTCTCGTGTTATTGCATTCGCGGCGCAGACATCCCATCGCTGCAAAGTGGAGGCGTTGGGAAGATGCCGACTCGATTCCTCAAGCCGTCGAGCGTCGAAAAGCGGCAACTCGCGGGCGGCGACCTCGCCATCGAAATTTCCGGTGGCAGCCCCACCCAATGCACTGGCAGGCCGGTGTTGGCATCCGATGCCCTTTTGAGAAATCTCGGCCAACCGCTGGTAGCGTCCAACTTCTGCCGCATCGTGAAGCTGAAGTCGCCTGCGCTTTCCAAGTTTGTCTATCTCTGGCTTCGGCGACTTTACGATAACGGTGAGCTATTTCAGTTCGAAACCGGCACGACAGGAATCAAGAACTTCGCTTTCGTCATCTTCTCCGGGAAGTACCCCCTCGTTGTGCCAGGCATTCGGGTAGCCGAGGCATTCGACCGGACCGTCTCGCCCTTATTCGTCCGTATTCAAGCGAACGCCCACCAATCCCGCACCCTCGCCACCTTGCGCGACACGCTGCTGCCGAAGCTGCTGAGCGGGGAGTTGAGCGTGGCGGCGCTCAATTTCGTTGCAGATGCGGGCAACTGTTCGGAATTGCCGAATAGTTCAAACAGGAGAAGCTAAAGCCATGAGCAAAAATAAACCCACTCTAGGCGGGCGCGACCATAAGAACACCACCTTCTCCCTGGTTCGCTCTTCGGCGGCGGAATACCTCACCTTTGTGGCGGTCAGCGGCAACTCGGAGGTCAGCGTCGAAATGCGTTACGCAGATGAAAACATCTGGCTGACGCAGAAGATGATGGCCGCGCTTTACGATGTCTCTGTCCCTGCCATCAACCAGCACCTGAAGCGTATTTTTAGCGACAACGAATTGGAGGAGTCTTCAGTGCTTAAGCAATACTTAAGCACTGCCGCCGACGGCAAGGGCTACCAGACGAAACACTACAGCCTGCAAGCGATCATCGCCGTTGGCTTCAAGATCGAGAACGAGCGCGCCGTCCAGTTCCGCAAGTGGGCCAACCAGATCGTCAAGGACTACACCATCCAGGGCTGGACCATGGATGCCGAACGCCTCAAGCATGGCGGCAACCTGACGGATGAGTTCTTCGAGCGCCAAGTCGAACAGATTCGGGAAATCCGGCTTTCCGAGCGCAAGTTCTACCAGAAAATCACCGACATCTACGCCACCGCGTTGGATTACGACCCTTCCGCCACGGCAACAAAGCGTTTCTTTGCAGCGGTTCAAAACAAGATGCACTACGCCGTGCACGGCCAAACGGCTGCGGAGGTGATCGTGGATCGCGCAGACCACAGGCAAGAAAACATGGGGCTGACCAGTTGGGCGGCTGCACCCAAAGGGAAAATCCACCGATACGACGTTTCCATCCCCAAGAACTACCTCTCGGAGTTCGAGCTGGGGCAAATGCAGCGCATTGTCTCGGCCTATCTCGACATGGCTGAAATGCAGGCCATGCGGAAAATCCCAATGACCATGGAAGATTGGGAAAAGCGCTTGAGCGGATTCCTCCAGCTCTGGGACCGCGAAATTCTTCGTGATGCTGGAAAGGTGTCAGCGGAACTGGCAAAGACCCACGCCGAAAGCGAGTTCGAAAAATACCGTATCGTGCAGGATCGGTTGTTTGAGAGCGACTTTGACCGGGAAATCAAACGGTTGGAGGGAAACAAATAATGGCTTTTTTATCTGAAGCCGCTGTTGAGCTGGCACTACTAGAGCAACTGCGAGGGCTTGGCTACAGCATCGAGCAAGAAGAAAACATCGGCCCCGATGGCCATCGCCCTGAGCGTGACAGTCACGATGTGGTGGTGCTTCAGCGCCGCTTGGAGGACGCCGTTGCATTGCTCAATCCAGGGATGCCATTGGATGCGCGTCAGGATGCGATCCGCAAGGTAATGCAGTCCGAGCTGCCGTCGATGCTTGAAGAGAACCGCCGTATCCACAAGCTGATGACTGAGGGCGTCGACGTCGAGTATTACGCCGACGACGGCACGCTGACAGCAGGCAAGGTTTCCATCATCAACTTCGAGCGACCCGAGCAAAACGACTGGCTGGTAGTGAGCCAGTTCGTAGTGATCGTCGGGCAATACAACCGCCGCCCGGACGTGGTCGTGTTCGTTAATGGTCTGCCGCTTGGAGTGATCGAGCTGAAGGCTCCGGGTAGTGGCAACGCAACCTTGGTTGGCGCTTTCAACCAGTTGCAGACCTACAAGAAGCAGATCCCGGCGCTATTCAATACCAACGCACTGCTGGTGACATCGGATGGGATTACCGCCCGTGTCGGCTCGCTCTCTGCCGACCTGGAGCGCTTCATGCCATGGCGCACAACCGACGGCAAAGATATTGCACCCAAAGGTGCGCCGGAACTTTCGACATTGATCGAGGGCGTTTTCGCGCAGCGCCGCTTGCTTGATCTGCTGCGCCATTTCACCGTGTTTGGGGAGACCGGTTCAGGCTTGGCGAAGATCATCGCTGGCTACCATCAGTTTCACGCGGTCAAGCGTGCGGTTGAGTCGACGCTACGTGCATCAAGTCAGTGGCATGGCACGCGCGAAGAGCCCGCCGAATACGGTTTTCCCAGCGTTAAAACCCAAGCACAGGGTGATAGACGTGCGGGTGTGATCTGGCACACGCAGGGCTCGGGCAAGAGTTTGCTGATGGCGTTTTATGCCGGGCAGTTGGTCAAGCATTCCGCGATGGCCAACCCAACGCTCGTGGTGTTGACCGATCGCAATGACCTCGACGATCAGCTGTTCGCCACCTTTTCGATGTGTCGCGATCTGATTCGGCAAACACCGGTGCAGGCTGACAGCCGCGAAGACTTGACTAAACTTTTGGCGCGTGCATCGGGTGGCGTTATTTTTACAACCTTGCAAAAGTTTGGCGAGACGAGCCAGGCGTTGACTGGACGTCGCAATGTGGTCGTGATCGCTGATGAAGCGCACCGCAGCCAATATGGTTTTCGTGCCAAGGTAGATGCCAAAACGGGGGAGATTTCCTACGGGTTCGCCAAGTACCTGCGCGATGCGCTACCCAACGCATCGTTCATTGGTTTTACCGGCACGCCCATTGAGGCCGACGACGTGAATACCCCGGCGGTGTTCGGCAATTACATCGACGTTTACGATATCAGCCGAGCAGTCGAGGACGGCGCGACAGTGCCGATCTACTACGAGTCGCGGCTCGCTCGCATTGAACTTGATGAGGACGAGAAGCCCAAAATCGATGCCGAGGTCAACGAACTCACGGAGGACGATCCGGAGTTTGAACAGGAACGCTTCAAGCGCAAATGGTCGACAGTGGAAGCCTTGGTGGGCAGCGATAAGCGCCTCGCACTGGTTGCGCAGGACATGGTCACCCACTTCGAGGATCGCGTTGCTGCGTTGGACGGAAAATCGATGGTGGTGTGCATGAGCCGTCGCATCTGCGTGAAGCTGTATGACGAGATCGCGCGCCTCCGTCCGGACTGGCACAGTACCGATGACAACGCGGGGTCGGTGAAGATTGTGATGACGGGCGCTGCCAGTGACCCCGAGGAATGGCAACAGCACATCGGCCACAAGGCCCGCCGCGATCTTCTGGCCAAACGCGCACGCTCCGCATCAGACCCGCTCAAGTTGGTGATCGTGCGAGATATGTGGCTTACCGGGTTTGATGCGCCCTGCATGCACACGATGTACGTGGACAAGCCGATGCAGGGGCATGGCTTGATGCAGGCGATTGCGCGGGTGAATCGTGTGTTCCGCGACAAGCCTGCTGGGTTGATCGTTGACTACATCGGCATCGCCCAGAACCTGAAATCGGCGCTTCAGCAATACTCGAAGAACGACCAGGAGAACACCGGCGTCGACGAGTCGCAGGCTTGTCGCCTGCTGATGGAAAAGTACGAAGTCGTTCGCGACATGTACCACGGCTTTGACTACGCCTCAGCGATGGGTGGAACTCCTCAAGAACGCCTGGCAATGATGGCCGGTGCAATTGAGTGGATTCTCGACATGCAGCAAAAGTTGGCGGCGAAGGAGAAAACCAAGGAAGGCAAGAAGGACGCACACCGACGCTATCAGGATGCCGTGCTGGCGCTGTCCAAGGCGTTCTCCCTTGCATCGGCATCCGACGAGGCTCGCGAAATCCGAGAGGAAGTAGGTTTCTTCCAGGCGATTCGCACGGCGCTGGTAAAGAGCAGTACCGGGTCGGGCGCAACGAGGCAAGAGCGCGAACTGGCGATCCAGCAGATCGTGAGTCGCGCCGTAGTTTCCACCGAGATTGTCGACATCCTCGCTGCCGCCGGGATCAAGAGCCCGGACATTTCGATCTTGTCAGACGAGTTCCTGGCCGAAGTTCAGCAGATGGAGCGCAAGAACCTCGCGCTCGAAGCGTTGCGGAAGTTGATCAACGACGGCATCCGCTCCCGCAGCAAATCCAACGTCGTGCAGACCAAGGCTTTCTCGGAGCGCTTGGAAGATGCGGTCGCGCGGTATCACGCCAATGCGATCACCACCGCTGAGGTTTTGCAGGAGTTGATCGATCTCGCCAAGGATATTCGGGCAGCGCGCCAGCGAGGTGAAGAACAAGGCTTGTCCGAGGATGAAATTGCCTTCTACGACGCGCTGGCCGAGAACGAGAGCGCCATTCAAATGATGGGTGACGACAAACTGAAACTCATCGCACACGAATTGTTGGTCAGCCTGCGCGAGAACGTATCGGTGGATTGGGCGCATCGTGAATCTGCCCGCGCGCGGATGCGAGTTCTGGTGAAGCGCATTCTGCGCAAGTATGGCTACCCGCCGGATCTGCAGGACGCGGCCGTGCAAACGGTACTGCAGCAGGCCGAGGCGCTTTCGGCGTTGTGGCAACCGCGACACGCGCGCCCGTGAGAGCATTGCTATGAGCGATAACGACAAAAAACCGATCCGCAACAGCACTGCCGAGTTCCTGATAATTACCGGCCAGGCCGGTGAGCAGAGTATTGAAGCCCGCTACGAGAACAAAACCGTCTGGCTGACGCAAAAGCTGATGGCCGAGCTTTTTGCCGTGGACGTCCGCACCATCAGCGAACACCTGAAGAATATCTTTGCCAGTGGGGAGTTGAGCGAGGAATCAGCTATCCGGAAATTCCGGAACACTGCCGCCGACGGCAAAAGTTACTTGACCCAGTTTTACAACCTCGATGCCATCATCTCTGTGGGGTATCGGGTCAACTCATTGCGCGCTACCCAGTTCCGGCAATGGGCGACGCGGCTGCTGCGCGAGTTCGCTATCAAGGGCTACGTCCTTCATAAAAAGGCGGATGGAGAACGGCGCTTTTCTCGGGGAGGATTATTTCGAGCGCTTGCTGGCAGAAATTCGCGAGATTCGCCTCAGCGAGCGCAAGTTCTACCAGAAGATCACCGGCATCTACGCCACAGCGGTCGACTACAACAAGGTCGCCCCCACAACCCAAATTTTTTTCGCCAAGGTACAGAAAAAGCAGCATTTCGCCATCCACGACCACACCGCTGCCGAACTGATCGTGCAGCTGCGAAAAATTCACCAACAAGCCGAAATCACAGGACTATTCATCGGCGACCGAGAATTGCTGGATTGCGCGCACTGCGGCGTGCGGGAAGATGTGCTTATCGATAACCGACTGGTCACCTATCAAGCCGATGCGGCGGACGCTGCCGACTCCGGCCTACGCTTCGCCGCAGCGGACGAGGGCAATTTTGTCTGCCCGCAATGTGGGGCGGTGATAGCGGGAGAGTTCTTTGTCTGAGCGCAATGTGCTCACGGCGCTGCAAACCGAAAACGCCCGCCTGATCGCGCTACTGGAATCGCGCGGAATTGCGTGGCGCTTGCCGCCGGAGCCTGCGCCGCCCGTCCCGGCGTCAGAACCATCACGTCTTTCCACCTTTGAAAAGGTAGCGTTGTTTCGCCGCCTGTTTCGTGGCCGTACCGATGTCTTTCCCATCCGATGGGAAGGCAAGTCAAGTGGCAAGTCGGGTTACGCCCCAGCGTGCGCC
>JAYVCL010000403.1:0-14454 GCA_043749975.1 Burkholderiales bacterium
TGACGAGTTTTAGAGCGTCTTGCGCACCTGTCTGGTGGCTTCACCCATGGCCCGCAGCTTCGCATAGGCCACGGTGCGGCTGAAGTAGCCGAGGCCGCAATCCGGTGCCACCAGAAGTCGGTCGGCGGGAACGATCTTCAGCGCGTTGCGGATGCGCCCGGCGATCACCTCCGGCGTCTCGACGACCGTGTTCTTCGCATCGACGACGCCGACGCCGAGCACTTTGTTCTTCGGGAAGTTGCGGAACGCGTCCAGCTCGTCGAAGCCCTTGTTGGCGAACTCGAGGTGGATCACGTCGGCCGAGCATTCCTTGAACAGCGGCATCATCTGCGCCGCCTTGCCTTCGAACACGTCGCGCTGGCCGTCGACGCTGCCGTAGCAGATGTGCCAGAACTTGATCGCCTTGACGCCGTCGAACATCGCGTTCTGCGCCTCGATCTGCCACAGGTCCTGCGTGTACGGCGCGAGCACGTCGATCAACTGCACCGCCTCCAGACCGATCTCGACGAGGTACTTCAGCTCCTTGTTCATCGCCGCGGCGATGGCCATCGCCAGCTTCTTCGGGTCGCCGTAGTGGCGGTCGTCGACGAGGATGCTCTGCTGCGCCGGGCCGAGGAACGCGACCTTGAACGGCTTCTTCGTCGCGTTCTGCATCGCATAGACGACGGGCTCGAAGATCGGCCGCTCCCAGGTCACCTTGTCGTGGACGATCGCCTTGTAGAAGGGCCCGTACTTCGCGCCTTCGCCAGGCGGGCCGTAGGGTTTGAAGCCGCCGAGGCATTCCGGAATGAAGTGGAAGATCGGCTCGAGCTGGAATCCCGGCGCCTCCCATTCGTAGTACTGGGCGCCATCCGTCAGGATGTCGAGCCCTGCCTCTTCCTGCTCGCGGGCGCACAGCTTGCACGCGTCCTCATACGTGACACGCAAATTGTTGCTGCGGTAGACCGGCTCGTTCAACGATCCAAGCACGCGCCCCTGCAGCCAATGCGGACGCGGGAACGCAGACACCGCCGACAGCGGAAGTAAAACCTCTTGACCTCGAATTTCCATTGCCTTCACCTTTTCCGTAGCTTGGTTTGTGACTTGCTGCCGCTGCACAGTGCAGTGGCGGCAGCGACGACACGCGCAGGCGAAACGAGGACTTCCGCTTCGAGTTGCGACGCGACTGGCAGGGGCACATTTGCGCCGCTGACCCGGATCACGGGCGCGGCCAGATCGGCCCACGCTTCCTCCGCAAGAATGGCCGCAATCGCTGCGCCCCAGCCGAGCTGACCCGGGTTTTCTTCAACGATGACGACCCGGCCTGTCTTGCGCACCGAGCGCAGCACGCAGGCGGCGTCGAGCGGCACCAGACACCTCAGGTCCAGCACTTCGGCGTCCAGGCCGGCGGCAGCAAGTTCTGCCGCCGCCTTGACGCAGATGCCCACAGTGATCGACAGCCCGATGAGCGTCACGTCGCCGCCTTCGCGCAGCGTTCGGGCGCAACCCAGCGGGATGAGGCAATCGCCGGGCGGGCAGTCTTCCTTGCTGGCGTACAAGGCCTTGTGTTCGAAGACCATCACCGGGTCATCGTCGCGGATCGCCGCCGCCAGCAAGCCGAGCATCTCCACAGGCGAGGCCGGCGAGACGATCTTCAGCCCTGGCACGCACATCGCCCAGTTCTCAAGCGACTGGCCATGCTGGGCACCGAAGCCCATGCCGCCGGCACCGTTGGCGGCGCGCAGCACCAAGGGCAGCTTCACCTGCCCACCGGTCATGTAACGCGCCTTGGCAATCTGGTTCGCCACCTGGTCCCAGCAGCAAGCGTAGAAGTCGGAAAACATGATCTCGGCAACAGGCCGCAGGCCGGCCATCGCCGCGCCCATCGCCGCTCCGACAATGGCTTGTTCCGAGATCGGCGTGTCCCAAACCCGGTCGACACCGAAGCGCTCGCGCAGGCCGAGGGTTGTCTTGAAGACGCCGCCGCAGGCCACGTCTTCGCCGAGCAGCACGACGCGCTCGTCGCGCGCCATTTCTTGCGCCAGCGCGGCGGCCACCGCGTTGCGAAAGGTCAGTTCCGCCATTGCCAGCCTCCGTCGCTCCACACGTCGCTCCAGGCATCCGCCGGGTCGGGTGGCTCTGCCGCCAGTGCCTGGTCGGTCAGGGCCTCGATCCGTGCGTGGGCGGTCGCGGCGATTTCGTCCAAGGCTGTTTCCGAGACACCAAGCCCTCGAAGCGCGGCACGCTGGCATGGCAGCGGGTCTCGATCCTTCCAGCGCGCCACTTCATCGGCGGGACGATAGGCCGCGGTGTCGAGGGCGGAGTGCCCTTTCAGGCGGTAGGTATCGGCTTCGATCAGGCTCGGGCCGTCCCCCCGTCGCGCTTGGTCCACCGCCTCGCCAACCGCCGAGCGTACCGCCGCGACATCGTTGCCGTCGATGAGAATGCGGCGCAGCCCGTAAGCCGCAGCCCGATCCGCGGCCGGGCGGGCGACCGGAATCATGGTCGTGATCGGCGTGTATTCCATGTACTGGTTGTTCTCGCAGATGAAGACCACCGGCAGCCGCCACACGGCGGCGAGGTTGACCGCCTCGTGGAAAGCGCCAATGTTGACCGTGCCGTCGCCGAAGAAGCACAGCGTGACCTGCTCGGTGCGCTTGATCCGGCTGGCCCAGGCCAATCCGCAGGCGACGGGCAGGTGGGCACCGACGATGGCGTAGGAGCCGTAATAGCCGTCCTTGACGCTGGTGATGTGCATCGAGCCGCCCTTGCCGCCACAGATGCCGCCCTCGCGGCCGAGCAACTCGCGCATCACCGCTTCGGGCGAAGCGCCGCGTGCCAGCGCATGGGCATGACCGCGATAGGTGCCGATCGAGTGGTCGTCCGGGCGCAGCACCGACGCGGCGCCGACGGCGATGGCCTCCTGCCCGAGGCCCAGATGCACCGGCCCGTGAATCTGGCCCTGGCGATAGAGCCCGTCGGTCTTCTCGAGGAAGGCTCTGATGAAGACCATGTCCTTGTACAGCGCAAGGGCCGTGGCCCGGTCAAGTGCCGGGGGGGCCGGGTCGGTGGGCGTCGCCGCCATCGCGTCTTGCAAGCTCATGGTCATCGGATTTCCAGGCTAGCCGCCGCAGCAAAAACAGCCGTAGCTGTGACGACCTTCCTGCTGGCGCTCCCAGGGGTGTTCGGCCAGCGGCACGTCGTCCCTCGGCGCGGCATGGTCGCCGCCGCATTGCGAGCAATACCAGATCTTTGGCGGGTTGGTGCCGGCCAGAATCAGGGTGCGGAATTCGTGCCCGCAGTCAGGGCAGCGCAAAGAGTAGACAGGCATCGCCGAAGTCACCGATTGGGGCAGGCCCGCAAGAGCCCGCCCGGATTGCTACTGACTGAGTCAACTCACTTGAGCGAGGCGCGCACCAGCTTCGCGCCCTCGACCATCGCGTGCAGCTTGTCCTTCGCGATGTACCGCTGCAGCAAGATCAGGCCGCAATCGGTGGTCACGCCGAGCCGGTTGGCGGGAATGTATTCGAGCAGCTTGTTGATGCGTGCCGCCACCTGTTCGGCTGTCTCGGTGATGGTGCTCTTGACATCGATCACGCCGGCCCAAAAGTCGACGTTCGCCGGCAGCGGATGCTTCTTGATGACCTCCAGGCCCGACAGGTCGTCGGAGCGGCGGCCGCAGTTCTCGAGGTTGATCACGCTGACGTGCGCCTCGTAGGCTTTCGGGATGATCGACGCGGTGGCCGCGGGCGCCTCGCCCTTGCGCTTGGTCAGGTCGAAAATTTCACCCGCCTGCGCTGTTTCGTCAGGAAAGTAAGCCGGTGTGCCGCCCCAGTTGCCCCAACACACGTGGACGATGATCTTCGACTTGTTGATGCCTTCGACCGCAGCGTTGAAGGCCTCGATCGCGTAGTCCTCGAAGAAATACGGCCAGGTGAATTCGTCGAACTGGATGAAGTCGGCACCGACGGCCTCGACCTCGCGCAGGTCTTCGTTGATGGCCTTGGCCATGTCCATCGCGCGGTCGCGCGCCGACTTGTAGTGCAGGTCGTTGGTGCACTGCGCCAGCACTTGAATGCCGGTGTATTGCACCTTGATCGGCTTCTTGGTGGCGCGACGCAACGCCTTGGCCTGCTCGACCATGATCGCCCCGTGGCGCTTGATCTTTTGCGTCAAGGTGCCGGCATGAAGGCGGCTGTAGATCGGGAAACCCAGGTGGCCGCCTTTGAGGTCATAGCCCAGGCGTTTCAGGTAGTAGTACAGCGCCTGGTCGGCGTAGTTGTCGCCGTGCAGGCGGCCATCGGAAATGATGTCCAGGCCGGCGGCTTCCTGGTCGGCAACGATGGCCGCCGTCGCGTCGTCGAGCGCCTCTTGCCACATCGCGTCGGGTGGCTGTTGGTCGCCGGTGAATGAGCGCGCAAAGGTCGCGTCCCACCACCTCGGGTTGGGGTAGTTGCCGACCATGCTGGTCGGAATGGTGATTTCCTTGTCTCCGATCTTCATTTTTTCGACTCCTGCAAAGCGCCGCCGCAGAGATTCCCGTCGTGGCGCGGGTTGATCGAACCTATCCAGACTTGTGCATCGTGCTGTCGGAGAACACCGAACATGTTCATCCAACATCATCATTGTTAGATCACCACCGTTGCAACTTCAAGCGGCCACCCCCGTTCTTTTTGAGAAATCTCCATTGCTTATTTGACGCAGCGCGACATAGCGACTAAACATGAGCAAGCGTGGATAGGTGCCGTGAAATCTCACTGGCACAAACCCCTATCCGTACCACCACCGCATCCGCAAGGAGAAATGCCCCATGGCGACGAATCGACTGCTGACGATCGAAGAAGCGGCCCAGTACCTGCACGTCAGCAAGACCTCGCTGCGACGCTGGACGACGCAGGGGACGCTCGGCTGCGTTCGCGTCGGGGCGCGGCGCGAGCGGCGCTTTGCGCGCGATGACCTGGACCGCTTCCTGGATCGCGAAGCGCGCCCGCCAGAAGCCTTTGCCGCGATCGGATCGTTCGACCCCGTCAAAACGCTCGCCGAGGCGGCAGCGCACGGCGTGCCGCGCCATGTGGCGCTGCACTTTCATGATCGCGACGAACTGTGGCGTTTGTTCCGTCCGTATGTGCTCGATCACCTGAAGCGCGGTGCCCCGGTGCTGTACGTTCACGAAGAAAATTCACGTGCCGATGTGCTGCGCCGTTTTCGCAACGAAGGCTGGGACGCCGAGCGGCTCTCGCAAGACGGACTGCTGCGCCTGCTGGTGCCGGCCGAGGCCTATTTGCGCACTGGCAGCTTCGCACCGGACCGCATGATCGACTTCATGGAATCCGCCATCCTCGATCGACGCGCTGCGGGCCATCAGGTGCTCCTCCTCTCCGGCGAGATGACCTGGTGCCTTTCGGGCGCACCCGGCGTGGAGGGCATGATCGATTACGAAAAACGCCTCAACGACTTGCTGGCGCGTTACCCCGAGGTGACGATTGTTTGCCACTACGACCTGCTCCGGCTCAGCGGCGCAGTGACGCTCGGCGCGCTGTGCAGCCACCCGCACGTGCAACTCCCGGATCGACTGCTGCCGGGGTATTTCGCCCAGGCCCAAGAGGCCTAGGCGGGCGCGAACGTGCCCCGCCCCTCTACCCCTCGCTACTTACTGCTCGATCACGTCGGCACCAGCAGGCGGTGTGAACCTGAAGGTGTCTGCCGGCACGGCAGCGTTGGCCGTCATTTGTGTGAACTGCAGCATCGAGCGCTGACCGAAGGCGTCGGTGATCTCCACCGCTGCAAGGGTCTTGCCCTTGAAGCCGATGCGCACCGACTGGAAGGCACCATCTTTGACCTTGGGCAGGGCCAGGGCCCAATCGAGCCCGTCAAGGGGTGCCTGGCTGGACAGGTCGAAGTCTTTTTCAAGTGAGCCGCCGGCCAGCAGCGCGGCCGGGGTGGCACCCAGCGCACTGCTGAATTTGCGCACGCTGACCTGATTCAGATCGGCATCGAAAATCCACACCTTCTGACCGTCGGCGACGATGAGCTGCTCGAACGGTTTGGCGTACGCGAAGCGGAATCGATTCGGTCGCGAAAACTCGAAGCTGCCGCTGGACGAGCGCCTTTTCGCGCCGTCCGGCGCGGTCACGGTTTGGGTGAAGCTGGCCCGGCCGGTCTTCACGTCACGCACGAAATCTCTCAATGTTTCGACAGAATCGGCGCGGGCCGCCGCAGTGGCGAACAGGGAAGCAAACGCTATCAGGGACGCAGCAACAGACTTCTTCATTCAGCGCGGGCCGGGACCATGATGTCTCGGTTGCCATTGGTGGACATGGCAGATACGAGCCCGGATTTCTCCATTTGTTCCAACAAGCGTGCGGCGCGGTTGTAGCCGATTCGCAAATGCCGTTGCACCAGCGAGATCGATGCGCGGCGATGCTGCAGCACGATGCCCACGGCCTGGTCGTACATCGGGTCGGTCTCACCGCTGGCAGCCCCGGCTTCGCCACTGGCCGCGTCACCATCGTCACCGTCCAGCACGCCGCCCTCCAGGATGCCTTCGATGTAGTTGGGCGCACCCTGGCTCTTCAGGTAGTTCACCACGCGGTGCACTTCTTCGTCGCTCACGAAGGCACCGTGCACACGCACCGGCACGCCGCCACCGGGCGTGAGGTAAAGCATGTCGCCCTGCCCCAGCAAGGCCTCGGCACCCATCTGGTCGAGGATGGTGCGCGAGTCGATCTTGCTGCTGACCTGGAAGCTCAACCGGGTCGGGATGTTGGCCTTGATGAGGCCGGTGATCACGTCGACGCTGGGCCGCTGCGTGGCCAGAATCAAATGGATGCCGGCGGCGCGTGCCTTCTGCGCCAGCCGCGCGATCAGCTCTTCGATCTTCTTGCCCACCACCATCATCAGGTCGGCCAGTTCGTCGATCACGATCACGACTAAGGGCAATCGCTCAAGCGGCTCGGGCGACTCTGGCGTCAGGCTGAACGGGTTGGGCAGCTTCTCGCCGCGCTCTGCGGCCTCGGCAATTTTCTTGTTGTAGCCACTCAGGTTGCGCACGCCGAGCTTGCTCATCAGCTTGTAGCGGCGCTCCATTTCGCCCACGCCCCAGTTCAACGCGTTGGCGGCCTGCTTCATGTCGGTGACCACCGGGCACAGCAGGTGCGGAATGCCTTCGTAGACGCTCATCTCGAGCATCTTCGGGTCGATCAGGATGAGCCGCACATCACGCGCCTCGGCCTTGTACAGCAGGCTCAGAATCATCGCGTTGATGCCCACCGATTTGCCGGCGCCGGTGGTGCCGGCCACCAGACAGTGCGGCATCTTGGCCAGGTCGGCCACCATCGGCGCGCCGATGATGTCCTTGCCCAGACCCAGGGTGAGTTGCGAGGCGGCGTCGTTGTAAACCTGCGAGCCCAAAATCTCGGACAGCCGTATGACCTGCCGCTTGGCGTTGGGCAACTCCAGCGCCATCGTGGTCTTGCCCGGAATGGTTTCCACCACGCGGATGCTGACCAGGCTCAGGCTGCGCGCCAGATCTTTGGCAAGGTTGAGCACCTGCGAACCTTTGACGCCTGTGGCCGGCTCGATCTCGTAGCGCGTGATCACCGGGCCGGGCGACGCAGCCACCACCCGCACATCGACACCGAAGTCCTTCAACTTCTTTTCGATCATGCGCGAGGTCATCTCCAGTGTCTCGGGGGCCACCGACTCCATGCGGCCAGGGGCAGCGTCGAGCAGGTCGACTTGGGGCAGCCGGGTGTCCGCCAGTTCAGAGAACAGCGGCTTCTGCCGCTCCTTGACGACGCGCTCGCTCTTTGGCACTTCGATCACAGGGGCCTCGATAACGATGGGCAGATGCTCTTCGTGCAACTGGTGTTCGACCTCGACCACCAGTTCGCGCTCGCGCAGCGCCTGCTCGCCCAGGCGCAGGTCTCTGGCATGCTCGATGCGCTCGACACGCCGCTCCTTGACCGATTCGAGCCGATTGCCGATGTCCTCGGCGAAATGCAACCATGAAAAGCGAAACGCCATCGCCATGCCAGCCACCAGCGCCGCGATCCAGAACACGCCCGAACCCGCGAAGCCCAGCAGCTTCATGCTCGCCCGGCCGAGGGTGTAGCCCAGCACACCGCCCGCATGCCCCCCGGGGAGACGCGGCTCCCATTGGTACATGCGCGTCCATTCCAGCGACGCACTGGCACACAGCAGCAAGGCCACGCCGAGCCAGAACTTCCAGTGCGCTGCGCTTGTGGCGCGGGCGTCTACCGCATTGCCGCCCCTGAGCGTGCGCGCCAACGCGCTGAGCCAGGCCCGCATCGACACGGCCATCAGCCACCAGACCGAATAGCCCATCACGAAAAAAGCGAGGTCGGAAAACCAGGCCCCGATGGCACCGGCCTTGTTGAGCGTCGGCACCGACAGGCCCGAGGTGGAGAAGGCCGCGTCGGCAGCGCTGTGCGTGGTCAGCGCCAGCAAGGCCAGCAGCCACATCACAGCGCCCACCAGCAACCCGGCCTGCGAACGCCAGGTGGCTGAATGGCGGGTAACGGGTGCTTGCGCCGCGCTGGCGCTTCGATGAAACATGCCGCCGAAGCCGGCAGGGCTTGGCGGAGCAGAAGCCGCGCTGTCAGCGCGCAGCGAACCGAGTGGAAACGTCATTTCTGGATTGTGGCCGAAGCGTTCAGCCGAGCTTTTCCTTGATGATCACCGAGCCGTTCTCCTGGGTTTCGACGATGCCTCGTTCTTCGAGGTCTTTCATCACGCGGCTCACCATCTCGCGCGATGCGCCCACCACCTTGGCCAGATCCTGGCGCGACACCTTGTTGCGGATGATCTTCAATTCGCCAATGTCCTCGGCCATGTCGAGCAAGGTGCGCGCCACGCGGCCGTAAACGTCGAGCAAGGCCAGCGACTCGATCTGCCGATCGGCATTGCGCAAGCGCTGCACCAGACCACGCATGATGGCGTAGGACAGGCTGGAGTTCTCGGGCAGGCAGCGCGCAAATTCGGCGCGGCCGAGAATCAACATGTCGGTCTGAATCTCGGCACGTACGGTGGCCGAATGCGGTTCGTTGTCGATCAGACTCATCTCGCCGACGTAATCGCCCGGCTGGAGCACCGCCAAGATGACCTCTCTGCCGCGCGAATCAGAGGTCAGCACCCGAGCCCGGCCGGTCAGCAAAATGAACAATGCATTCGACTTGCGCATGTGCTCGACGATAATTTCTCCGCGGCGAAAACGCCGCTTCACCACGCTGTCGGCGATGCCTTGCGCCTGGTCATTGGTGAGCATGGAAAACAGCGGCACGCGGCGGATCAGGTCGAGGTTCGAGAGCATTGCCATACGGAATCTCCTTTGAAGTTATCGGTTCGAAACTTGCCAAAGTTTGCGCGACTTGAATTTTCGATATTGTCACGATTGAAGGCCTTGCCGCCAAACAAAATCAAGCCCATGGCAGACTCGCGTCGGTACCCACAGCGACTTTCTTTTGAGCATGAGCATGAGCACGAGCACCCAACACGCCCAAGTATTGATTCTCGGCTCAGGCCCTGCCGGATACTCCGCAGCCGTCTACGCAGCCCGCGCCAATCTCAAACCGGTGTTGATCACCGGCATCGCGCAAGGCGGCCAACTGATGACCACCACCGACGTGGACAACTGGCCCGCCGACGTCGACGGCGTGCAGGGGCCCGAGTTGATGCAGCGCTTTCAAAAACACGCCGAGCGGTTCAATACGAAGATCGTTTTCGATCACATCAACCAGGTCGACCTGTCGAAGCGCCCGTTCACGCTGAAAGGCGACTCGGGCAGCTACACCTGCGACGCATTGATTTTGGCCACCGGTGCCAGCGCGAAATACATCGGCCTGCCCTCTGAAGAAGCTTTCATGGGCCGAGGCGTGAGCGGCTGCGCCACCTGCGACGGTTTTTTCTACCGCGAGCAAACCGTCTGCGTGGTCGGCGGCGGTAACACCGCAGTTGAAGAGGCGCTGTACCTGTCCAACATCGCCAGCAAAGTGCACCTGATTCACCGCCGCGACAAGTTCCGCGCGGAAGCCATTCTGGTCGACAAGCTGATGGACAAAGTGGCTGCCGGCAAAATGCAACTGCACCTTTGGAATACGCTGGACGAAGTGCTCGGCGACAAGAGCGGCGTCACCGGTGTGCGCCTGAAGAACACGCAAGACGGCAGCACGTCGGAGCTGGCCCTTCAGGGCTGCTTCATCGCCATTGGGCACCAGCCGAACACCGATATCTTCAAGGGCCAGATGGAGATGAAAGACGGCTACATCATCACCCGCAGCGGGCTCAACGGCTTGGCCACGATGACCAGCGTGCCGGGTGTGTTTGCCGCTGGCGACGTGCAAGATCACGTGTACCGCCAAGCCATCACCAGCGCCGGGACGGGCTGCATGGCCGCGCTCGACGCGCAGCGCTTCCTGGAGACGTGAATGCGCCGCCACCTAAAACGGCGCTGCGAACCACGCTATAATCATCCTCTTTGCCAAAAACGCCGCTGCGCAACCGCGTGCGCTTTCGGAAGATGATCATCAAGTTTTGGGCGTCGCCTGCGCTTGCTCTGCTCACCGCACCTGCAACCAAATTCGATTTTTAACGGGAGAAGCGTCATGGCACGCGTCTGTCAGGTCACGGGCAAGCGCCCGATGGTGGGAAACACGGTTTCCCACGCCAACAATAGAACCAAGCGCCGCTTCCTGCCGAACTTGCAGTACCGCCGTTTCTGGCTGGAAACCGAAAACCGCTGGGTGCGTTTGCGCATCACGAACGCTGCGCTGCGTTTGATCGACAAGGTGGGCATCGAAAAGATCGTTGCCGATCTGCGCGCCCGCGGCGAAATCTGAATCAGGAGCTGATCATGGCAAAAGGTGGACGCGAAAAGATCAAGCTGGAATCCAGCGCCGGAACCGGTCACTTCTACACGACCGACAAGAACAAGAAAATCATGCCCGAGAAGCTAGAAATCATGAAGTTCGATCCGAAGGCTCGCAAGCATGTGATGTACAAGGAAACCAAGCTGAAATAATTCGGCTCTTGAGTTTCACCAAACCCGCATAGCGCAGGCTCTGCGGGTTTTTTATCGAGCCGCCTCAAGGCTGCGAAGAAATGAAAAAAGGCCCGCGCATTGCGGGCCTTTTTCATTTGAGCGCTTGCTTCTACACACGCACCGCGCGCAGCTTCAACGCGAAATCTTGCAACGCAGCGATACCGCTTTCTTCGGCCTTCTTGCACCAGGCTTGCAAGTCGGCGACGAGTTGCTCGGCCGACACGTTGGTGCGGGTCCAGAGTTGGCGCAACTCTTCGCGCATCGTCACCAGTTGGGTCAGCTTGTGATTTTGCGCCCAGGCATTCGCGACCTGCGCTTTCACCCCATGGGGAATTTTGTCTTCGTCGCGGTGCAGCCAGCGCTTGGCGAGGCGCATTTCTTTCCACCTCGCGGTGTTCTCGGCCCCTTCAGACTTGAGGCGGTCCAGTTCGATGCGGCAGGCGCTGCGCAGGTGCTTGGCGTACTTGGCCATCACCTCGTAGCGGTTGGCGATGATGGCTTCGAGCGTCTGCGAGTCAGCCACCGGCTTCAGGTTGCCCAGCTTCAACATCGGCGGAGTTTTGCGAACCGTGGCCAACCCGGCGATCTCAAGCATGCGGATGTACATCCAGCCGATGTCGAACTCGAAGGGCTTCACCGACAGCTTCGCCGACGTGGGGTAGGTGTGGTGGTTGTTGTGCAACTCTTCACCGCCGATGAGGATGCCCCACGGCGAAATGTTGGTCGACGCATCGACCGCCTCGAAATTACGGTACCCCCACCAGTGGCCCAGTCCGTTGATGATGCCTGCCGCCGTGATTGGAATCCAGGCCATCTGCAGCGCCCACACCGCCAAGCCGGCCGCACCGAACAGCGCCAGGTCGATGATCATCATCAGCCCCACGCCCTGCCAACTGAAGCGGCTGTACAGATTGCGCTCGAGCCAGTCGTCCGGCGTGCCGTGACCGAATTTGCGCAGCGTTTCCTGGTTCTTCGATTCGACGCGGTACAGCTCGGCACCGGTCAGCAGCACGGCTTTGATGCCGCGCGTTTGCGGGCTGTGCGGGTCTTCTTCCGTTTCGCACTTGGCGTGGTGCTTGCGGTGGATCGAGACCCATTCCTTGGTCACCTGCCCGGTGCCCAACCACAGCCAGAGCCGGAAAAAGTGCGACGGTATGGCGTGCAGATCGAGCGCCCGGTGCGCCTGGGCGCGGTGCAGAAAGATCGTCACGCTGGCGATGGTGATGTGCGTCGTCACCAGTGCGTACAAGACGATTTGCCACCAGGTGGTGGCGATCAAGCCGTTGGCCAGCCAATCAATCAAGCCGTCCCAAACCGACATCAAAATGTTCATCAAGCTGCCTTGTATGAGTCCATGCGGGACTCGTCTTCGATTGTAAAGCGATCAGGGCCGGGCAGTCACTCAAACTGAGGCGCGCCTCACTGTCAATTCAGTGAAGATGGTGCCGTTTGGCACCAGATCAACCGCGTTCCCACACCGCCGCGAAAAAACCGTCGGTTCCGTGGCGATGTGGCCACAGTCGCAGAAAGTCGCCGCGAACCAGGGTTTCGGCCTGGGCCACGTGCGCACGCGCCAACGCGTCACCAGCCGGCACCGGCGTGAAACTGCCGGCGTTCGCCTCGCTGAACGCAGTCGCCACGGCTTCGTTTTCGGCGCTCAGCAGGCTGCACGTCGCATACACCAGCCGTCCGCCGGGCTTCAGCAGCCGGGCTGCACTGGCCAGAATGGCAGCCTGCTTCACGCTCATCTCCTGAACCGACTGCGGCGTTTGCCGCCATCTCAAGTCGGGGTTGCGGCGCAGCGTGCCCAGGCCGGAGCACGGCGCATCGACCAACACGCGGTCGATCTTGCCCGACAGGCGCTTGATGCGGTCGTCGCGCTCATGCGCAATCTGCACTGGGTAGACGTTGGACAGGCCGCTGCGTGCCAGCCTTGGCTTGAGCGCAGCCAGCCGGTGGCCCGAGGTGTCGAACGCATACAGCCGACCGGTGTTGCGCATCGACGCGCCGAGCGCCAGTGTCTTGCCGCCCGCGCCAGCGCAAAAGTCCACCACCATTTCGCCACGCTTGGCATCTGTCAACAAAGCCAGCAACTGGCTGCCTTCATCTTGCACTTCCACGTCGCCGCGTGTGAAAACCTCCAGCTTGTTCAAGGCCGGCTTGCCCTGCACACGCAGGCCCAATGGCGAGTACGGCGTGATCTCTGCGGCAATGCCACCGGCCAGCAGCGCGGCCTGCACGTCTTCGCGCTTGGCCTTGAAGGCGTTGACGCGCAGGTCGAGCCCGGCCGGCGCATTCAAGCTGTCCATCAGCGGCCAGAACTGATCGCCCAGCTCAAGCTGCAGCACCTCGGCCAACCATTCGGGCAGGTTGTGGCGCAGCTTGTCGGGCAAGGTCGCTTTGTCGATGGTGGCGACTTGCTCCAGCCACTGCTGCTCTTGTTCGGTCAGCGCCGCACGCAGAAAGCCGGCGTTGCCCTGCCAGCCCAGCAGCGCCAGCCGGCGCTCCATCTCGCCCTTGCCCGATTGCGCCAGGTGCTGAAACAGCAACCGCTGGCGCAACACGGTGTAGGTGGTTTCAGCCAGCGTGTGGCGCTCGCGCGAACCCAGCGCGCGGTGAAAGCGAAAGAAGTCGGACACCACCCGGTCGGCGGGCGAATCGAACTGCATCACCTTGTGCAGCAAGTCGGTGGAAAGTTCAAGCAGAGCGTTCGGATGCATGCGCGGGATTATCCTTGCGCGCCATGACCCAGCCTGACATGCCCTTGCCCGAATTGCCCGAGTTGCCTGATACGCCACTCGGCCGCTACCGCCACTACAAAGGCGGCGAGTACGAAGTCATCGGCGTGGCCCGCCACAGCGAAACCAACGAGCCGCTGGTGGTGTACCGCGCGCTGTACAACGACAGTGGCAGGTGGGTGCGCCCGCACGCGATGTTCTTCGGCACCCTGGCGGTGGGCGGCATGTCGGTGCCGCGTTTCGAGCGGATCGCAAGCGCATGAACTTCATCACCTCGCGGCCCCGCTTGTTCGCGTCGCTGGCGGTCGGCGTGGCGGCTGCGCTGCTGCTGCCGGGTCTGAGCAGCCCCGTCACGCGCGCACTGGTGGGCTGGAACATCGGCACCTGGACCTACCTGGTGTTGATCGGCGCATTCATGCTGCGAGCCGACCACGGTCAACTGCGGCGGGTTGCCACCAAGCATGCCGAGAGCGCGGCGGCGGTGCTGACGATCGTGGTGTTGGCTGCGTTGGCCAGTCTGGTGGCCATCGTGTACGAGTTGTCTGCCGCCAAACTGCCCGGCAGCCGGCATGCTGTGCCGCATGTGCCGCATGTGCTGCTGGCGCTGAGCACGGTGGTTTGCTCCTGGGTGCTGCTGCCCACGCTGTTCACGCTCAACTATGCAAGCCTGTATTTCAT
>JAYVCL010000404.1:0-2901 GCA_043749975.1 Burkholderiales bacterium
GCGGAGCAGGTACTGGAGACCACGCGGTCACTGAGCGAGCAGCGGGTTTGAAGTGGGATGGAAGCCTAAGCCGGTACCAGGCTGCCCTGATGTCGATGAGTTCAACAGCCAACGAAGTAAGCGAGTGAGCAATGACGACGAGCAAACAAATCAATGAGGTCGATGCGCCGGATCAGCCGGAACGGTTGAGGGGTGACGCGATGCGAGTGCGCTTGCGCCCTGACCAGGAACGGGTCATGCCGATGGCTGCTGGAGCGGCTGCGGCCTTTGCCGGGCAATTGCGCAAGGGGTTGGCAGTGGCGCTTGAGGTGCGGCGTGTGGGTGGCTGGGTGACGGGCGACCCGTTCGAGTTCGAGTTGGCAGGCGCTGGCGCGGCGATGCTGGAGACCGCCCACAGGGTTGCCGAGGTGGACGGCACACCCTGCTATGTGCCGGTGATCGTGAAGTCGGAAGTTGAGGGGACGCCATGAACACGAGCGACGTGCCGCGCGGCGGGGCCGAAACCACGAAGCCGGGTTTCCAGATGCCCCGCTGGCTGTCTTGGGTCGGGGTCGTTTTGTGCGCCGCAGCGATCACTTTCGGGGCGTCTGGTTGGTTCCTCGCGATTGCACTGGGAGGGCTGGCAATTCATGTCCTGGCGACATTGCAGCCGCGACGGCTGACCGCGGCCGGGAAACGGGGCAAGCAATGAAACACGCAGTGCGTCGGGCTTGGGGTTCTTGGTTTTGATGGCTGGAGGGACGGGATGGAACACAAATGGTTTACCTGTGGCAGCGGATGCAACTTGACCTTCTGCGCTTTCTGCCGGGGCGGGCTGATCCTGTGCATGGTCTGTGGTGGTGCCGAGGCAACGCTGACGAAGGAGTGCTGTGGCAGGCAGATGACGGCGGCGGAGCAGGATGCTGCGGGGAGCGGAGGTCTGGACTACTGCGCCGGACAGTGGCATTGTGCAGATCGGGCGGAGGGTGCCGCTTCTTGGAGCAACCCAGCTCGCAGCCCACAGGGGCTTGCGCAAAGCGCGAGCGATGGTGAGTTGTCCACCGAATCTGTGGACAACTTGACTGGTGGGCCAGTGACCACACGGCGGAGAGCGCCGTGATCGAGGACACAGGAAATCGGAACCGAGGAACTGCGACGCACGCTGTGCGGTGCTGGCAGTTCAACCGGTGGCGTGTCCGCGTTGCGTTGACGACTCGCGCGCGGCCGCCGGCGGCGAGCGACGGCATCGCTTTCGACGCCGTTTTTTGTTCAGTCTTCAGTGGCAGAAGCGCCTTGAAAACCATAGGAGAGAGATTATGAAAAAGCGGAGCCATCCTACAGGCGGGGCCAGGGACGCGCCCCTGCGAGCAAAGGCAATCAAGCCACACCTCATGGTGATCGACGGCAAAGCAATGACGACATCGCTGGCGGTGGCGAGGGACTTTGGACGGTCCCACGAGAGCGTTTTGGATGCCATCGCAAAAATCAAGCAACAGGGCAAATTCAAGCGATTGGAATTCGAACCCCATCAGTACATTGACAAAGACGGTAAGTGCCTCCCGATGTACCGCATGGATAAGAACACGTTTTCCACGTTTGCCTTTCTCAGCTTTCAGGGCAAAGCCGCACAGGCCACCTACATCGCGTATTTGTGCTCGCTCGATCTGCTCGAGGCGCGACTCACAGCAGCGACAAGCTCACCAGAAACACGAGCTGAAGAAGCACGCGGGTTTAAACAAACCTACGACCTAGCGCTCTTGATCGAGCAAAGCGGACTGGTTGGACGTAAGGGGCTTCCTATTCTTCCCGGAACGTCCCTTTTCCAATTGCACGCCGACGCGACCGTGGAACAGATCGAGGCGGCCAGAAAACTCGTCGAGTGGATGTACTCCCTGACTGGAGAAGAACAGGGGGAAGCGAGTTGGATGCACTGATTTCGTCCCGAATCTGTGAAATCGGAGTGAGGGTGTTGCCCCGTAATCCCACATCGCCTGCGCTGCGGCGCAAGGGCACTGGAGAGCGCAAATGAATGAAAGAACTGGAATTCAACCATCGGATGTAGCAAGCCCTGCGCTCAAACCGCGCCTGCTGTTGATAGGCGGAACGCCGATGACAACGTCTTTGGTGCTGGCAGAGCACTTCGAGAAATCACACAAAGACGTTCTTCGGGCTATCGACAACGTTCTCAAGATCCTTCCGGCGACTTTCACTGAGCGCAATTTTGCGCTCAGTGAATACGTCGACAAGTCTGGCCGGCCGTTGCCAATGTTCCGTCTGACACAAGACGCGTTCTCGTTTGTCGCGCTGCGCTTCACTGGAGCGAAAGCTGTCGCCTGGCAGGTTGCCTACGTGCAGGCCTTCCGGGCGATGGACCAGGCACTGCGCAGAAAAGAGTTCCTCCACATAGACGAAGCCCACGCCGATATGGCCAGGCGCTGGCCTGTGTGGAAGGCCCACCTTGAAGGCGTCGAGGCCAAGTTGGCTGACCAGGGAAAGGCGGTTGCCGAGTTGCAATCACGACTCGACCAGGTGAACCGGACGATGAGCGGCCCTGAAGAACTCGGCATTGCGATGGCGGTGACGGGCATGAATCCGGCAGCGGCCGTGGTGCTGAACCTGCTGACCAGGGCGTCGTACGAGCGCTCGTTCACGCCGGAGTTCACGACCTGGAGCGTGCGCGACATCGCCAACATCGTGCATTGGCCGAAATTAGGCCAGATCCGCTCGGCGCTGAACCAACTCCAGCGCGATGGCCTGGTGCAGATGATCCCGGGCAAGACCAAGACCGCAGCACGCCGCTACCGAGTGCTTGAAGTTCGGGTGATCGAGGCCTTCAAACGAGCGCTGACGGCGCAGCCGAAGACGCCGGAATCGCTGGTCATGGTCAGGGACTCGCTGTCGCCGTTCGCGCCAGCGGTGCGC
>JAYVCL010000405.1:0-8817 GCA_043749975.1 Burkholderiales bacterium
GCATGCCCTTCATGCCGCCCATGCGCTTCATCATTTTCATCAGGCCGCCGCCCTTCATCTTCTTCATCATGTCGCGCATCTGCTCGAACTGCTTGAGCATCCGGTTGACCTCTTGCACCTGCACGCCAGACCCGGTGGCGATGCGGCGTTTGCGGGTGGCCTTGATGAGGTCGGGCTTGCGGCGTTCGAGCGGAGTCATCGAGCAGATGATGCCTTCCATGCGGCGCACGTCGCGTTCGGCGCGGTCCATGTCGACGGCACCTGCCTTGGCCGTCATCTGCGTGGGCAGCTTGTCCATCAGACCGGCCAGGCCGCCCATCTTTTTCATCTGCGAAATTTGTGACAGGAAGTCATTCAGGTCGAACGCGTCGCCCGACTTGACTTTGTCGGCGAGCTTTTGCGCCGCCGCCATGTCCACGCCCTTGCTGACCTCCTCGACCAGGGCCACGATGTCGCCCATGCCGAGCACGCGGCCGGCATGGCGCTGCGCGTCGAACACCTCAAGGCCGTCGAGCTTTTCGCTGGTGCCGGCGAACTTGATCGGCGCGCCGGTGATCTGGCGCACCGACAGCGCCGCGCCGCCGCGCGAATCGCCGTCCATCTTGGTCAGCACGATGCCGGTCAGCGGCAGCGCTTGCTTGAACGCGCGGGCGGTGTTGATCGCGTCCTGGCCCTGCATCGCGTCGACCACGAACAGCGTCTCCACCGGCTTCAGCACGGCGTGCAGCGCGGTGATCTCTTGCATCAGCGCTTCGTCGATGGCCAGGCGACCGGCGGTGTCGACCAGCAGCACGTCGAAGTAGTGCCGGCGCGCGTGGTCGAGTGCGGCCAGGGCGATGTCGACCGGCTTGTCCGCGGCACTCGACTCGAACCACTCGGCACCGGCCTGCCGGGTCACCATCTTGAGTTGCTCGATGGCGGCGGGGCGGTACACGTCGGCCGACACCGTGAGCACTTTTTTCTTGCGCTTTTCGATCAGGTGCTTGGCCAGCTTGGCGGTGGTGGTGGTCTTGCCCGCGCCTTGCAGGCCGGCCATCAAGATCACCGCCGGCGGCTGCGCGGCAAGGTTGATGTCCGAGACGCCGCCGATGTCGTTGCCCGCCATCGTGGCCGTGAGTTCGCGGTTCACGATGCCCACCAGCGCCTGCCCCGGCGACAGCGAACCGGCCACTTCGGCACCGAGCGCCTTTTCTTTCACGCGGGCGATGAAATCGCGCACCACCGGCAGCGCCACGTCGGCCTCCAGCAGCGCCATGCGCACCTCACGCAGCATGTCTTGCACGTTGTCTTCGGTGATGCGTGCCTGGCCGCGCATCGTTTTCAAGAGCTGGCTCAGGCGGTTGGTCAGGGTCGATGCCATGGGCTGGGGCAACCCGCGGTTGCGCGGGGTTGCGAAAGTACACTCGGGCGATGATTTTATCGTTCGGCCCCAACGGCCCAGATGCAGCGGGAATACCGCTGGCGGTGGTGCTGCCCAGCGTGGTTGCGCTGGTCGCTTACGGAACTGCTGCGGCGTTGGCCGGCCGGCCCGGTCGTGCGGTTCGTGTGCCGCTGTTGATCGGCTGGGTCGCGCATGCGCTGGCCATCGGGTTCGACGCGGCCTCGGTGGGCATGCCGCAGCCCGGTGCGCGTTTCGGTTTTGCCCCGGCGCTGTCGGTCACGTCGTGGCTGGTGCTGGCGGTGTACCTGGTCGAGAGCCGCTTCCTGCCGCTGATCGGCGTGCGCCGCACGCTGGCCGTGCTCGGCGCGTTGGCGGTGTTGCTGGCGCTGGCTTTCCCCGGCGAATCGCGGCCGCTGGTGGCCTCGCTGTGGGCCCCCTTGCACTGGATTTTGGGGATCGCGTCGTATGGCCTGTTTGGAGCCGCGGTGTTGCATGCGGTGATGCTGAACCGCGCCGACCGACAGATGCGCGGTCTGCGCCCCGGCGCGCCTGGATCTGCGGGGTCGGGCATGCCGCTGCTGCGGCTGGAGCGGCTGACGTTTCAGTTCGTCGCTGCGGGCTTCATCGTGTTGACCATCGCGCTGCTGTTGGGCGCATGGTTTGCCACGCCATGGCGCTGGGACCACAAGACCGTTTTCTCGCTGCTGGGCTGGTGCGTTTTCGCCGGCTTGCTGACAGGCCGGCGCGCCTTCGGCTGGCGCGGGCCGCAAGCCACTCGCTGGCTGTACGCAGGCGCCGGCCTGTTGCTGCTGGCCTATGTGGGCTCGCGGTTTGTGATGGAAGTGATGCTTCACCGCTCACCCGTCGCCTGAACGCTGGATCAATCCGAGACAACATGAAATACCTGTTGCTCATCGCCATCGTGCTGGCCGTGCTGTTCATCGCCCGTGCCGGACGGCAGCGGGTGGCGAACAAACCGCCGCCACGCGCGCCCGACCCCGCCTCCGAAGACGAGCCGATGTTGCTGGCATGCGCCCAGTGCGGCACCCACCTGCCGCGGGGTGAATCACTGCCAGGGCGCGGCGGCGTGTTCTGCGACGAAGCGCACCGGGCCGCCTACGAGCGGGCGCATCCGGCTTCATGAAGCAGGTTCGCGAACAGGCCCTCGTTGCGAAGGCGGTTCGAGCAAGGCAAAGCTTGATCGGGTCGCCAGCATGAGCTCCGTTGAACGCCGGCAGGGCGATCGGCGCTCCGAAAAGCGTGAGCCGGGCCCGCCGCGCCAGCCCGACGAGTCGTGGTTCGGCGCGCTGGGCGACGACACGCAGTTGCCCGAAGATCAGTGGACGCAGGCTGACGAATCCCGCTTCGAGGGCGGCTCGGCCAGCGCTGCGCAAGCCGAAGACGATTCGCGCTTCCCGTCGCACCAGACGCGGCGCATGGCTCGCGCCGAGCCGACGGCGTTTCAGCGCATCTACCGTGTCTTTCTGGGGGCGCGCGCTGCGCTGGGTGCGGCCCTGATCGCAACGCTGCTGGTGGCCGGCGCGTTCGGGGTGCGGCCCGATGCCTTGGTGGCCGGCATCAGCGTGCTGTATGCGGGGTGGGCCATCAGCCTGTGGTTGCTGCCGCGCTTGTGGCCGGCCACCGAGCCGGCAGCGATGTCGAGCATTCGCAATCCGCAGTGGCTGGCCACGATCGGGGCCGACCTGGTGTGCTTCACGGCGCTGCATGCGCTGTCGCGCGCGTCGAGCTTCAACTATGTGGCCCTGCTCGTGTTGCCGGTGCTGATGGCCGGGGTGCTGACGCCGCGCCTGCAGGCGCTGGCCACAGCGGCGCTGGTGGCCATGGGCTTGTTGGGCTCGGCCTGGCTCGCCGCTCTGGCGGGCGGTGACGCCGCCACGTTGATGACCCAGGCCGGACTGACCGGCAGCGGGCTGTTCGTCATCACCGTGCTGGCCGGCGAACTGGCGGGGCGTATCGCACGCGAGGCGCTCAGCGCCCAGGGCAGTCTTGAAATTGCCCGCCAACAGGCCCAGCTCAACCGGCTGGTGATCGAAGAAATGCAGGACGGGGTGCTGGTGGTCGACCGGGGTGGCCGCGTGCGGGCCGCCAACCCGTCGGCACGGCGGCTGCTGGCACCGACCGGCATCAGCCGCCCGGCACCATTTCAACTGCGCGGCATCCGGGCCTGGGAGGCCTTGGTCATCACGGTTGAGCGCGCGTTTGTGGATGCGGTGTGGCCCGAGGCCGGGCGTGATGTGGTGCTCGAGTTCGACCCCGCCACCCAGCGCACGCTGCGGGTTCGCATCCGCTTCACGCGCCGCCGCGACGTGCAGGCGGCAGAAGACTTCTGCGTCTTGCTGCTCGAAGACTTGCGCAGCATGCAGGCCCGCAGCCGGCAGGAAAAACTGGCGGCGATGGGCCGCGTGTCGGCCGGCATCGCGCATGAAATCCGCAATCCGCTGGCGGCCATCTCGCAAGCCAACGCGCTGTTGTCCGAAGACGCCACCACACCGACGCAGATTCAGCTCACCCGCATGGTGGCCGACAACGTCGAGCGGCTCAAACGCATCGTCGACGACGTGATGGAAGTCGCTCCGGGGCTGGCACAAGAAGCGCGTGTGATCGATGTCAACGCCCAGGTGGCCGCTGCCTGCAGTGATTGGGCCCGCTCGGGCGGGGTGGCGCTGGGCGAACGCAGCGTGCTGCGAGTCGATTTGCCGAGCGAGCCCCTGGGCGCGTTGTTCGACGCCGAGCACCTGCGTCGCGTGCTCATCAACCTGCTCGACAACGCCTTGCGTCACGGCAGCCAGGCGCCCGGGGCGGTGCACCTGCGTTTGCATGCCCTCAACGAGAGCCAGGTGCAACTCAGCGTGGCGAGCGACGGCGCACCGATTGCTGCGGACGTGGAGCGCTATCTGTTCGAACCGTTCTTCTCCACGCGCAGCCGCGGCACCGGCCTGGGCCTGTACATTTGTCGCGAGTTGTGCGAGCGGTACGGTGCCAGCATCGACTATCGGCTGCAACCCGCAGGCGCGAGCAACCGCAACGAATTCTTCGTCGCGATGCGCCGGCAGGTGCTGACGGAAACCGAAGCGCGCCTGCACCTCACCCCCTGACGCCACCGACCGATAACGCTCCGATGAGTTCCCCTTCCCACTTCAGCTTGCTGGTCGTCGACGACGAACCCGACCTTCGCACGCTCTACGAGCTGACCCTGCTGCGCGAAGGCTACGACATCGAAACTGCCGGTTCGGTCGAAGAGGCGCTGCTGCACCTGAAAGACCGCACCTACAGCGCCGTCATCACCGACATGCGCCTGCCCGACGGCACCGGAATGGACCTGTTGCGCCGGCTCGAAGAAACCGGGCGGCGCGAAAAGGCCATCGTGATCACCGCCTACGGCTCGGCCGAGAACGCGGTCGAAGCCCTCAAGGCGGGTGCCTACGATTACCTGACCAAGCCGGTCGACCTGAAGCAGTTTCGCGCGGTGGTGGCGTCTGCACTCGGCCGCAGCGCGGCCACCGTGCCCACCATGGTGCCGTCCAGCCTGCCGTCGCAGCACGAACCGGCCGCCGCAGCGCGAGTGCCGCGGGTGCCTGTGGTGCCTGTAGTGCCGGCCGTGCCGCTGCGCTCCGATGCACCCGTGCCCGCGCAAGCGCCCGAGGTTCCGACCAGCGCGGCGTTGCGGCGCATGACCGGGCATTCGGGCGCCATGCAGCAGGTGCGCGAACTGATCGAGAAGGTCGCCCGCAGCATGGCCCCGGTGCTGGTGAGCGGCGAGTCGGGCACCGGCAAGGAACTGGTGGCGCGCGCCATCCACGAGGTGAGCCCAAGGCATGCGCAGCCATTCATCGCGGTGAACTGCAGCGCCATTCCCGAACAACTGCTCGAAGCTGAATTTTTCGGCTACCGAAAAGGGGCTTTCACCGGTGCCGTCGAGGACCGCGAAGGCTTCTTCCAGGCGGCCAATGGCGGCACGCTGTTTCTGGACGAGATCGGCGACCTGCCGCTGTCGATGCAAAGCAAACTGCTGCGCGCGATTCAAGAGCGCTCGGTGCGGCCGGTCGGCGCGGTCAGCGAACTGCCGGTCAACGTCAGGCTGCTCAGCGCCACCCACAAAGACCTGGGTGCCGAGGTGCACACGGGTCAATTTCGGCAAGACCTGTACTACCGGCTCAACGTGATCCAGATCCACGTGCCGCCGCTGCGCGAGCGCAAGGAAGACTTGCAGTCGATCAGCGAAAGGGTGCTGGAGCGCATCGCGCGTGAGGCCAATGTGTCGCCCGCCCCGCAGCTCACGCGCGACGCGCTGGTGCACCTGACGCGCTACCCGTTTCCCGGCAATGTCCGCGAGCTTGAAAACCTGCTGCACCGCGCGGTGGCTTTGTCCAGCGGCGAGACCATCGACGCGTTCGACCTCGGCCTGCCGGAATCGGTGTTCACCGACAGCGCCGCACAAGAGCTGGAACTGATCAGCACCAACACGCCGTTCGACGTGGCCAGCCTGGCCCCGTTGCCAAGCACGGTATCGGTAGCGGCCGTCGAGGCGGCGCTGCCAAATGACTTGGCGGTTTTCCTTGACGACGTAGAGCGCGACATCCTGGTGCGTGCACTGGAGCGGCACCGGTTCAACCGCACGGCGGCCGGAGCCAGCCTGGGGCTGTCGCTGCGCCAGATGCGCTACCGCATGGCGCGCCTCAACGTCAGCGTGGGTGGCGACGGCGGGTTCGACTCCGAGCAGCGTGGCGCCCACTGATCGGTCGGGCCGCTGGCGCGGGGGCTGGCTGGGTGCGGCGTCGCGATGCAGCTCCCCCAACTTTGGCCCGCGTACGGCGGGAATCGACATTTCGCTGGCGCTGATTCATTCGATTAGCTTGCCACCCGGTGTTTACGGCGGTGAGGCGATCGAACACCTGTTCACGAACCGACTCGACTGGGCCGCCGACCCGTACTTCGAACAGATTCGCGGCCTGCGGGTGTCGTCGCATTTCGTGATTCACAGGCAGGGCGAGTTGCGGCAATTTGTCTCGTGCGACGAGCGTGCCTGGCATGCCGGGCGTTCCGTGTGGCAGGGCCGCGAGGACTGCAACGACTGGTCGATCGGCATCGAACTCGAAGGCCTCGAAGGCGATCGCTTCGAGGCGGCCCAATACCTCACGCTTGCCGTGCTTTTGCGGCGGCTCAAGCGGCGCTATCCGATTCGGTCGGTGCTGGGCCACGAGCACGTTGCACCGGGGCGCAAGCAGGATCCCGGCCCCGGCTTCGACTGGCCGGCACTGCGCGAAGCGCTGCAGTGGCCGGACTCGGTGTTCCCTGCGTCGGCTTGAATTACGGCCCGCGCAGGCAGCGCAGCGGCCCTGCCCAAGGCACCTCGCGGCGACTTCGCCATGGGTGCTTGCCCGCCCCCGATACGCTATAGGTAGTGTTAAAGTACCGCTCGAGCCCTAGATGTAGTGTTAGACCGCATCAAATCCGTCCACCTGCACTCCACCGAATCTCCACAGACTTTTCCACAGACTTTCCTACAGACATTTGCAGATGTCTTATTGCTTGTCTTCTCGCTTGTCGTCTCCCATACACCAGCCCTGCGCCGCATGCCGCCATCGCCTGCACGGCAGTCGGCGGGGCCGCCGCCGCGACCATGACAGCGCACACCACATCGACTTTCCGTCACGTTGACTCGCCCGCCACAGCGCGCCAGCAACTCACTTTTATCGAAGGACATCCATGCAAACCGTTGCCGCCCGTTCGTCGTCTGCCGCGCAGATCAGCCCTGCCGCCAACCCTGTCAACTCGGCGGCATCCGCGTACCTGGGCTACCAGATCATTCGCCGCAACGGTGCCGTGGTGTCGTTCGAGCCGAACAAGATTGCGGTCGCATTGATGAAAGCCTTTTTGGCGGTGCACGGCACACAAGGCGCCGCATCGGCCAGCGTGCGCGAGACGGTTGACGGGCTGACCGAATCGGTGGTGCGCGCGCTGCTGCGATCGCGCCCGGGCGGCGGCACGTTTCACATCGAAGACGTGCAAGACCAGGTCGAGTTGGGCCTGATGCGCGGCGGCCACCATGAAGTGGCGCGGGCCTATGTGCTGTACCGCGAGCGCCGCTCACAAGAACGCGCCCGTCAAGGCCAGCCCACGGTCGTCGCAGAGCCGGTGCTCACCGTGCTGGACCGCGGCGAGCGCGTGCCACTGGACCTGGCGCGCCTGAGCGCCCTGATCGCATCGGCCTGCGCCGACCTGGGCAGCGACGTGAAGCCCGAACCCATCCTGGCCGAGACCAAGCGCAACCTCTACGACGGCGTGCCGATCGACGAGGTGCACAAGGCCGCCATCCTGGCCGCGCGCACCCTGATCGAAAAAGACCCCGGCTACACCCGCGCCACATCGCGCCTGCTGCTGCACACGATCCGCAAGGAAATTCTGGGTGAAGAAGTACTGCACGCAGAAATGCACACGCGCTACGCCGAGTACTTCCCCGGCTACATCAAGCAGGGTGTGCAAGCTGAACTGCTCGACGAGAAAATGATGCAGTTCGACCTGGCCCGGCTCGGTGCCGCGCTCAAGGCCGACCGCGACCTCGAGTTCGACTACCTCGGCCTGCAGACCCTGTTCGATCGCTACTTTTTGCACATCGACGAAGTGCGCATCGAGCTGCCGCAGGCATTTTTCATGCGCGTGGCGATGGGCCTCGCACTGAACGAGATCGACCGCGAAGCGCGCGCCATCGAGTTCTACGAAGTACTGTCCAGCTTCGACTTCATGAGCAGCACGCCCACCCTGTTCAACGCCGGCACGCGGCGCTCGCAACTGTCGAGCTGCTACCTGACCACGGTGGCCGACGACCTGGACGGAATCTACGAAGCATTGAAAGAGAACGCGCTGCTGTCGAAGTTTGCCGGCGGCCTGGGCAATGACTGGACCAATGTTCGCGCGCTCGGTTCGCACATCAAGGGCACCAACGGCAAGAGCCAGGGCGTGGTGCCATTTCTGAAAGTCGTCAACGACACCGCAGTGGCGGTGAACCAGGGCGGCAAGCGCAAGGGCGCGGTCTGCGCCTACCTTGAGACCTGGCACCTCGACATCGAAGAGTTTCTGGAGTTGCGCAAGAACACCGGTGATGATCGCCGCCGCACGCACGACATGAACACCGCCAACTGGATTCCCGACCTGTTCATGCGCCGGGTCATGGAAGGTGGCCAGTGGACCTTGTTCTCGCCCAGCACCTGCCCCGATCTGCACGACAAGTTCGGCCGTGACTTCGAGGTCGCCTACAGCGCCTACGAAGCCAAGGCTGCACGCGGCGAGATCAAGCTCTTCAAGACCACGCAGGCACGCGACCTGTGGCGCAAGATGCTCTCGATGCTGTTCGAGACCGGGCACCCCTGGATCACCTTCAAGGACGCCTGCAACGTGCGCTCGCCGCAGCAGCACGT
>JAYVCL010000406.1:0-5969 GCA_043749975.1 Burkholderiales bacterium
TCCCAATCCGAACTGCCGCCCACCGCTAACCAATTGATCTTGTTCGACTTTTAACCGGACACTACTGAGGAAATCTTTAAAAGCAATCTCTGCGCACCCTAACAAATAGCGTTGATCTGACGCCGAGCCGACGCCGCCTAACAGCGCAGTTATTGCATGGCGGCAGACACACCGTGTTGGACTGAACCGCCGCGTCGGCGATCAAGTGGGCAGTGAACGTTTCGGCAGCGCGCTTGCTCGATCACAGCGTGTGCCGCTGCGGAGCACAAGGTACCCGCGCGGCGCTGCAAGGGCACGGGTCAGCTCTTGGCTCACGCGGGTGCATGAGATTGACTCTCAGCCGCTCAAGCGGGTCGTTGCACCCGCTCTGTCAGCGCGTCCCACACCGGCGTCAGCTTGCCCGGCAGGTCGGGCAGGGTGCCCAGGTCGGTGCGGCTTTCCTCGGGGCTGTGGAAGTCGCTGCCGCGCGAGGCGAGCAAGCCGAACTCGATGGCCATGTCGGCGTATTTCACGTAGTCCGACGTGTTGTGGCTGCCGGTGACCACCTCGACTCCGCGCCCGCCGTGGGCGATGAATTCGGTGAACAGCGCGTACTCTTCGGTGGGCGTGAATTTATAGCGCCCCGGGTGCGCGATGACGGCCATGCCACCGGCCCGGGTGATCCAGCCCACCGCGTTGCCCAGCGTGGCCCAGCCGTGCGGCACGAAGCCCGGCCGGCCTTCGACGAGGAACTTGCGAAACACCTCGTGCGTGCTGGAGCACACGCCGGTGTCGACCAGAAAGCGCGCGAAGTGCGTGCGGGCGATCAGCTCGGGGTTGCCGGCGTACTTCAACGCGCCTTCGTACGCGCCGCCGATGCCGGCCTTGGCCAGGCCGTCTGCCATGTCTTTGGCGCGTTGGTCGCGCCCGCTGCGGGTGGCCTCCAGGCCGGCCTTCAGCGCCGGGTTGTCGAGGTCGAAACCCAGGCCCACGATGTGCACCGTCAAGCCGGCGAACGTGACCGAAACTTCCACGCCGGTGAGGTAAGGCAGGCCCAGCGCCAGGGCGGCGTCCCGAGCCCGCTGCTGGCCGCTGATTTCATCGTGGTCGGTCAGCGCCCACAGCTCAACCCCGTTCGCCTTGGCCCGCGCGGCAAGGGCTTCAGGTTGCAAGGTGCCGTCGGAGACGGTGGAGTGGCAATGCAGGTCGGCGTTGGTCAAAATCACCGACGCATTTTAAGTGGCTGCCCGCACGCCTTCGTGCAGCAAGGGCAAGCGTGGCGACAGGTGTGGCGACAAGCTTGGCAACAGCGCTTCACCGCGCGCTCTCGACGATCATTTGCAGCCGCTGGCGGCCGTTGTATTCGTCCACGCTGAGTCGATACGCCAGCGTCACGGTGGCCGGCAAGGGCTCGCTGTGGCCGAACCAGATCGCGTCGCGCAAGGTCCCCGCGTGTTTGACGCTGAGCTTCAAATGCTTTTCGCCCACCAGGCGCTGCGAGACCACTTGCACCTCGTCGCTGAACACGGGCGCTTCGAACGCCTGGCCCCACACCTGAGCGTCCAGCGCCAGCACCACGTCGATGTTGAAATACTCCAGCGCCAGCGGGCCGTCGCTGAGCAGCTTGCGCTGCAGCGTGGCGGCGTCGAGCCACTCCGATGCCACGCGTTGAAAGGCCTGGTCGAAGGTGTCGAAATCGGCTGCGGCCAGGGTGCAGCCTGCGGCCATCGCGTGACCGCCGAACTTCTTCAACACCCCGGCGTGGCGCTTGCTGACCAGGTCAAGCGCGTCGCGCAAATGAAAGCCGTTGATGGAGCGGCCCGAACCTTTGAGCAAGCCGTCTTGCCCCATTGCGAACACGAAGGTCGGGCGGTGCAATTTGTCTTTCAAACGTGACGCGATGATGCCCACCACGCCCTCGTGAAAGTCAGCGTCGTAGATGGCCAGCGCGGGCGGCGGCGTGCCGGCGTTGGGTAAGGTACCTGAGGTGCCTGAGGTGCCGGAGTTGTGTGCGTTTTGCAGCAGCAGTTCCAACTGCGCCTCGGCCGCTTCGCGCATGCCGCCTTCCAGATGGCGGCGTTCACGGTTGATGCCGTCCAGCGTCTGGGCGAGTTCCGCCGCGCGGGCGGGGTCGTCTGTCAGCAAGCACTCGATGCCCAACGTCATGTCCGACAAGCGGCCGGCGGCGTTGATGCGCGGGCCCAGCGCAAAGCCGAAATCGAATGCGCTGGCGCGCCGTGCATCGCGGCTTGCTGCTGTGAACAATGCCGCCACGCCGGGCTGCATCTTGCCGGCCCGGATGCGCTTCAGGCCTTGCGCCACCAGGCGGCGGTTGTTGGCGTCGAGCCTGACCACGTCGGCTACGGTGCCCAGCGCCACCAGGTCGAGCAGGGCGTCGAGCCGCGGCTGGGTTTGCAGCGTGAACACACCGCGTTCGCGCAGCTCGCTGCGCAGCGCCAGCAGCACATAAAAAATGACCCCGACACCGGCCAGATTCTTGCTGGCGAAGCCGCAGCCTGGCTGGTTCGGATTGACGATCACATTCGCGTCGGGCAGCACCACCGAGTCGCCGTGCAGCGCCGGCAAATGGTGGTCGGTCACCAGCACCCCCAGTCCGCTGGCGCGGGCATGCGCCACACCGTCCAGGCTGGCAATGCCGTTGTCCACCGTCAGCAGCAGGCCGGGCTTTTTTTGCAGCGCCAGGTCGACGATGGCCGGCGTCAGGCCATAGCCGTGCACCGCCCGGTCGGGCACCACGTAGGCCAGCGTGCCGGGCGCGGCGCCCAGCAGCGTCAAGCCGCGCAAGGCGACGGCACAGGCAGTGGCCCCGTCGCAGTCGTAGTCGGCCACCACGCAGATGCGCTGCTGGTGTGCGAGCGCATCGGCCAGCATGCGGGCAGCCGGTGCCGTGCCTTGCAGTTGCGCCGGTGGCAGCAGGCGCGCCAGGCCGTCGTCCAGGTCGTCGGCGGTGCGCATGCCACGTGCCGCGAACAGCCGCGCCAGCAGCGGGTGCACGCCGGCTTGCTCGAGGGCCCAGGCGGCGCGAGGCGGCACGTCGCGCAGGGTGATCGTCGGCTCGCTCACAGTGACTCCAGCAGCGGCGCAACCGCCGCCTCGCGCCAGCGCCGGCTGACCCGCTGCCACAGCGTTCGAGGCAGGCTGTCGAAGCGTTGCGCAAAGCGCTCGCCGCACAGCGTGATCGACACCGGCTCGCCCTTTTCAGCTTGCCTGAGCAGCGCGGCAATGGCGTCTGCATCCAGCGCGGCCCAGGCCTCGGCCCACGCCGCCCAGTCTTCAAGCAGCAGCGGGGCGCGCAAGCGGCTGTCGACGCACGCATCCGCAGCGTTGGCCGGCGCTTGCTGCACGCCGCAGCCGCTCAACCAAAACGAGTTCACCGGCAACTCGTTGCGCGCCTCGCGCTCGTCGTGCAGCGGGTGCGCGTACAGCAGCATTTGCACCTCGCTTTGCAGCCGGCGAAGGCTGCGAACCTGTGCTGAGTTGGGCAGCCACAGGTCCACGTTGCGGCCGATCACGCGGTCGGGTGATGCGCAAGCCAGGTCGGCAAAGCTGGGGTGGCACGCATACCAACGATCAGCGGCACCCCAGTGCACCGACCAGGCATCGTCGACAAACAGAGGGCGCACGGCGTCCAGCAGTTGCTTCGACTCGGCGTCGCCCAGCTTCAGCGCTTGCGGATCGGCCAGGGTGATGTGGTCGCGGCCCACATGCCAGTGCGCCGGCGTCAGCAGGCCCCACGCGCCGCGGCTCGCATCCACGCCGTCGGCGGTGGCTTGGTGGGCTGCCCAGGGCAGGGTGCCGTCGACGCCTTTCCAGCCCCAGGCATCGGCCAGCGCGCGCTCGTGCGGCGGCGTCAGGCTGTACTCGTCGGTGCCGGCGCGCGGGCCCGGGCTCAGGCGCGACAACAGCGTCGACAGGCAGGGCAGTTGCACCGTGCCCAAGGTGTGAACGGCGGCGGGCGAGAGGGCCGACGCAAACGGAATCAACAGGTGCATGGGCAGATTATCCGGGTGGGCCCGCCGGTGCCAACGCGGTCGGGTGTCATATGCGCGTCACGCCGGGGTCTTCATCGCGTCATCTGGCGGCGTGAATATCGGAGCCCATGCAACGTGATGACTCTGTGCTGCGCGCCTGGGCCGACGCGATGATCGTCCCCGACGTCGCGGATGTGTCGCCGCCGTCGCTGTCGCCGATGCCGAACGAAATCCGTCGCTACCGCAGCGTCTGGATTTCAGACCTGCATCTGGGCACCCCGGGTTGCCAGGCGCATGCGCTGCTCGACTTTTTAAAGCATGTCGAATCAGACCACTTGTTTCTGGTCGGCGACATCATCGACGGCTGGCAGTTGCGGCGGAACTGGTACTGGCCGCAGGCGCACAACGACGTGATTCAAAAGCTGCTGCGCAAGGCGCGCAAAGGCACGCGGGTGGTGTTCATTCCCGGCAACCACGACGAGTTCGCGCGCCGCTACCTCGGCCACGACTTCGGCGGCATCGAAGTAGTCGAAGAGTTTTTTCACGAGACCAGCGACGGCCGCAAGCTTTGGATCACGCACGGCGACCTGTTCGACGGCGTGATCCAGTGCGCCACCTGGCTCGCACACGTGGGCGACTCGTTGTATGGGTTCACGCTCAGGATGAACCGGCATCTCAACTCACTTCGCGCGCGCCTGGGCCTGCCGTATTGGTCGCTGTCCAAGTACCTCAAGCTGAAGGTCAAGCGGGCCGTCAGCTATGTTGGCGACTTTGAGGCCGCGCTGGCCCGCGAGGCCCGCAAGCGCGGCGCGCACGGCGTCGTGTGCGGGCACATTCACCACGCCGAGTTGCGCCAGATCGACGGCATCCTGTATGCCAACGACGGCGACTGGGTCGAAAGCCTGACGGCGCTGGTAGAGCACGCCGACGGGCGGCTGGAACTCGTCGACTGGTCGGGCAGGGCGTCGCAGGTTTGGCGCGGTGCGCGCGTGATGTCCAGCGCCGCCTCTCTCGATGCCGTCCCGTTGCCGGTCACATGAAGATCGCACTGATCACCGACGCGTGGACGCCGCAGGTCAATGGCGTGGTCACTACCCTGGTCGAGTTGCAGCAGGGCCTTGTGCACCGTGGGCATGAAGTGGTGGTGATCGAGCCGTCGACGTTCAAGCGCTTTGCCTGCCCCGGTTACCGTGAGATCGAACTGGCGTGGCGTCCGCGCACACGCGTCGCGCACCTGCTCGATTCGGCTCAGCCCGACGCCGTGCACATCGCCACCGAAGGCCCACTGGGCGCTGCGGCGCGCGCCCACTGCCTGCACCGCGGCTGGGCCTTCACGACGGCATTTCACACGCGTTTTCCGGACATCCTGGCCAAGGCGCTGCGCCTGCCGGTGCGCTGGGGCTACGCCTGGTTCAAGCGGTTTCACTGCGCATCGTCCGGGGTGATGGTGCCGACCGAGGGCATGCGCGGCATTCTGGAATCGCACGGTTTCAGCAACCTCAAGAGTTGGTCGCACGGCGTCGATCTGAGCTTGTTTCAACCCGTGCCGGGCGCCGATCTGGGCTTGCCGCGTCCGGTGTTCCTGTTCGTCGGCCGGGTTTCGTACGAAAAGAACCTGGAAGCTTTTCTTAAGCTCGACCTGCCTGGCTCCAAAGTGGTCTACGGTGCTGGTCCGGTGCTGGATCGCCTGAGCCGGCAGTTCCCCGAGGTGCGCTGGCAAGGCTTGGTGTCGCGTGCAGAACTGGCGCGCATCTACAGTGCGGCCGATGTCTTTGTTTTCCCGAGCCGCAGCGAGACCTTCGGCTTGGTGATGCTCGAAGCCATGGCCTGCGGCACGCCGGTGGCCGCGTACCCGGTGGCCGGGCCGCTGGACGTGCTGGGCAGTTCGAACGGCGGTGTGATGCGTGAAGACTTGCGCGAAGCTGCGCTTGCCGCCCTGCTTCTGCCGCGCGAGGACGCCCGCGCCCGCGCCGAGCTGTTCGACTGGGCACCGGTGTG
>JAYVCL010000407.1:0-7768 GCA_043749975.1 Burkholderiales bacterium
CGGCTTTGCCAGGGCAAGTGAACGAAGCCGCTCCAGCCCCGTCGGTCGATTCGGCACCGGCCGCGCCGGTCAAGGTCAACGAAATCAACGGGCTGGTCATTGCGTGGAGCCTGATCAAGCGCTGGGTGGCCGGCCTGTTCGGCAAGCGCCCCGCCTGAAGCCGTCATGACAGAAGCCGAGCTGCGCGAATCGCTGTACCGCGCCGGCTACATCGCCGACGAGGGCCTGGCCACCACGCTGTGGCTGGCCGGCGAATTGCAGCGGCCGTTGCTGGTTGAGGGTGATGCGGGCGTCGGCAAGACGGCGCTGGCAAGCGCCCTCGCTGCCGCACGCGGCCAGGTGCTGGTGCGGCTGCAATGCCACGAAGGTCTTGACCTGTCGCAGGCCGCCTACGAATGGAACTACGGGCGCCAGTTGCTGGCCATTCGCCTGCATGAAACCCAGCGCGATCAACTGCAGGAAGCCGACCTGTTCGCGCGCGACTACCTGCTGGAGCGGCCGTTGCTGCAAGCCATTTCGAGCGCGCAGCCGTGCGTGCTGCTGATCGACGAGATCGACCGCGCCGACGAGGCTTTCGAGGCCTTCTTGCTCGAGGTGCTGGCCGACTATCAGATCACCGTGCCCGAGCTGGGCACGCTGCACGCAAAGCACATTCCGCAGGTCGTGCTGACCAGCAACGGCACGCGCGAACTGTCCGATGCGCTGCGCCGCCGTTGCCTGTACCACTACCTCGAATATCCGACCCTCGCGCGCGAAATCGCCATCGTGCGCGCCACCCTGCCGCAGGCCGAGAGCGCGCTGGTCGAACAGGCGGTGGCCTTCGTGCAGCGGCTGCGCCGGGAAGACCTGGGCAAGACCCCGGGCGTGGCCGAAACGCTGGACTGGGTGCGCGCCCTGCACCGCCTGGCCTTCAAAGCGCTGCCCGACGATCCGCATGCGCTGATGGCCACGCTGGCCTGTTTGCTGAAAACACGCGATGACCGCTTTCAGCTCGGCGAAGACCGTGTGCGCAAGCTCATCGAAGGTCGACGCGCGGTGGGTGTGGCCGAAAAGACAGCGCAGCCCACATGAACGCGCAGGCGCAACCGCTGGAGGCCATCGCCGGGTTTGCGGCGTTGCTGCGCGAGCACGGCTTGAAGGTCGGCGTGGCCGAGCAGCAGGCCATGGTCAGTGCAGCGCTGCGCGTGCCGTTGCGGCGATCGACCCAACTCGACGCCGCCTGGCGCTCGATTGCCTGCCATGACGCACGCGACTGGAAGCGCTGGCCCGATCTGTTCGAGCGCTACTGGCACCCGCAGCGCGTCAAAGGCACGACCAGGCTCAGCGGCCAGACGCGCCCGAGCCGCCACTTGCAGCAAGCGGTGAAGAGCCTGCACGAACGCATGGACGGCGGCGCGCCGGCAACCCGCCCCGCTGCGTCCGATGCAGCGCTGGCGCTGCCGGCGGTTGAACCGGTCGGGCCCGACGACCCCGCCGCATCGCGTGCACAGGGCGGCGCGACGCGCACCGAGGCCTTGCACGACCGCTCGCTGTCGCAGTGGTTGCCGCAAGACCTGGCCCAACTCGAACGCCTTGCCGAGCAGATCGCGCGCGTGTTGCGCAAGCGCCTGACGCGCCGCTGGCATGACAGTGCAACCGGCCGCCGGCTCGACGTGCGCCGCACCTTGCGCGCCAGCCTGCGCACCGGCGGCCTGCCGATCCACCCGGTGTGGCGCTCGCCTCGACGCGAGCGGCCGCGCCTGTTCATCCTGGTCGACGTGAGCCGGTCCATGGAAACGCACGCGCAGTTGTTCTTGCGAATCGCGCGTGCCTTTGTCACCGCGATGGACGCGCGTGTGTTCGTGTTCCACACCCGGCTGGCCGAAGTGACGCCGCTGCTGCGCAGCGATTCAACAGCGGTGCAAGAGAAGGTCAACGCCGTCACGGCAGGTTTTGGCGGCGGCACCCGCATTGCCACCAGCGTGGCCGACTTTCACGGCGTGCATGCGCGCGCGCAACTGGCTCGCAATGCACGAGTCTGGGTGCTGTCCGACGGTTTCGATGCCGACGCGCCGCAGCGCCTGGCCGAAGAACTGGCACGCGTGCGCCGCCGCGGCGCACGCATCACCTGGTTCCATCCGTCCGAGCAGCCGCCCGCCTCGCAAGCGATGCGCGGCGTGGCCGAGCACGGCGGCCTGATCGAGCGTTTTTTGCGTCTGAACAGCCTGCGAGATCTGGCCGCTGTGGCCGATGTGGCGCAGCATTGGCGCTGAACCGAACCGCACCGCGACGATCCATCTGAATCCCTTCGAGGAAACCGCCATGAACACCGCTGAAACCGTCTTCGACGCCGCGCGCCGGCTGCAGCAAGCCGGCACGCCGTATGCACTGGTCAGTGTCATCAAGGCGCTCGCGCCGGCCTCGGCCCGCCCGGGCGACAAGGCCGTCGTCACTGCCGACGGCGACCTGCATGGCTGGATCGGCGGCGGCTGCGCGCAGCCCACCGTGGTCCGAGCGGTGCGCCAGGCGTTGTCCGACGAGCGGGCGCAATTGATCCGCATCACGCCCACGGCTGACGGCCATGAACGGGATCTGGGCGATGTGCTCGAGTTCGGCATGGCCTGCCATTCCGGCGGCACGCTGGAGCTGTTCGTCGACCCCGTGCTGCCACGCGCGCAGTTGGTCGTCATCGGCGCGTCGCCGGTGGCGCAGAGCCTGGCGCAGTTGGCCCCGCGGGTCGGCTTCGCCGTGACGCTCGTCGCGCATGAGGCCGACGCTGCGGCCTACCCGGACGCACAGCAGGTGATCGCCAGTGACGACGCGGCCAGCGTTGCGCCCCGCGTCGCGGCGGGTGCCTGGATCGTCGTCGCCACGCAGGGCCGCCGCGACGTGCAGGCGCTGCGCCTGGCGCTGGCACTGAACGCGCGCCAGATATCGTTCGTCGCCAGCGCGCGCAAGGCGCAGGTGCTGAAAGAGTCGCTCGTCGCCGCCGGTGCCAACGCCGAAGCGGTGGCCGCCATCGTGGCACCTGCCGGCTTGCACGTGTCGGCGACAACACCGCAAGAAATCGCGCTGTCGGTGCTGGCGGCGGTGGTGTCGCACCGGCGTGGCGCGTGGGTTCCGTCGGTGACGTCAGTGCCGCTGGTTCCTGCAGCCGAGTCGGCATCGAGTGCCGTGCGCGAGACTGCGACGGCAGCGACCACGCCAACCGCGAGTTGCTGTGGCGGCCCGGTCGCCGAGTTGCCGCCGCTGCCGGCAGTCAAGTCGTCTTGCTGCGGCACCTGACATGGGCTGCATCCTCAAAGGCGGTGGCGGCCTGTACTCTCGCCTTGTGGTCGGTGCGGTGCTGCTCGCCGCCGGCTCGGGCAGCCGCCTTGGTGGCCGGCCCAAATCGCTGCTCGAACTCGGCGGCGTGCCCTTGAGTCGGCGGCAATTGATCGCCCTCTCGGGCGCAGGCGTCGACGAGGTGGTGGTCGTGCTGGGCCATCACGCCGACGTGATCGAGCCAGCGGTGCGCGAGTTTCCGGTCACGCTGGCACGCAACCCGTTGCCCGACGACGGCCAGGCTTCGTCGGTGTGCGTCGGGCTGCGCGCGCTCACCGGCAAGCTCGACGCGGTGATCGTCGCGCTGGCCGACCAGCCGATGATCAACGCGCAAGACATCGCCGCGCTGATCGCTGCCTTCAAGCAGCGCGGCGAAGCATCGATGGTGGTGCCACGGGTGGCGGGCGAGCCCGGCAACCCGGTGATCTTCGAGGCAGCGCTGCGCGACGAATGGCTGGCCGGTTACGCCGATGCCGCCTGCCGCCGCTGGCGTGAAGCTCACCCCGAGCGCGTGCACTGGTTCGACACCGACAACCGACGCTATCGGGTCGACATCGACACGCCAGACGACTTGAAGCGCTTCACCGAGCGAACCGGTCACGAACTGCGCTGGCCAGCCGCGCTGACTGCGGTCTGAGCAGACTGAGCAGCCTGAGATATGTTCGCCGCAATCGGCCCGCCAGCACAAGGTATCGTGCGGTCGCCGATCTACTTTCGTGGCCGCTCCGCCCCACGCTTCCGCCATGCCCCAAGCCCTGCGCCTGACCTTGCTGTCCGTTCGCGACCTGCTGATCACGGTGGGGCCCTTCGTGTTGATCGCGGCGCTGTTGCTGGCGCTGGCCTACAAGGTGCTCGACCCCACTCCGCCGAAAAAAGTCGTGCTCGCCACGGGCACCGAGCAAGGTGCTTACGCGCAGTTCGGCAAGCGCTACGCGAGCCGGCTGAAGACCTACGGCGTCGACGTGGAGGTGCGCTACACGCAGGGCGCAGCCGAGAACCTGGCGCTGTTGCGCGACCCGAATTCGGGCGTCGACCTGGCGTTCGTGCAGGGGGGTGCCGACGAGTTGCTGGCCGCGCGAGGCGACGAAGCCGAAGCCGATGGACTCAGCTCGCTGGGCAGCCTGTTCTATGAGCCGGTGTGGTTGTTCTACCGCGAAGACTCGGCCCAACGCCTGCTCAAGACCGACGCCTTGGCGAGCCTGACCCAGTTGGCGGGCTGGAAGCTGAACATCGGCCCGCCCGGCAGCGGCGCGCCCAACCTGGTCAAGAAGCTGCTCGAAGCCAACAGCATTCCGCTGGCCAGCATCGGCTTGCGCGACCAGTCGCAAACGCCGGCTGTGATGGGCATGCTGGCGGGCGACATCGACGCGCTGGTGTTCGCTTCGGCACCCGAATCGCTGATGGTGCAAATGCTGCTGCAAACGCCCGGCGTCAAGCTGTTCAACTTTGCGCAGGCAGAAGCCTATTCGCGCCGCTTCCCGTTCATGAGCCCGGTCACGCTGCCGCGCGGCGTGGTCGACCTGGCGCGCGACATTCCCCCAGTCGACGTGAAACTGGTCGCACCCACCGCCACCTTGGTCGCGCGCGACGGGGTGCACCCTGCCCTGGTGCAGTTGTTCGTGCAGGCGGCGCACCAGGTGCACGGGGACGCCGGCTGGTTTCAAAAGAAGGGCGAGTTTCCCAGCGCCAGCAACACCGAGCGGCCACTGGCCAAGGAGGCCGACCGCTTCTACCGCAACGGCACGCCCTTGCTGCAGCGCTACCTGCCGTTCTGGCTCGCCAACCTGATCGAGCGCATGTGGCCGGTGTTGCTGTCGATCGCCGCCATCCTGATCCCCGTCTCACGCTTATTGCCGCCGCTGTACGAATTTCGCATTCGTTCGCGCATCTTTCGCTGGTACGGGCAACTGCGCGCGGTCGAAACGGCGGTCGGGCGGCGACCCGCTCACGAGCTGAGCCTGGAACTCGACGACATCGAATCGCACCTCGAACAGGTCAACGTGCCGTTGAGCTACGCCGACGAGTTGTACTCGCTGCGCAGCCACATCAACATGGTGCGGGATCGGCTGCAACCTGCCGCAGCCGCGTCGGCATCGGCATCGCCATCCGCAGCCGCAGCGGTGTCGGCATGAAGCCGCGCGTGCTGGTGATCGGCTGCGGCTTCGGCGGCATCGAGGCGGTGCGTGCGTTGTCGCGCACAGAAGTCGAGATCACCCTGGTCGACCGCACCAACCACCACCTGTTCCAGCCGCTGCTGTACCAGGTGGCCACGGCCGGGCTCAGCGCGCCTGCCGTGTCGGGGCCGATACGCCACGTGCTGCGCCGCGAGATGGCGCGCGGCAACCTGACCATCCTGCAGGCCGAGGTCACCGGCATCGAAGCCGGCTCGAAAGTCGTGACGCTCGACCAGGGCCAGACGCTGGACTACGACCACCTGATCGTCGCCGCCGGCTCGACCCACAGCTACTTCGGCCACGACGACTGGGCCGCCCATGCACCGGGCCTGAAGACGCTGACCGATGCGTTCGCCATCCGCGCGCGGGTGATCGGCGCCTTCGAGCAAGCCGAGCGCTGCACCGAGCCGACCGCGCGCGAGCCATGGATGACCTTCGTCGTCATCGGTGCCGGGCCGACGGGCGTGGAGATGGCCGGCACCATGACCGAGATCGCGCACCACACCTTGCCCGACGAGTTTCGCCGCATCGATTCGCGCCAGACGCGCGTGGTGCTGATCGAAGGCTCCGACCGGGTGCTGGGCAGTTTCGTGCCGTCCTTGTCGCTGCGCGCGCGCCAGCAACTGGAGCACCTGGGGGTCGAGGTGCGCACCGGCTGCAAGGTGACGGGAATTGACGCTGAGGGCGTGGTGTTCGAGACGGCCGATCCGGCCGATGCCGCCGCCTCGCCCACCTGTCACCGCTTGCACACCAAGACCGTGATCTGGGCGGCGGGTGTGGCCGGCTCGCCGCTCGGCGCGTCGCTGGCGGCCAGCGCCGGGGCGCGTCTGGACCGTGCTGGCCGGGTCATCGTCGAGCCCGACCTGAGCCTGATGCAGCACCCCGAGATCAGCGTCATCGGCGACCTGGCGGCCGCCAAGAGCTTCGGCAAAGGCGAGCCGCAAACCGTGCCCGGCGTCAGCCCTGCCGCCAAGCAGATGGGTCGCGCCGCAGCGGCCAATTTGTTGCGGCGTTTGCGCGGTGAAGCCACGCAGCCGTTTCACTACATCGACTACGGCAACCTCGCCACCGTCGGGCGCAAGGCGGCGGTGGTCGACCTGACCGTGCCGGGCCTGGGTGCACTGCGCTTCTCGGGCTATTTCGCGTGGCTGTTCTGGTTGTTCGCCCACGTGTACTTTTTGATCGGCTTTCGCAACCGTTTCATCGTCATGACCGACTGGGCCTGGGCCTACTTCACCTTCGAGCGCAGCGCGCGCGTGGTGGCGCAGCCGGCGGCGGCAGCACCGTCGGCTTCAGCGAAGCATTGACGCAGCGGCGGCGTTCACGAGGCCGCCGCTACACTGCCCCCGGCCACCTGAAATCCCGCCCCGATGACCCCCGAACAGATCGCCCGCCAACAGATCGGCGCGATGCTCACCGAGGCGGGTTAGGCCGTTCAGGACCACGTGGCCTACAGCCCCGGTGTGGCGCGCGGCATCGCGCTGCGCGAGGTGCCGCTGAAGAGTGGCCGCTGCGACTACCTGCTGACGTGGCCTACAATCTCGCGCTGCTCGACGAAGACCTGGAGTACGAGGCCAGCCAGCTCGACCGCAGCGTCGTCGTGCCGAGCCAGATCCGCACCGTGCTGCAGGCCTTCAAGGACGCACTGCCCGCGCTCTTCGACCACCGCGCGATGGTGCCCAAGACGCTGGTGTTCACGGCCACATTCGTGGCCATGAAAGCCACGACCACGCCTTCAAGCTGCCTTCGGTGCTTGAAAACCGAGTGCCAGTGCAGATGCCCGATGCGCTCGGGCAAACACGGCGAGTACAACGTGATCCTTGCCAACCCGCCGTTCGGCGAGAAGAACATCTGAACTCCTAAAATCCTCACACCGGATTCGAAAGGACACACCATGGACACCCGCACCTCTGTTTTTCGCCTTCGCATCGAGCGCGCGCGCGACGCGCTCAAGAATCAAGGCCTGGCCGCGGTGCTGGTGCCCTCGAACGACCCGCACCTGTCCGAATACCTGCCCGCGCGCTGGCAGGGCCGTGAATGGTTGTCCGGCTTTACCGGCTCCATGGGCACCCTGGTCGTCACACAAGACCGCGCCGCGCTGTTTGCCGACAGCCGCTACTGGACACAGGCCGAAACCGAGTTGGCCCACACCGGCATTGAACTGGTCAAGATCGACACCGGCGCGTCCACCCATCACGTCCAGTGGCTGGCGCAAAACACCGGTGCTGGCAAGGTCGTCGGCGTCGATGGTGCCGTGCTGGGCCTGGCTGCCGCGCAGCAGTTGCGCGAAG
>JAYVCL010000408.1:0-5703 GCA_043749975.1 Burkholderiales bacterium
AAGACCGTCGCCGGTGCGTTGAAGGAAGCCGGCTACCCCGCCAAGGCGAAACCGATTCCGTTCATGAGCGGCCAGTGGTGGACCATCGTCGGCATCCTGACCATCCTGGTGATCTACGTGACCATGGTCTACGGGCCGATCGCCGCGATGCTGGTGGAGCTGTTCCCGACCCGCATCCGCTACACCTCGATGAGCCTGCCGTACCACATCGGCAACGGCTGGTTCGGCGGCTTGCTGCCGACCACGGCCTTCGCCATCGTGGCGCAGACCGGCAACATGTACAACGGCCTGTGGTACCCCGTGATCATCGCGGGCGCCACCTTCGTGATCGGCATGATTTTCGTGCGCGAGACCAAGGACGTCGACATCTACGCCGAAGACTGATTCAGGGCACGTCGCTGATCGGCTTGCTTTCGGGGCTCACCGCTTGCGGTGAGCCCCGATTCATTTTCAAGCCCGAAACAGGGTGCCGATCATGCAGAAAATCAGACCGCGTCTCGCCCGCCTTGCAACGCGGCCAGACAGGCCACGCACAGGCAGCCGCGGAACTGAAACCGCAGCGCCGCCGTCAACTCAGGGGTCAGCGTGAGGCTGTCGCAAGGGCAGGGCGCGGCAGCGTCGACACCGCAGTAAAACGCGTTGCCGCAACGCGGGTAGGTGTCGCCGGGCGGCGCTGGGGCGGCGCTCATGTCAGCTCGCGAACAGCGCCTTGTGCTGCTCGCGCAGCACGTTCTTCTGCACCTTGCCCATCGCGTTGCGCGGCAGCGCGTCGACCACCAACACCCGCTTCGGCACCTTGAAGTTGGCGATGCGGCCTTTCAGCTCAGCGATCAGGGCCAGCGGGTCGGGCGACGCGCCGGGCCGGGCCACCAGCACCGCCACCACCGCCTCGCCGAAGTCGGCGTGCGGCACGCCGATGACCGCGCTCTCGGCCACGCCGCCCATCTCGTTCAGGTAGCCCTCGATCTCGGCCGGGTAGACGTTGTAGCCGCCGGTGATGACGAGGTCTTTGCTGCGCCCGACGATCACCACATAGCCGCGTTCGTCGATGCGGCCCATGTCGCCGGTCTTGAACCAGCGCCGGCCCGATGCATCGGCGCTGAACTCTTGCGCCGTCTTTTCGGGCATGCGCCAGTAGCCGCTGAACACGTTCGGGCCGCTCACCTCGACACCGCCGATGTCGCCTGCCGCGCAGTCCACGCCGGAGTCGCCCATGACGCGAACACCGACGCCGGGCAGTGCAAAACCAACCGTGCCGCCGCGCCGCTCGCCGTCTTCAACCGCACACGGGTTCGAAGTCAGCATCACCGTCTCGCTCATGCCGTAGCGCTCGATGATGGTGTGGCCGGTGCGCTCGCGCCAGGCATTGAAGGTCTCGATCAGCAGCGGCGCCGAGCCGGCGATGAAGACGCGGATGTTGCGGCACGCCTCGCGCGTCAGCCCGGGCTCGGCCAGCAGGCGCACGTACAGGGTCGGCACGCCCATGAAGACGGTGGCGTCCGCCAGCCGGGCCACCACCGCCGGCGCATCGAATTTGCTGAACCAGATCATCTTGCTGCCGTTCAGCAGCGCGCCGTGCGATGCCACGAACAGGCCGTGCACATGAAAGATCGGCAGCGCGTGGATCAGCACATCGCCCTGCGTCCAGCCCCAGTACGACTTCAAGGTCAGCGCGTTGCTGAGCAGGTTGCCGTGGCTCAACATCGCGCCCTTGCTGCGCCCGGTGGTGCCGCTGGTGTACAGGATGGCAGCCAGGTCGTCGCGATGCTTGTCGGCGGGCGTGTGCTGGTCGCTGTGATGCGCGGCGCGTTGCAGCAGGCTGCCGCTTCGGACGTCGTTCAGGGTGAACACATGCTGCGTGCCGGCCTTGAACGCGAGCGTGCTGACCCAGCCGAAGTTGCGCTGCGAACACACCACCACGGCGGGCTCGGCGTCGCCGATGAAGTACTCGACCTCACCCGCCTGGTAAGCCGTGTTCAGCGGCAGGTAGACCAGGCCGGCGCGCAGCACGGCCAGGTACAGCAGCAGCGCCTCGACCGACTTCTCGGTCTGCACCGCCACGCGCGCGCCGGCGGGCAGGTTCAGCGACGCCAGCAGGTTGGCGATCATCGCGGTGGCGCGGTCGAGGTCACGCCATGTGTAGCTCAGCCGCTCGCCATCGGCGGTCTCGATCGCGCAGGCGTCCAGGTCGTTCGGGAATGCGTGGCGCAGCGCGCTGAAAAGGTTCTGGTTCATCGCCACGAGCCTCAATCCAGCTTCGCGCCCGAGTCCTGCACCACCGCAGCCCAGCGCTTGATTTCACTGCCGACGAACTTGCCGAAGGCGTCGCCGTAGAGGTCGGGCGTCTGGGCACCGAGGCCGTGCCAGATCTTCACCAGGTCGTCCGACCTGAGCGCCTTGTTCAGCTCGGCCCGCATGCGGTCGACCAGTTCTTTCGGCGTGCCCTTGGGTGCCCACAAACCGTACCAGGTGGCGACCTGGTACGTCGGCAGGCCGGCCTCGACGCTGCTGGGCACGTCGGCAAAGCCTGGTGCGCGCAGGGTGGATGCGACGGCCAGCGCCTTGATGCGGCCGCTCTTGATGTGCGTGGCCGACGAGGCCAGGCCGTCGAACATCAGGTCGACCTGGCCGGCGATCAGGTCTTGCAGCGCCGGGCCCGCGCCGCGGTAGGGAATGTGGGTGATGAAAGTTTTGGTTTGCAGCTTGAACAGCTCGCCCGCCAGATGGTGCGAGGTGCCGTTGCCGGCCGAGGCGTAGTTGAACTTGCCGGGGTTCTTGCGCAGCAGTTCGAGCAAGCCCTTCAAGTCGCTCACCGGCACCCGCTGCGGGTTCACCACCACCACCTGCGGCACGCTGGAGACCAAACCCACCGGGATGAAGTCGGTTTGCAGGTTGTAGTCGAGCTTGGGGTACATGGCCGGTGCGATGGCGTGATGCACCGCGCCCATGAAAAAGGTGTAGCCGTCGGGCGCGGCTTTGGCGGCCAGGTTGGCACCCACGGTTCCGCCGGCGCCGCCCCGGTTGTCGATCACGATCTGCTTGCCCAGGTTCTTGCTCAGCAGCGCCGACAGTGGCCGTGCAAAGGCATCGGTGCCGCCGCCGGCCGGAAACGGCACCACCAGCACGACCGGCTTGGTGGGCCAGCCGCTCTGGGCTTGCGCCAGCGGCACGCCGAGCGTGGTGGCGGCACCAGCGGCACCGGCGGCAGCTTGCAACAGACTGCGCCGAGTCAGGCTGAAAAACGGTTTGCAAAAGGGTTCTTGAAAGCTCATGGCGTCTCCGGTTTTTACTGTGGCAGCGGCGCTCGGCCCACCGCGTTGCGATGGCAGTGATGTTAATGGCGCAGCCGCGTCGGGCCGGGTTCTACACTGGTTCATCCCGACTGTTGAGCGCCCACAGCGATGAACCTGCACCGCCTGTCCCTGCGTTGGAAATTGGCCTTGCTGCCGGTGGCCTTGGTGACGGTGTTGGTGGTGGCGGTGCTGTGGTTGACCGAAGCCTTGCTGGCACGCGACCTGCGCCAACGCGCGGCGGCACAGGTGCAGCAGTCGGCCGTGCTGCTGGCCGACGCTTTCGAGCGGGTGCTGGAGCAGCGCGCGCGCAACCTGATCGGCAAGGCTGTCGAGGCCGCGCCGCTCGACACGGCAGCCAGGCCGCTCGACCTCGATCCGGCCTGGTTCGAGGCGGTGGCGGGCTACGTGCTGGGTGCCGACGCGGCGACGCGCGGCATGTCTGCGGCCGTCTACACGCGTCCGCACGAACTTGTTTTCGGCACGCTGCCGCAGATCGACGAAGCCTGGCTGCAAGCTCGCCTGCCCTGGGCCGCAGCGCAGGCTTCGGTGGCCGCCGTGACCGCTGTCGCCGCTGTCACCGATGCATCGGGCCGCTATCTTCTCGCGGTGGCGGCCGAGCCTTCTGCGCAACGCGCTTCGCCCGGCTGGCAGGTGGTGGTGGCGCAAGACCTCGACGTGAGCCTGCGGCCCGTCGACACGCTGGGGCGGGCGGTGGCGGGCGGTGGCGCGCTGCTGGCGCTGGCGCTGGGCGGCATCGGCTTTGGCCTGAGCCGCCGCCTGACGCGCCCCTATGCCGGCGTGCTGCAGGCTGTGGCGATGCATGCCCGCCAGGGTGGCCAGCACAGCGGGGCCGGCTTCACCCGCCACCTCGACGAACTGAGCGTGCAAATCACCCGCCTGCCACTGCCGACGGCACGCGGTGGCCGCCCGCCCGCCGAGGCCGAGCAGGCGCTGCGGCTGATCGCCGCCGATGTCGACCGCCTGCGCCAGGTGCTGGACGGTCTGCCGATCGGCGCGGTGCTCATCAGCCCGCAGTTGGCGGTGCAGTTCTGGAACGCGCAGTGCGAAAGCGTTTTCGGGTGGTCTGCCGATGAGGTCCTGGGCCGTCACATCTGCGCCACCTTTGCGCAAGGGCTGGACGCCGAAGTCGAACGCATTCGCGGCCTGCTGGCCCCTTGGGTGCCCGTCGGCGGGCGCAACGAGCTGCGCACCGCCACCGCCATCACCGCGCGCGGGGGCAGCGTGCTCGATTGCGAATGGACCACCATCGCCCTGCGCGACCCAGCGGGGCTGCTGCTGGGCTTCTTGTCGGTGGTGCAGGACGTGAGCGAGCGCAAGCGCGCCGACGAGGCGATCCGCGCCAGCGAGCAGTGCTACCGCTTGCTGTTCGAGAACAACCCGCAGCCGATGTGGCTGTACGACGTGGCCAGCCTGCGCTTCATGCAGGTCAACAGCGCCGCCGTGCGCAAGTACGGCTGGTCGCGGGAAGAATTCCTGGCGTTGACATTGGCCGATATTCGGCCGCCCGAAGACGGTGCCCAACGTCTGCACTGCGCGGCAACTTCGAGCCAGCCGGTGGCGCAAGCCGTGCGCTGGCGTCACCGTTTGCGCGACGCGAGCCTGATTCAGGTCGAACTCACGACCCATGAATTGGATTACCAGGGCCGGCCGTCGCGGCTCGCAACGGTGCACGACGTGACCGACAAGCTGCTGGTGCAAACCGCCTTGCAGACCAGCCAGCGCCAGTTCGAAACGCTGGCGCAAAACGCGCCGGTGGGCATCTTCCGCACCGACCCGCGCGGTGCGGTGCTGTTCGTCAACACGCGCTGGTGCGACTTTGCCGGCATCACCGCGCAGGCCGCACTGGGCGAAGGCTGGCTCGCGTCGGTGCACCCCGAAGACCGCGTGCTGATGAGCGCCGAGCGGGCGCGGGCGCGGCACGCGGGCCAGGCGCCGACGCTCGAATACCGCTTCGTCGATCCGCGCAGCGGCCGCATCACCTGGGTTCACGGCCAGGCGTTCGCCGAGCGCGACGCCGCGGGCCAAGTCACCGGCTATGTCGGCACCGTGACCGACATCACCGAACGGCGCATTGCCGAGGAGCAACTGCACATTGCCGCCACCGCCTTCGAACAGCAAGCCGGCATCCTCGTCACCGACCCGCGCGGCATCGTGCTGCGGGTCAACCGCGCCTTCGAGCGAATCACCGGCTACATGCAAGACGAGGTCGTCGGCCGCTCGAACAACATGCTGCATTCCGGTCAGCACGACGGCGAGTTTTACCGCGAGCGAGCTGCCGTGCTGGCCCGCCAGGGCCATTGGAGCGGCGAGGTCTGGAACCGGCGCAAGAACGGCGAAGAGCTCACTCAATGGCTCAGCATCACGGCGGTGAAAAGCAAGGCCGGGCAGA
>JAYVCL010000409.1:0-26116 GCA_043749975.1 Burkholderiales bacterium
GGCGGTGGCGGTGGCGGCGGACGCCGAGGGCGCTGAGCGGCCCGTAAGCGCAGGCTGTTGTGCATGCGCAAGCTACAATCCAAAGCTTTGCCAAATACAGATTCAGGACACAAATTCATGGCGCTCGAACGCACACTCTCGATCATCAAACCCGACGCCGTCGCCAAGAACGTGATCGGCCAGATCTATGCCCGATTCGAGGGCGCAGGCTTGAAGGTCATCGCCGCCAGGATGGCCCACCTGTCACGCGGGGAAGCCGAGGCGTTCTATGCCGTTCACAAGGCCCGCCCATTCTTCAACGACTTGGTCACGTTCATGATTTCAGGCCCGGTGATGATCCAGGCGCTGCAAGGCGAAGGCGCGATCGCGAAGAACCGCGACCTGATGGGTGCCACCGATCCGAAGAAGGCCGACAAGGGCACCATCCGCGCCGACTTTGCAGACAGCATCGATGCCAATGCGGTGCACGGTTCGGACGCGGCTGAAACGGCTGCGGTCGAGATCGCGTTCTTCTTCCCGGGCATGAACGTCTACAGCCGCTGAAGCAGGTGTTGGACGCCGGCAACGGCGTCGAACACACGGCTCACGCCATGAACACCGTCAACCTGCTCGATTTCGATCTCGAAGGACTGACGGCGTTTTGCCAGCAGTTGGGTGAGAAGCGTTTCCGCGCCACCCAACTGTTCCGGTGGATTCACCAAAAAGGCGAATCCGATTTCACGCAGATGTCCGACCTGGCCAAGTCGCTGCGCGAAAAGCTCGCAGGTGTTGCCCACGTCGGCCCACTGAAGGTGGCCACCGAGCAAGAGTCGTCTGACGGCACCGTCAAATGGCTGTTCGACGTGGGCGGTGGCGACGCCGTGGAGACGGTGTTCATCCCCGAAGACGATCGCGGAACGCTGTGTATTTCGTCGCAAGCCGGCTGCGCTGTCGGGTGTCGCTTCTGCTCCACCGGGCATCAAGGATTCAGCCGCAACCTCGCGACCTCCGAGATCGTGGCTCAGTTGTGGTTTGCCGAGCATGAGTTGCGGCGCAGGTTGAACCGCCCCGCTGGCGAGCGCGTCATCAGCAACGTCGTGATGATGGGCATGGGCGAGCCGCTGCAAAATTATTCGGCGCTGTTGCCAGCCTTGCATGTGATGCTCGACGACCACGCCTACGGCTTGTCGCGCCGCCGTGTCACCGTGTCGACCTCGGGTGCGGTGCCGATGATCGACCGTCTGGGCGCCGATTGCCCGGTCGCGCTGGCCGTGTCTTTGCATGCCCCGAACGACGCGCTGCGCGACGACCTGGTGCCGCTGAACCGAAAATACCCGCTGGCCGATTTGCTGGCGGCGTGCAACCGCTACCTGGCCACGGCGCCGCGTGACTTCATCACCTTCGAGTACTGCATGCTCGATGGGGTGAATGACTCGGTCGAGCATGCGCGCGAGTTGATCGAGTTGGTCAAGGGCAGCGTGTCTTGCAAGTTCAATCTGATTCCGTTCAATCCCTTTCCTGCCTCGGGCCTGACACGCTCACCGCATGAGCGAGTGATGGCCTTCGCCCGTGTGCTGCAAGACGCGGGTCTCGTCACCACCGTGCGCAAGACACGCGGTGACGACATCGCCGCCGCCTGCGGACAACTGGCCGGTGAGGTGCAAGACCGCACCCGGGTGAAAGATCGCATGCTGACTCGTGCCCCGATTCGAATTCATCCCGCGCAGGCTGCTGTGCATGTCGGCAGCCGGCCCGAGACCAGCGCATGAGTGTCGCGAACCTGTGCCGTCGATGCGCGACGTTGGCCGTTTTGACAGCCATCCTGTGGCTTGCCGCGTGTGCCAATTCCGGCCGATTCGGTGCCGCAGCGCCCGCTGCTGCCAATGAAACCAAGGACCGCGTCACGGCGTCCGACGAGCCCGAGGCAAGCAAGCGCGCGCGTGTGCGCCTGGATCTGGCCTCGGCCTATTTCGGTCGAGGGCAAATGACGGTGGCGCTCGATGAGGTGAAGTTGGCCATCGCGGCGGACCCCAACGTGGCGGCGGCGTTCAACCTGCGCGGATTGATCTACGCCAGCCTGGGTGATGACAGGCTCGCAGAAGAGAGCTTCAGGCGCGCCTTGCAGTTGGACACGCGGGATGCCGATTCGATGCAGAACTATGCGTGGTACCTGTGCCAGAAAACGCGGTTCGCCGAGGCCAATGCAATGTTCGAGCAGGCGCTGTCGGTGCCCCAGTACCGCGATGCGCCGCGAACCTTGCTGGCCCAGGGCGTGTGCCTTGCACGCGCCGGGCAATGGGCGGACGCTGAACGCACGCTGCAACGCGCCTACGAACTCGACCCCGCCAATCCGTCCACCACGGTCAACCTGGCCGAAGTGCTGTATCGGCGCGGTGAACACGAGCGGGCCCGCTTCTTCATTCGCCGCGTGAACGGCAGCGCCGACGTCGCTAACGCACAAACGCTCTGGTTGGCGGCCCGCATCGAGAATCGGCTCGGCAATCGGCAGGGTGTCGAAGACCTGGGCAACCAGCTTCGCAATCGCTTTCCGCAATCGCGCGAAACCACGGCCTTCGAACGGAGGCAGTTCGATGACTGAGGCAAACAGAGGCGCCGCTCTCAACCCACCCCAAACGGCCGGGGCCTTGCTGAAGCAGGCGCGGCAGGCGCAAGGCTTGCACATTGCCGCGCTGTCCGCGTCGATCAAGGTCGCACAACGCAAGCTCGAGTCGTTGGAGGGAGACCGCTTCGACGAGTTGCCGGATGCCACCTTTACCCGCGCGCTGGCCCAGACGGTTTGCCGCAGCCTGAAGATCGACGCAGCACCGGTGCTGGCCTTGCTGCCACGCGCATCGGCGCACCGGCTGGAGCAACTGGGTGAAGGCATCAACATGCCGTTTCGCGAGCGGCCCGGTCGCAGCGATTCGAGCGACTGGAGCGGCCTCGCGTCACCCGCAGTCTGGGGCCCGGTTCTGGTGCTGCTCGGCGCGTTGGTGGTGTACCTGCTGCCTGCTGATTTGCTGAGCCGGATTCAGAGCAGCATGGCCTCCGTGGCCTCCGTGCCGGTGGCAGCTTCGGCCGTGCTTGTGGCGCGGCCTGCATCGTTGCCCGCGTCTGCCGGCGCTGCGCAGGTGCCTGCGGCTGCGGCGTCCAGCGTGGTCGAGACGGTTTTTTCTGCGCCGCCGCTCGACGCGCCAGCGGCCAGCGGCGTGTCCGCCTTGCCGTCGGCCAGTTCGCTGCAGTTGCGGGCCAGCGCCGAGTCGTGGATCGAGGTGCAGGATGGCGCGTCTCAAATGCTGCTGTCGCGCATGGTGCTGGCAGGTGAAACCGTGCTGCTCGATGGGGCCATGCCGCTGCGAGTGAAGATCGGCAACGCGACCAACACCGAGGTGGTGTTTCGCGGGCAGCCCATGAACCTGGCCCCGTTCACGCGTGACAACGTGGCGCGGTTCGAACTGAAGTAGGTCGACGAGGAGTTGAATACGATGCACCCGACAGCGCCTTCACTGAACGATTTCATCGAGCCGGCGCGGCCTGTGGCGCGCGCCACCAAACAAGCCCTGGTGCGCTGGCAGTCCCGCGTGGTCAGCGTGGGCGGCGGCGCGCCGGTGCGTGTGCAGTCGATGACCAACACCGACACGGTGAACGTGATCGAGACCGCCATCCAGGTCAAGGAGTTGGCTGTTGCAGGCTCCGAGATGGTGCGCATCACCGTCAACACCCCCGAAGCCGCGCAGGCAGTTCCGCACATCCGCGACCAGCTCGACCGCATGGGCATCGACGTGCCGCTGATCGGCGACTTTCACTACACCGGCCACCGCTTGCTGACAGACCACCCGGCCTGCGCCGAGGCTTTGTCGAAGTACCGCATCAACCCTGGCAACGTGGGCAAAGGCGACAAGCATGATCGCCAGTTCTCGTTGATGGTCGAAGCGGCTGCCAGGTACGACAAGGCAGTGCGCATCGGCGTCAACTGGGGCAGCCTGGATCAAGAGCTGCTGACCCAGATGATGGACGACAACGCCACGCTGGCCGATCCGCACCCGCCGCAGCAAATCATGTATCGCGCCATCATCGCGTCGGCGTTCGAATCGGCCCGGCGCGCCGAGGAAATCGGGCTCCGGCCCGAGCAGATCATCCTGTCTTGCAAAATGTCGGGTGTGCAGGATCTGGTCAGTGTCTATCGCGCTTTGGCCCAACGCTGCGACTACGCCTTGCACCTCGGCCTGACCGAAGCGGGCATGGGCACCAAGGGCACGGTGGCGTCCACGGCGGCGCTGGCGTTACTGCTGCAAGAAGGCATCGGCGACACCATCCGCGTCTCGCTCACGCCGCAGCCCGGCGAGGCACGCACGCAAGAGGTGCTGGTGGCGCTGGAGATTTTGCAATCGCTCGGCCTGCGCTCGTTCAATCCCAGCGTCACTGCCTGCCCCGGTTGTGGCCGCACCACCAGCACCACGTTCCAGGTATTGACGCAGCAGATCGACGACTTTCTGCGTGCCCAGATGCCGGTGTGGCGTGAACGCTATCCGGGCGTCGAGAAGATGAAAGTGGCGGTGATGGGCTGCATCGTCAACGGCCCCGGCGAGAGCAAGCACGCCGACATCGGCATCAGCCTGCCGGGCACCGGCGAAGCGCCTGCGGCACCGGTATTCATCGACGGCGAGAAGGCGCTCACGCTTCGCGGCGACAACATCGCCGCCGAGTTCCGCGTGGTAGTCGAAAACTACATCGAGAAGCGCTTCGGCGCGGCCTGCGAGTCGCATCAAACGGCGCAGGTCTAGGCTGGCGCCGCTTCCGTTTTTCGCCGCCACGTCAGCGGCGAAACCGCAGATTTCCTGACAAGATTCCTGACACGCGATTGCAATGGCTGAACAACTCCGAGCCGTCAAAGGCATGAACGACATCCTGCCGCCCGACTCTGCGCGCTGGGAGTGGTTCGAAAGCAAGGTGCGCGAGCTGATGGCGCGCTATGGCTACGCCAACGTGCGCACGCCCATCGTCGAGCCGACCGCACTGTTCGTGCGCGGCCTGGGCGAGGTGACCGACATCGTCGAGAAGGAGATGTATTCGTTCGAAGACGCGATGAACGGCGACCAGCTCACCCTGCGTCCCGAGAACACCGCTGGCGTGGTGCGCGCGGTGACCGAGAACTCGCTGCTGCGCGACGGTGGCAAACGCCTGTTCTATATCGGTGCCATGTTTCGCCACGAGCGGCCGCAAAAGGGGCGCTATCGGCAGTTCCATCAGGTCGGTGCCGAGGCGATGGGCTTTGCCGGACCGGACGTGGATGCTGAACTGATCCTGATGTGCCGTGCGCTGTGGCGCGACTTGGGCTTGGAACTGGGCCGCGACGTTCGGCTGGAGTTGAACAGCCTGGGTCAGGCGGACGAGCGCGCCGCACACCGCGTGGCCCTCATCGCGCACTTTGAATCACATGCCGAAGCGCTCGATGAAGACGCCAAGCGCCGCTTGAACAGCAACCCGCTGCGCATTCTCGACAGCAAGAATGCGGCGATGCAGCCGATCATTGAAGCAGCCCCGAAGCTGCTGGAGTTTCTGGGTCAGGCCTCGCTGGCGCACCTGGCGGCCGTGCGCGGCGTGCTCGATGCGGCGGGCTTGCCCTACCGCATCAACCCGCGGCTGGTGCGCGGCATGGACTACTACAACCTCACAGTGTTCGAGTGGGTGACCGACAGGCTGGGCTCGCAGGGCACGGTGTGTGGCGGCGGGCGGTACGACTTGCTGATCGAGCAGTTGGGCGGCAAGCCGGCCCCCGCCGTCGGCTGGGGCATGGGCATCGAACGCATGTTGCTGCTGCTTGAAGAAGCCGGCATCCAGGCACCCGTGGCCACGCCCTCCGTCTATGCCGTGGTGCCCGCCAGCGCTTCATTGGGCGTGGTGATGAGCACGCTCGATGCCTTGCGCGTCGCCGGTGTCTCGGTGTTGATGCACGCCGGTGGCGGCAGCATGAAATCCCAGTTCAAGCGCGCCGACGCCAGCGGTGCCCGCTATGCGCTGATTTTCGGCGACGACGAAGGGGCGCTCGGCGAGGTGTCGATCAAGAACCTGCGCGACGCGGACCAGCCGCAACGTTCGCTGCCGTTGGCCGGCGTGCCGGCCCTGATGGCCCAATTGCTCAACGCATAATCTCGCCTTCTCAAGAAAACCCTTCGCCCATGGCCACGCATCTCGATCTCGAAGAACAGGAACAGCTCGACCAGGTCAAGCACTTCTGGAAGCAATACGGAAACCTCGTCACCTGGTTGTTGATTGCCGCGTTGGGCACGTTCGCCGCGTGGAACGGCTGGACCTGGTGGCAGCGCGATCAGGGTATCAAGGCCGGTGCGATGTACGACGAACTCGACCGCGCCGCACAGGCCGACGATGTGGACAAGGTGACACGCGTCTTTGCCGATTTGAAAGAGCGCTACCCGCGCACGGCGTTCGCGCAGCAGGGCGGCCTGCTGGCGTCCAAACTTCAGTTCGAGAAGGGCCAGCCCGACGCAGCACAGGCCTCGCTCGCCTGGGTTGGCGAGAACGGCATCGAGGCCGAATACCAGACGGTGGCGCGGCTGCGGCTGGCCGGTGCCTTGCTGGATGCGAAGAAGTTCGACCAGGCACTCAAGCAGCTCGATGCCGCCAATGCCAAGGAATTCGAAGCCCTGGTGGCCGACCGGCGTGGCGATGTGCTGCAGGCCCAAGGCAAGCCTGAAGATGCCAAGGCGGCCTACAACAAGGCGTGGGCCATCATGGACTCGAAGGTCGAGTACCGCCGCTTGATCGAAGCCAAACTGACCGCCCTGGGCGCGGCCCCGCAGGCGAGCCCAGGATCGAAGCCCGAGGCGGCTCAATGAAGACGCTGCGCACGCTGCTGAGTGCCGGCGTCGTGGTGGCGTTGGTCGCTTGCGCCAGCGGGCCGGCCAAGCCCAAGCCCAAACCGCTGGACCCGCTGACGCCGCAGATTGCCGGTCGTCAGGTCTGGAATCAACGCGTCGACGGCGCGCAGTTTCCGCTGTCGATCGCAGTCAACGCTGGCGTGTTCACGCTGGCCGGGAATGACGGTACGGTGCTGGCCGTGCAAGCTGAAACTGGCAGCGTGCTGTGGCGCGCCAGCGTGGGCGGCAAGCTCGCTGCCGGTGTGGGCAGCGATGGCCGCGTGGCGTCGGTGGTCACGCGCGACGGCGAACTGGTGGTCATCGAGGCGGGGCGGGTGCTGTGGCGCAAGGCATTGGCAGCGCGGGTCACCACCGCGCCGCTGGTGGCGGGCGAACGCGTGTTCGTGTTGGGCACCGACCGCAGCGTGCAGGCCTTCGATGCTCTCGACGGCCGCAAGCTCTGGGGCGTTCTGCGCCCAGGCGATCCGCTGACGCTGGCACAGGCCGGTGTGATCTCTGCGTTCAAGGACACCTTGCTGGTCGGGCAGGGCGCGCGCATGGCGGGCCTGGACCCGCGCGATGGCAGCGTGCGCTTCGATGTGGCGCTGGCTTCTCCCCGAGGCACCAATGAGGTCGAGCGTCTGGCCGATCTGGTGGCCCCGGCGGCCCGGGTCGGCGATGTGGTTTGCGCGCGCTCGTTTCAGGCCGCCGTGGGTTGTGTCAACGCGCAGCAGGGCGCGTTGGCCTGGACCAAGGTGACGGGGGGCACACAAGGCGTGGCCGCCGATGAGCAGTATGTGTTCGGTGCCGACGCGTCGGATCGGCTCACCGCGTGGCGGGCGGCGAGCGGAGAGGTGGCGTGGTCGTCGGACAAGTTGATGCACCGCAGCTTGAGTGCGCCTCTGATCGTCGGACGGGCCGTGGTGTTCGGCGATGCCGACGGCACGCTGCACTTTCTGTCGCGCGACAAAGGCGAGGCCATGCTGCGCATGCCGACCGACGGCAGCGCGATCACTGCGGCGCCGGTGGTCTCGGGCAGCACCATGCTCGTGGTCACCAAGGCGGGCGGCTTGTTCGCCTTCCGGCCCGAATAGGCGGCACCGACAGCCGCATGAAACCCGTCATCGCCATCGTCGGGCGGCCCAACGTCGGCAAATCGACGCTGTTCAACCGCATGACCAAGAGCCGCGACGCGATCGTCGCCGACTTTGCGGGCCTCACGCGTGATCGCCATTACGGCGACGGGCGCTTGAGCGAGCACGAATACATCGTCATCGACACCGGTGGCTTCGAGCCCGACAGCGATACCGGCATCGTCAAGGAAATGGCCAAGCAGACGCGCCAAGCCGTGGCTGAGGCCGATGCCGTCATCTTCGTGGTTGACATCCGCGCCGGCCTGTCGGTTCAAGACCACGACATCGCGCGCTATCTGCGAACCGTGGGCAAGAAAGTGATCATTGCCGCCAACAAGGCCGAGGGCATGCCGGAGTCGCCGTTGTTGGGTGAGTTCTATGAACTGGGCATGGGCGAGCCGCATGCGGTCTCGTCGGCGCACGGACAAGGCATTCGCAGCCTGACCGAGGCTGCCCTGGCGCACTTCGACTTCGGCGATGAAGAGCCTGCGGTCGACGAGGGAGCGCCGATCCGCCTGGCGGTGGCAGGCCGCCCGAACGTCGGCAAAAGCACCCTGATCAACACCTGGTTGGGCGAGGAGCGCCTGATTGCGTTCGACATGCCGGGCACCACGCGTGACGCGATACGCGTCCCGTTCGAGCGCAACGGCCAGCAGTTCCAGCTCATCGACACCGCAGGCCTGCGACGCAAGGGCAAGGTCTTCGAGGCGATCGAAAAGTTTTCGGTGGTGAAGACGCTGCAAGCGATCGCCGAGGCGAATGTGGTCTTGCTGTTGCTGGATGCGACGCAAGGCGTGAGCGAGCAGGACGCGCACATCGCCGGCTACATTCTCGAAAGTGGCCGCGCCGTGGTGCTGGCGGTCAACAAGTGGGATGCGGTGGACGACTACCAGAAGCAGACCCTGCAACGCTCCATCGAGCAGCGCCTGGCCTTCCTGAAGTTCGCGCCGGTGATGAACATTTCGGCCACCCGGCGCCAAGGCCTGGGGCCGGTGTGGCAGGCAATTGCCGATGCCCATGCCTCGGCCAACCGCAAGATGTCGACCCCCGTTCTGACGCGCCTGCTGCTCGATGCGGTGGAGCATCAAACGCCGAAGCGGGCCGGCATGTTCCGCCCCAAGCTGCGTTATGCGCACCAGGGCGGCATGAACCCACCGGTCATCGTGGTGCATGGAAACTCTCTGGAGCACGTGAGTGATTCGTACAAGCGTTTCCTTGAAGGGCGCTTTCGCGAACACTTCAAATTGACCGGTACACCGCTGCGCATCGAGATGCGATCCGGGCGCAATCCGTACGACGACAAGGCGGCTTAGGGCTTGCGCGGCGTACTTGCCGGGTCAAGGGAACCCTGTGTTAACGTTCTTATCTGACGTACTTTCAACACGGAAAAAATATCGTGAGCAACAAAGGTCAACTCTTGCAAGATCCGTTTCTGAACCTGCTGCGCAAAGAGCATGTGCCGGTGTCCATCTACCTCGTGAATGGCATCAAGCTGCAAGGGCAGATCGAATCATTCGACCAGTACGTCGTGCTGCTGCGCAACACCGTCACCCAGATGGTCTATAAGCACGCCATTTCCACCGTGGTGCCCGGTCGTGCCGTGAATTTCCACGCCGCCGAAGCGCCGGAGCAGGCCTGAACGCCTTCGCGCCGCGCGCATTCCGACGTCGCCAACCTTGAGTTCTGCCAGTTTCGCGACGGTCCCGAGTGGCTTGGCCAAAGCCATCCTCGTCGGAGTTGATATCGGTGGCAACCATTCGTTCGACGCATCGCTCGACGAATTGGCGCTGCTGGCCGAGTCGGCCGGCGATCAGCCGGTGGCGCGAGTCATTGCTCGCCGCAAGGCACCCGACCCCGCACTCTTCGTCGGGTCGGGCAAGGCCGATGAGATCAAGGCCCTGGTCGAGGCACACCAGGCCGAGGCGGTGCTGTTTGATCAGGCCTTGTCGCCGGCGCAGCAACGCAATCTTGAGCGTCACCTCGGTGTGGCGGTGGCCGACCGCACGATGCTGATCCTGGAGATTTTTGGCGAGCGCGCACAGAGCCACGAAGGCAAGCTGCAAGTCGAACTGGCGCGCCTGCAATACCTCTCCACCCGACTGGTGCGACGCTGGAGCCACCTCGAGCGGCAACGCGGTGGTATCGGCAATCGGGGCGGTCCAGGCGAAGCGCAGATCGAGCTTGATCGCCGCATGATCGGCGAGCGCATCAAGTCGGTGAAGCAGCGGCTCGACAAGGTCAAGCGCCAGCGCAGCACGCAAAGCCGCTCCCGCGAGCGCAACCAGACTTTTCGGGTCTCCTTGGTCGGCTACACCAATGCCGGCAAGTCGACTCTGTTCAACACCCTGGTGAATGCGCAGGCCTACGCGGCCGACCAGCTTTTCGCCACGTTGGACACCACCACGCGTCAGTTCCACCTTGAAGGCGCAGAGCGCTCGGTGTCGTTGTCGGACACCGTGGGCTTCATCCGCGACTTGCCGCACAAGCTTGTCGATGCGTTCGAGGCCACGTTGCGCGAAGCCACCGATGCCGACCTGCTGCTGCATGTGGTCGATGCCGCCAGCCCGGTGCTGACCGAGCAGATGGCTCAGGTTCAGCGTGTGCTGGCCGACATCGGTGCCGAACACGTGCCGCAGGTGTTGGTGTTCAACAAGGCAGATCGGCTTGAAGCGTCGCAGCGGCCACGTTCGATGATCGACACCTACGAGATCGACGGTGGTGTGCGACTACCGCGCATCTTCGTCAGCGCGCTCGACGGCGAGGGTCTGCCCGAACTCAGGCGGCTGATTGCCGAGGCGGTCGCTGGCGGCCTCGCCGCGCGCTTGAATCTTGCGCAGTTGTCCCCCACTTGCGCCATGAACGAAATCGATGTCGACGTTCGCTTCGACGCCGAGTCTTCTCCCACCCACGACGACGACCAACCCGCTGTTGCATGACCATGAGCAGAAACCCCGCCGCGCCTCAGGCCGCTTCCGCCACGCTGCTCGAATTGGGTCGGGCCGCCGCTGCGCTAGCCCGCGGGTGCGCAGCCGCAATCCGCTGGAAACTCGGCGGCAAACCGGCCGAGACGCATCCGCTGAGCGAAGGGCCGATGCTCAACACCGGTGGTGGTCGTGGTGACGGCCCGCCGGACCTCGATGAACTCTGGCGCGATTTCAACAAGAAGTTGAGTGGCTTGTTTGGCAGCAAGGGCGGCGGCGGTCGGCGCAACGAAGGCGGCAACGGCGCAGGCGGTGGCGGTAACTTCCAGCCCGACATGAAGAGCGCGGGCATCGGCGTCGGGCTGATCGTCGGCGTGGTGGCCTTGATCTGGCTGGCCAGTGGCTTCTTTATCGTGCAGGAAGGCCAGCAGTCTGTGATCACCTCGTTCGGCCGCTACGCCAAGACCGTCGAGGCCGGCTTCCAGTACCGGTTGCCGTATCCGTTTCAGGGCCATGAAACCGTGCCGGTGACGCAACTGCGATCGGTCGAGGTCGGGCGCAACGCCGTTGTGCAGGCCACTGGTCTGCGCGACTCGTCGATGTTGACGCAGGACGAGAACATCGTGGACATCCGCTTCACGGTCCAATATCGCCTCAAGGATGCGCGCGCTTATTTGTTCGAGAACCGCAATGCAGACGATGCCGTTGTGCAGGCCGCGGAATCGGCGGTGCGCGAGATCGTCGGCAAGAGCACGATGGATTCCGTGCTGTACGAGCAGCGCGATGCGATTGCGACCGAATTGGTGAAGTCGCTGCAAACGCAGCTCGACCGTTTGCGGGCCGGCATCTTGGTGGTGAATGTGAATGTTCAAAATGTGCAGGCACCCGAGCAGGTGCAGGCAGCCTTCGACGACGCCTTCAAGGCAGGCGCGGACCGTGAGCGACTCAAGAACGAAGGCCAGGCCTACGCGAATGACGTGATCCCCAAGGCCCAGGGCACCTCTGCGCGACTGCGCGAAGAAGCCGAGGGCTACAAGGGCCGCGTGGTGGCGCAGGCCGAGGGCGATGCCCAGCGCTTCAACCGGGTGCTGGGTGAATATCAAAAGGCACCCGGTGTCACGCGCGACCGCATGTACATCGACACGATGCAGCAGATCTACTCCAACGTGAGCAAGGTGCTGGTCGACAGCCGCGCCAACTCCAACCTGCTGTACCTGCCGCTGGACAAACTGTTGCAGCAAGTCGGCGCGTCGACTGCGAGCGGTGCACCGGCCGTTGCCGCGCCTGCAGTTCCCGAGGTGCCGACCCCGACAGGTGGCGCGGTGGACGTGCGCTCTCGCGATGGTCAGCGTGGTCGCGACCGCGACGGCCGCTGAGACTCAATTCGAGAATTACGACACATCATGAACCGCATCGGTTTTTACTTTGCAGGCGCACTGGTTGCCTTGTTGGTGGCCTTCTCGACACTCTTCATCGTCGATCAGCGGCAGTTCGCCGTCATCTACGCGCTGGGTGAAATCAAGGAGGTTGTGACCGAGCCTGGCCTGAAGTTCAAGCTGCCGCAACCATTCCAGAACGTGGTGTTCCTGGACCGTCGCACACAGACGCTCGACAGCCCTGAAACGCGGCCTATTTTCACCGCCGAGAAGAAGAGCCTGGTGATCGACTGGCTGGTGAAATGGCGCGTCACCGATGCGCGTCAGTTCATCCGCAACAACGGCGTGGACATGCGCAATGTCGAGGCGCGGTTGAGCCCGATCGTTCAGGCCGCCTTCAACGAAGAGGTCACCAAGCGTACCGTGCGCGCCATGCTTTCGACCGAGCGCGAAAAGGTGATGCAGGACGTGCGTGGGCGGCTCACCGATGAGGCGAAGTCGTTCGGAATCGAGATTGTCGACGTGCGCATCAAGCGCGTCGACTTCGCCGTCAACATCACCGATTCGGTCTACCGCCGCATGGAGTCCGAGCGCAAACGGGTGGCCAATGAACTGCGCTCCACCGGCGCGGCAGAAGGCGAAAAAATTCGCGCCGACGCTGACAAACAGCGCGAGGTCATCGTCGCCGAGGCCTACCGCGATGCGCAAAAGGTCAAGGGCGATGGCGACGCGAAAGCTTCGGCCTTGTACGCCGACTCGTTCGGGCGCGATCCGCAATTCGCGCAGTTCTATCGCAGCCTCGAAGCCTATCGGTCCACCTTTCGCAGCAAGTCGGACGTGATGGTTCTCGACCCGTCGAGCGAGTTCTTCAAGGCCATGCGCGGCAACGCCGCGGCTGCGCCTGTTGCGCCGACCAAGAAGTAAGCGCAGTCCGCCGTCATGTGGGACTTGATGCTGGGCGCCTTGGCGCTGATGCTGGTGGTCGAAGGTCTGCTTCCATTTTTCAGTCCCACGGCGTGGCGCAAGCTGTTCGAACGCGCAACCAAAATGAGCGACGGGCAGATACGCTTCTTCGGCCTGAGCAGCATGCTGGCCGGGCTGGCAATGTTGGCGATTTTCTGGCGCTGAGCCGTCTCGAGCCCTGCAGGGCCGCCGCTACAATCTCGCTTTTAATCGCCCGGTCATTTCACATGTTGTCTGCTTGGCTGCTGCCCGAGCACATCGCCGACGTCCTGCCAGCCCAGGCAAGACACATTGAAGAGTTGCGGCGGGGGTTGCTCGATGTCGCACGTCGCTTCGGCTGCGAACTGGTGATGCCGCCCTTGCTCGAGCACCTGGAGTCACTGCTGTCAGGCACCGGGCGCGAGCTGGACCTGAAGACATTCAAACTGGTCGACCAGCTCAGCGGGCGCACTCTGGGGGTGCGCGCTGACACCACGCCGCAGGTGGCGCGCATCGACGCGCACTTGCTGAACCGCGTCGGCGTGACACGGCTTTGCTACTGCGGTCCGGTGTTGCATACCCGACCCTCGGGTCTGCATGCCACCCGCGAGCCTTTGCAGTTCGGTGCCGAGATCTATGGCCACGGCGGCCTGGAGGCCGACCTTGAAGTGTTGGACATGGCGCTCGACTGCCTGCGTGCGGGCGGCATCGCGAATGTCACGCTCGATCTCGGCGATGCGCGCATCGTGCGCGGTCTGCTGGCCGGCGTGCCGCTGGACGCACAGGGCATCGGCGACCTGGTGGCAGCGCTGGCTGCCAAAGACGCCGCGACCTTGGCTGCGCTGTGCAGCGGCTTCCCGCCTGAGTCCAGGCTGGGCATGCAAGCCTTGCTGCGTCTGTACGGCGGCATGGAGGTGCTGGACGCGGCCCGACGCGAGCTCCCGTCCCACCCGCTGATTCAAGCCGCCCTCGATGATCTGAAGTGGTTGGCCGAGCATGTTGCGCAGGCGCACCCGGAAGCGCAGGTGGGTTTCGACCTGGCCGATCTGGGCGGCTACGCCTACTACAGCGGAGCGAGGTTCGCGGTCTACGCCAAAGGCTCGTGCGACGCGGTGCTTCGTGGTGGCCGCTACGACGAAGTCGGCGCGGTGTTCGGCCGCAACCGCCCGGCGGTCGGGTTCAGCCTCGACCTCAAGGAGTTGGCCATCCTGTCGCTTGCAGGCAAGCGGGCGGCTGCCATCCGCGCGCCGTGGGCCGAAGACGCCGCCTTGCGCGTAGCAGTGCGGCAACTTCGCGAACGCGGCGAAACGGTGGTCTGCGTCCTGCCGGGCCATGAGCACGAAGGCCAGGAATTCGCCTGTGACCGCGAGTTGGTGGCAGTCAGCGGCCAGTGGGTGGTACGCGCCCTTTGAGCCGCTTTCCTCCTTCCTAATTTCAGTATCGGACTTCCAGACATGCAACAGACGATGGCCAAGAGCGCCGGCCGCAACGTGGTCGTCGTAGGCACCCAGTGGGGCGACGAGGGCAAGGGCAAGGTGGTCGATTGGCTCACCGACCACGCGCAAGCCGTGGTGCGTTTTCAGGGCGGTCACAACGCCGGCCATACGCTGGTGATCAAGGGCGTGAAGACTGCGTTGCAGTTGATTCCGTCGGGCATCATGCGCGACGGCGTGGCTTGCTACATCGGCAATGGCGTGGTGGTCGACCCGGCGCATCTGCTGCTTGAAATCGAGCGGCTCGAAGCCGTTGGGCTGGACGTTCGCTCGCGCCTGTTCATCAGCGAATCGTGCCCGCTGATCCTGCCGTTCCACGTCGAGGTCGACAAGGCGCGCGAAGCGCTTCGCGAAAGCAGCGGCGTCGGAAAAATCGGTACCACCGGCAAAGGCATCGGGCCGGCCTACGAAGACAAGGTGGCGCGGCGCGCCTTGCGCGTGCAAGACCTGAAGCACCCCCAGCGGTTTGCCGCCAAGCTGCGCGAGCTGTTGGCGCTGCACAACTTCGCGCTGACCGGCTACCTGGAATCGAAAGCGATTGAATTCCAACCCATATTCGACTCTGCAATGGCACTCGCCGAACAGATCAAGCCGATGATGGCCGACGTGGGCTACATCCTTCACAACGCCAGTCGCAACGGTGCCAATATCCTGTTCGAAGGCGCGCAGGGCACCCTGCTGGACATCGACCACGGCACCTACCCCTTCGTGACCTCCAGCAACTGCGTGGCAGGCAATGCCGCAGCGGGGGCCGGCGTCGGTCCCGACCTGTTGCACTACATCCTCGGCATCACCAAGGCCTACACCACGCGCGTGGGTGGCGGACCCTTCCCGACCGAGCTGCCGATGGACGTGCCCGGCACCGTCGGTCACCATTTGTCAACAGTCGGGCAAGAACGCGGCACCGTGACCGGCCGCCCACGCCGCTGTGGCTGGCTCGACGCTGCCGCACTCAAGCGATCCATCATCATCAACGGTATTTCGGGCCTGTGCATCACCAAGCTCGACGTGCTCGACGGGTTGGGCGAGATCAAGGTCTGCTCGGGCTACGAGCTGAACGGTCGACGCATCGACATCCTGCCGCTGGACGCGGACGACATCGTGGCCTGCCAGCCCATTTACGAAACCTTTCCCGGCTGGACCGAGAGCACGGCTGGCGTGACTCAGTGGGACGCACTGCCACTCAATGCACGCCGTTACCTGGAGCGCGTGCAAACCTTCATCGGGGCTCCCATCGCGATGGTGTCCACCGGGCCGGACCGTGACCACACCATCTTGCTGCGCCATCCGTATCAGGCTTGATGACGGTCGTGCAGGCCATTCATTTCACGGAGCCCTCTCATGCTGACCGATGACGGAAAACACCTCTACGTCTCGTGGGACGAGTACCACATGCTGATCGAGCGGCTGGCGCTGAAAGTGGCTGCATCCGGTTGGACGTTCGATCAGATTTTGTGCCTGGCACGCGGCGGCATGCGGCCTGGCGACGTGCTTTCGCGTGTGTTCGACAAGCCGCTGGCCATCATGTCCACCAGTTCATACCGGGCCGACGCCGGGACGATCCAGGGCCGCCTGGACCTGGCCAAATACATCACCTTGCCGCAAGGCGAACTGGCGGGACGCGTGCTGCTGGTGGACGATTTGGCCGACTCTGGCGTCACACTGCGGGCGGTGGTCGATCGGCTGCGCGGCATGCCGTCAATCAGCGAGCTTCGCTCGGCTGTGATCTGGAGCAAGGGCGTCTCAAGCTACACGCCCGACTATTACGTCGAGCTGCTGCCCACCAGCCCGTGGATTCATCAACCGTTCGAAGACTATGACGGCTTGCGCCCGGAAGGGCTCGCGAAGAAGTTCGCAATCTGACAATTCGCGCTTGCTGACCGTGCTCTGAACACCAAAAGAAAAAGCCCGTCGAAGCGAGCTCTTGCTCTTGGTGCCCAGGAAGGGACTCGGTCACGTTGCGCGACCCCGCTTTCGCTTACAAGCGAAAGCATTCGAGTCCCTTCGCGCACAGTGCGCAGGCACTGTGCTCTGAGCACCAAAAGAAAAAGCCCGCCGAAGCGAGCTTTTGCTCTTGGTGCCCAGGAAGGGACTCGAACCCCCACGAAGTTACTCGCTAGTACCTGAAACTAGTGCGTCTACCAATTCCGCCACCTGGGCATTTCAGGAAGTCTTGGATAATATCATCAAAAAAACAGCCATTCAAAATTCGGCCGCCATCGGCGCCGACCTGATGAGCGAAGTCGAGGGCGCGGTACAAGGGCATCGCGACGGGCACGGGTTTCTCATCCGTGACGACCGCCAGCCCGATCTCTACCTTTCTCAACAAGAGATGCGCGCCGTGCTTCACCACGACCGGGTGAAGGCGCGGATCATTCGCTACGACCGCAAGGGTCGCCCCGAGGGCCGGGTGCTCGAAATCCTCGAGCGCAAAAAGGCACCCATCATCGGGCGGCTGTTGCACGAAAGCGGCATCTGGCTGGTGGCCCCGGAAGACAAGCGCTACGGGCAGGACATCCTGGTTCCCAAAAACGCGATTGCCAATGCCACGGCCGGGCAAGTCGTCGCCATCGAACTGACCGAACCGGCGTCGATGTACTCGCAGCCGGTGGGCCGCGTGACCGAGGTGCTGGGCGAGATCGACGACCCTGGCATGGAAATCGAGATCGCGGTTCGAAAGTACGAAGTGCCGCACCGTTTTTCACCTGCCACGCTGGCGCAGGCGGCGAGCCTGCCCGACAAGGTTCGCGCAGTGGATTGCAAGCACCGCATCGACCTGACCGACGTGCCCCTGGTCACCATCGACGGTGAAGATGCGCGCGACTTCGACGACGCGGTGTACTGCGAGCCGGCCGTCATCGGCAACGGTGTCGGGCGCTCCAAATCGATTGACGGTTGGCGCCTGGTGGTGGCGATTGCTGACGTGAGCCACTACGTGAAGCCCGGAGAAGCGATCGACACCGACGCCTACGAACGCGCCACTTCGGTGTACTTTCCGCGCCGCGTGATCCCGATGCTGCCCGAGAAGCTGTCGATCGGGCTGTGCTCGCTGAACCCGAATGAGAACCGACTGGCGATGGTGTGCGACATGCTCGTCACCGCTACGGGCGAGGTGCATGCTTACCAGTTTTTCCCGGCGGTGATCTGCTCGCATGCACGCTTCACCTACACCGAAGTGGCCGCCATCCTGGCCAACACCCGCGGACCTGAGGCAGCGCGCCGCAAGGAGCGGGTCGGTGACCTGTTGAACCTGCACGAGGTCTATCGCGCGTTGCTGAAAGAGCGGACCAGGCGCGGTGCCGTCGACTTCGAGACCACCGAGACGCAAATCGTTTGCGATGAAAACGGGCGCATCGAGAAGATCGTGCCGCGCACCCGCAACGAAGCCCACAAGTTGATCGAAGAAGCGATGCTGGCCGCCAATGTTTGCGCCGCCGACTTCATCGCCGTCAACAAGCATCCGTCGCTCTACCGGGTTCACGAAGGCCCGACGCCCGAGAAGAAAACTCTGCTGCAAAATTACCTGAGGGCGCTGGGCCTCGGCCTGAGCGTCAGCGACGACCCGAAACCGGCCGAGTACCAGGCCATCGCTGCGGCCACCAAAGACCGGCCGGATGCGACGCAGATCCACACCATGCTGTTGCGTTCGATGCAGCAGGCCATCTACACCGGCACCAACAGCGGCCACTTCGGCCTGGCCTTCGAGGCCTACACCCATTTCACCAGCCCGATCCGTCGCTACCCCGACTTGCTGGTGCACCGGGTCATCAAGGCCTTGCTCGGCGGCAAACGCTATGCGCTGAGCAAAGGCATGGTCGACGCCGCGCCCAAGGCCAGAACGTCGGCCAAAGCACCGAAGGCCACCAAGCCAGGCGCGGATGTTCGCCTCACCGCTGAAGACGAAACCTGGGAAGTGGCCGGTGCGCATTGCAGCGCCAACGAACGCCGCGCGGACGAGGCCTCGCGCGACGTGGAAGCCTGGCTCAAGTGCCGTTACATGCGCGAGCACCTGGGCGAAGAATACGGTGGCACCGTCAGCAGCGTGACCAGCTTCGGGCTGTTCGTTCAGCTCGACGGCCTGTACGTGGAAGGGCTGGTGCACATCACCGAACTCGGCGGCGAGTACTACCGCTTCGACGAGGTGCGCCAAGAGCTGCGCGGCGAACGTTCGGGCGTCAAGTACATCGTTGGCTCACGGGTGCGGGTGCAGGTCAGCCGGGTCGACCTCGACGGCCGCAAGATCGATTTCCGCATGGTGCACGAAGGCGACGAAGACGCCGCCCTGACACGAGCCAAGCGCGAGCGTCAAGCCGACCGCAGTGCCGTGGGTGAGCTGGCCGCCGTGAAAGACGCGGACCGTGCGGTCAAGGCCAGCAAACGCAAACCGGCAGTGGCGGGTGTGCGAAGCCACCCGGTTCGTGCTGCCAAGACGGCGGCGCGCAAGGGCCCCGCGAAACCTGGCAAGCGAAGGTAGTCACCGCGCCTGTATTCGATGCGCTCTCCGGCGCCGCCATCACCAGCGCGGCAACGCAATTTGAGCGGTCAGCGGATGAGGCGTTCGATGCCAAGGCCGTCCATGTCGATGCCGGGGGTTCGGCCGGCCACCAGGTCAGCCACCAGGCGCGCCGAGCCGCACGACAACGCCCAGCCGCTGGAGCCGTGGCCCAGGTTGACCCACACGCCGTCGATGCCGCTTTTGCCGAGCACCGGCGGGCCGTCGGGAAGCATCGGGCGGGCTCCCTTCCACAGTTGCGCCTGGCCCAGCCGCGCAACCCCCGGAAACCAGTCGTGCAGCACTTTGTACAGCGTCGCGACGGCCGCGGCGTTGTGCTGCGTCGGGGAGCCGCCCAGCTCGGCGCTGCCGGCAACGCGCACCCGGTTGCCGAGCCGGCTGATCGCGACCTTGTAGCGCTCGTCCATCAAGGCCGATCTCGGGCCGCTGTCGGGATGCGCCTCGAAGCGCCGCAAAGGCGCGGTGACCGAGTAGCCATAGACCGGTGCCAGCGGCAGTCTCAGGCCGTGTGGGCGGAGCAGGGCCGACGCGCCCATCGCAGCGCAGACCACCAGCGCGTCGAAGGTCTCGGTGATCGGCTCGAACGGGATCGGTCGGGTGGACGCGTTGTCGCTGTGCGCTGCATCTGCATTCAGCGTCGCCGGGTTCGCTTCCTCGGGCGGTGAATACAGTCGAACCAATTGCGGACGCGGACCGGGAACGATGCGCTGCACCTGCGTATGAAAACGAAACCGCACGCCGAGTCGTTGCGCCTGCACGCGCAGCAGGTGCGCGAACTGGCGGCAGTTCGCGACTTCGTCGTCGGGCAGGTAGATGCCGCCGTGCAGAGGCGTTTCCGGGCTCAGGCCGGGCTCCACCACACGGCATTGCAGCGGCGACAGCGCGTCGAACTTGACGCCCAGCTCGCCCAACACCTTCAACCCGGGCTGGACGGCGGCCTGATCCGTCTCGCTGCGCAGCAGCACCAGGTAGCCCTCGCAACGCTCGTAGTCGAGTTGCATGGCGCGCGTCAGCGTGTGCAGCCGGTCGCGGCTGAACACGGCCAGGCGCTGCATGCGGGCTCGGTTGATCTCGAAGGTCTTGAGCCGGCAGGCCCGCCACCACTTCCAGATCCAGGCCAGTGTGGCTGCGTCGAGGCCGGCGTTCAAGCGCACGGGTGCATGTCGGCTCAGCAGGTGCCTGAGCACCTTTGCGGGCATGCCCGGCGATGCCCACGGCGTGACGTAGCCGGGCGCAATCACGCCAGCGTTCGCAAAGCTGGCCTCGGCGGCCACGCTGGCGCAGCGCTCGAACACCGTCACGTGGTGGCCATCGGACGCCAGCTCGAACGCGCTGGTGATGCCGACGATGCCGGCACCGATCACGGCAATGCGCACGCTCAGGCCGTCTGTGCAGTGGCTGCTGCCAGCGCCGCTTCGATCGCCAGCGACGCCCCCAGCACCGCGTCGTCGCACAGGGCCGTGCTCCAGACCATCAAACCCACCGGCATCTCGCCGGCGGCGTGACAAGGCAGCGACAGCGCGCAGCCGTCCAACATGTTGACAACGGACGGGTTGCGCAGCAGCAATGCGTTGGCCGCAAAGAAGGCGGCGTCGTCGACGCGCAGGTCTTCAATGCGGGGTGCGACGATGGGGACGGTCGGGCTCAGGAAGGCGTCGAAACCGCGCGCAGCCGACTGCATGCGCATCTTCCACTCGCGCCGTGCGTGAAGCAGATCGATGTAGTCGGCTGCGCTCATGGTTTCGCCACGCCGTATTCGCCGAGCCACGCGCGGGTCGTAGCGTGCTTCGTCGGTCAGCAAGCGGGCGCGGTGCCAGGCCCAACTCTCGGCCGAAGCGAAACCGCCGGTGGCGTTGATGCCGGCCAGGTCGAGCAGCTCGGTCAACCCGGTTTCGATGACCTGTGCGCCCGCGGCGCGCAGCGTGACCAGCGTGCGCTCGAATGCGCGCGCGACCGTGCTGTCCAGCGCATCGAGCATCAGGCTTGTCGGTACGCCAAATCGCAGCGCACCGAGTGGCCGGCCGGGCAGGGAAACCGTGCGCTGGGCCAACACCTCGTGCAATAACACTGCGTCGCACACCGACAGCGTGATCGCGCAAGCGGTGTCCAGCGTGGTCGACAAGGGCACCGCGCCTTCGGTGGGCGTCAGCCGTGCCGTGTTCTTGAATCCGACCAGCCCTTGCAGCGCGGCCGGGATGCGGATCGACCCGCCGGTGTCGGAACCCAGCGCCGCCCACGCCGCGCCGGTAGCCACCGTCACCGCGCCGCCGCTGGTCGAGCCGCCCGGAATGCGCGCCTCGGCGTCGAACGGCAACGTGGCCGGATTGGCTGGCGTGCCGTGGTGCGGGTTGATGCCGACACCCGAAAACGCGAACTCGCTCAGGTTGGTGTGCCCGGTCAATGCCGCACCAGCGCGCCGCAAGCGTGCCACCGCCGGGCAATCGACCGAGGCGGCGGGTTGGTCGGCCAACACCCGCGAGCCGGCCGTGGTGACGAAGCCTTGAACGTCGAACAGGTCTTTGACACTCACTGCCAGGCCGGCCAGCGGCGGCAGCGGTGCGCCGGCCCGGTGCTGGGCGTCGACGGCCCGCGCCGCTGCTTCGGCAAGTGCGTCGAACCTGCGCACGTAGCTGTGCTGGTTGGCTGATGACTCGGCTGCGTCACGCGACGCCTGAAAACACTGGCCGGCAGTGCACAGCCCGCGCTCGATTTCGCTGCGGCACCGGGTCAGATCGTTCAAAGGTGCCATGTTATATTCGACCGGTTTATCCGAATGCACGCATACGGCGTGTGCTGCGCCGGTAGACAAATCGCAAACCCGGCTGTTGAAAGGTGTTGCGGACAAAGGTCTAAAAATCAGTTTCAACTGAAACCTTTGCCAGCAATTCAAGCCGGATTTTAGAACCAACCTTTGGAGTTCAAATGAACATCAGCATGCGTGAAATGCTGGAAGCCGGCGTCCACTTCGGACACCAGACGCGCTTCTGGAATCCCAAGATGGCCCCGTACATCTACGGCCATCGCAACAAGATCCACATCATCAACCTCGAGAAGACGCAGCCGCTCTTCGTCGACGCGATGAAATTCGTTCGCCAACTCGCCTCCAAGCGGGGCACCATTTTGATGGTGGGCACCAAGCGCCAGGCGCGTGAAGTCACCGCGATGGAAGCACGCCGCGCCGGCATGCCCTTCGTCGACCAGCGCTGGTTGGGCGGCATGCTCACCAACTTCAAGACCGTCAAGGGTTCGCTCAAGCGCCTGAAGGAGATGAAGGCGCAGATGGAATCCGGTACCGAGATTCGGATCAAGAAGGAAGCGCTGATGTTCGAGCGCGAGATGATCAAGCTCGAGCGAGACATTGGCGGTATCCAAGACATGAACGCGCTGCCCGACGCGCTGTTCGTGATCGATGTGGGCTACCACAAGATCGCCATCGCCGAAGCCAAGAAGCTGGGCATTCCGATCGTGGCCATCGTCGACTCGAACCACTCGCCGATCGGCATCGACTACGTGATCCCGGGCAACGACGACTCGGCCAAGGCCGTGGCCTTGTATGCGCGCTGTGTGGCCGACGCCGTGCTCGAAGGCAAAGCCAACGCGTCGAACGACGTGGTTCAGGCCGTGGCTGCCGAAGGCGACGAGTTCGTGGAAGTCAACGAAGCAGCCTGAGCGGCGCGCCCTGCTCACCACCACGGTGAGTCCGAAAAGGGGCTGTCTCAGCCCCTTTTTTTCAATGCGAATGAAACGGCAATCCCGCTGTCGTGCCGGGTTGTCCAGCCAAACGGAGAATCAAGATGTCCTCAATTACCGCAAGCATGGTCGCTGAACTTCGGGCCAAGACCGACGCTCCGATGATGGAGTGCAAGAGAGCGCTCACCGAAGCCGCAGGCGACATGGAACGAGCCGAAGAACTGCTGCGCGTGAAGCTCGGCAGCAAGGCCGGCAAGGCCGCCTCGCGCATCACGGCTGAAGGCGTGGTGGCGGCGTCGCTGAACGGCAGCACAGGCGCGCTGGTCGAGGTGAACTGCGAGACCGACTTCGTCTCCAAGAATGAAGATTTCCTGGCCTTCAGCCGTGCCTGCGCCGAGCTGATTGCTGCGCACAACCCGTCCGATGTGGCGGCGTTGTCGGCACAGCCGCTGTCGCAGGCGGGTTTCGGCCCGACCGTCGAAGACGTTCGCAAGGGACTGATCGGCAAGATCGGCGAGAACATCGCCGTGCGCCGGTTCAAGCGCTACGCTGGCGGCGGCAAGCTGGCCAGCTACCTGCACGGCACGCGCATCGGCGTGATGGTCGAGTTCGACGGCGACGAAGTGGCCGCCAAAGATGTGGCGATGCACGTCGCGGCGATGAAGCCGGTGTCGCTTTCGTCTGCCGACGTGCCCGCCGCGCTGATCGACAAAGAGCGTTCGATCGCCTCGCAAAAAGCGGCTGAGGATGCTGAAACCGCCAAGGCTGCAGGCAAGGCTGCGCAGTCGTCCGAGATCGTCACCAAGCGCGTCGAAGGGTCGGTGCAAAAATACCTTAAAGAGGTCAGCCTGCTGAACCAGAGCTTCGTCAAGAACGACAAGCAAAGCGTCGAGCAAATGCTGAAGGAACGCGCCACTGCCGTGAAGGGCTTCACCCTGTACGTGGTGGGTGATGGCATCGAGAAGAAGGTCGACGACTTCGCGGCTGAAGTGGCGGCACAAGTCGCTGCTGCGAAAGGCGTCTGAAACAGCCTGGGGGGGAGCCGCCTGGCCGCCCCGCGTAGACTCTGCGAACCCGAAAAGAACACCACCACAGGCTTCCTCATGCCCGCCTACAAACGCATCCTTCTCAAGCTCTCCGGCGAAGCGCTGATGGGTGATGACGCCTACGGCATCAACCGCGCGACCATCGTGCGCATGGTGCGCGAGGTGCAGGAAGTGACCCAACTCGGGTGCGAGGTGGCGGTGGTCATCGGCGGGGGCAACATCTTTCGCGGCGTGGCTGGCGGCGCTGTCGGGATGGACCGCGCCACGGCCGACTACATGGGCATGCTGGCCACGGTGATGAACGCCCTGGCACTGGCCGACACGATGCGCCAGGAAGGCATGACCGCACGCGTGATGTCGGCCATCGCCATCGAGCAGGTGGTCGAGCCTTACGTGCGGCCCAAGGCCCTGCAGTACCTCGAAGAGGGCAAGATCGTGATCTTCGCGGCGGGCACGGGCAACCCGTTCTTCACCACCGACACGGCGGCCGCCTTGCGCGGTGCGGAGATGGGCGTGCAGATCGTGTTGAAGGCCACCAAGGTCGACGGCGTCTACAGCGCCGACCCCATGAAAGACCCGACTGCCACCCGCTACACGCAAATCAGCTTCGATGAGGCCATCACCAAGAACCTGAAGGTGCTGGACGCCACCGCGTTCGCACTGTGCCGTGATCAGAAGCTGCCCATCAAGGTGTTCAGCATCTTCAAACCCGGCGCGCTCAAGCGAGTGGTGCAAGGTGAGGACGAAGGCACCCTGGTTCACGTTTGAAATGTTTGTCACCAAGGACAAGCCATGAGCATTGCTGAAATCAAAAAGAACGCCGAAGCCAAGATGGCGCGTTCGATCGAGGTCTTGAAAACCGACCTGCAAAAGATTCGCACCGGGCGTGCGCACCCGGGCATCCTCGACCAGGTTCAAGTCGAGTACTACGGCTCGATGGTGCCGATCAGCCAGGTTGCCAACGTGACCTTGCTGGATGCGCGCACGATCAGCGTGCAGCCCTGGGAAAAGGTGCTGGGGCCGAAGATTGAAAAAGCCATCCGCGAATCTGACCTGGGTTTGAACCCGTCGAGCCAGGGCGACGTGATTCGCGTGCCGACGCCGGCGTTGACCGAAGAGCGCCGCAAGGAACTGACGAAGGTCGTTCGCAACGAGGGCGAAGACGCGAAGGTGGCCGTGCGCAACCTGCGCCGTGATGCCAACGAGCACGCTAAAAAGTTGTCGAAAGACAAAGAAATTTCAGAAGACGACGAACGCCGCTCGCTCGACGAGGTGCAAAAGTTGACCGACCGCACCGTGGCCGAGATCGACCGGATGATCGCTGCCAAGGAAGCCGAGATCCTGGCCGTCTGATGCGCCCCGCCGTGACCGCGCACGTCCGCCAAGCCGCTTCGACCGCCATTGTGGTTTCCAAGGACCAGATTCCCCGCCACGTGGCCATCGTGATGGATGGCAACGGACGCTGGGCCAAGAAGCGGTTCATGCCGCGCGTGGTCGGGCACGGGCAGGGTGTGGACACGTTGGTGCGCACGGTGCTGGCCTGTGCCGACCGCGGCATCGAATACCTGACCGTGTTCGCCTTCTCGTCCGAGAACTGGAAGCGCCCGAGTGACGAAGTCTCGGGCTTGATGGGACTGGTGCTGGTGGCGGTATCCAAGCACCTCGCGAAGCTGGCCAAACTCGGCGTGCGCATTCGCATCGTGGGCGACCGCTCGCAGGTCTCGGACAAGGTTCGTGCGGCCTGGTTCGAAGCTGAGTCGAGCACCCAACACAACACGCGCCTGACCCTGTCGGTGGCGTTCAACTACGGTGGACGCTGGGATGTCATCCAGGCCTGCCAGCAAGCGGTGCGCGACGGGTTGACGGCGGATCAGATCACCGAAGCCAGCCTGGCCAGCTACATGGCCATGAGCTATGCGCCCGACCCGGACTTGTTCATTCGCACCGGCGGCGAAACGCGCATCAGCAACTTTTTGCTGTGGCAGGCCGCGTACTCTGAGCTCGTCTTCACCGAATGCCTGTGGCCCGAGTTCGGGGAAGCCGAACTGGATGCCGCGCTGGCCGAATATGCACGCCGCGACCGGCGTTACGGTGGCCTCAAAGTCAGCGCCGACGAAACGGTGCACAGCGCCTGACCATGCTCCG
>JAYVCL010000410.1:0-8843 GCA_043749975.1 Burkholderiales bacterium
TGGTGTTGGTCTTTTTGATGACGCCGGTGAGCTTGCGCAGGGCCTGGCTCATCAACCGGGCTTGCAGGCCGGGCAGGCTGTCGCCCATCTCGCCTTCGATCTCGGCCTTGGGCGTGAGCGCGGCCACCGAATCGATGACCACCAGATCGACCGAGGCCGAACGCACCAGCGCGTCGACGATTTCGAGCGCCTGTTCACCGGTGTCGGGCTGGCTGATGAGCAGCTCTTGCAGATTGACGCCGAGCTTTTGCGCATAGGCGGTGTCGAGTGCGTGCTCGGCATCGATGAAAGCGCAGGTGCCCCCGACCTTTTGCATCTCGGCGATGACCTGCAGCGTCAGCGTGGTTTTGCCGCTCGACTCCGGGCCGTAGATTTCGACCACCCGCCCGCGCGGCAAGCCGCCCACGCCGAGCGCGGCGTCGAGCCCGAGCGAGCCGGTGGAGACGACTTCGATGTCTTCGATCACTTCGCCTTCGCCCAGGCGCATGATCGTGCCCTTGCCGAACTGCTTTTCGATTTGCGCCAGTGCAGCTTGAAGGGCTTTGGCTTTTTCTGTGTTCAGCGCTTTGACGGGTGCGTCCATGAGGGTCTCCGGGAAGTTGCCCGCATTATCGCAAATGCTGGATGTTTGTACAGTGCCTGATGCAGATCATCGAAGGCGACCCCGCGATGCAGGGTGACGCGCCCGGCACCGCACTTTAAAATCGAATCGAGCGGCGCACCAACCCACGGCAGCGCCGCCACGGAGAGACAAGCATGCGCGTTCTGATCGCCGAAGATGATCAAGTGCTGGCCGACGGCCTGCTGCGCTCGCTGCGCAATGCAGGCTATGCGGTGGACCAGGTCAGCAGCGGCAGCGAGGCCGATGCGGCACTCGCATCGCACGAATTCGATCTGCTCATCCTCGACCTCGGCCTGCCGAAGATGCACGGACTGGACGTGCTGCGCCGGCTGCGTTCTCGCGGCAGCAGCGTGCCGGTGCTCATCCTGACGGCGGCAGACAGCGTGGAGCAGCGCGTCAAGGGGCTCGACCTGGGGGCCGACGACTACATGGCCAAGCCGTTCTCGTTGCAGGAACTCGAAGCACGCGTTCGCGCGCTGACACGGCGCGGCCTGGGTTCGGCGTCGACCGTCATCAAGCACGGGCCGCTGAGCTTCGATGCCACCGGCCGAGTGGCCTACATCAACGACCAGATGATCGAACTTTCAGCGCGCGAGATCAGCCTGCTGGAGGTGTTGCTGCAACGCGCGGGCCGCTTGGTCAGCAAGGACCAGTTGGTGGAACGCCTGTGCGAGTGGGGCGAAGAAGTGAGCAACAACGCGATCGAGGTCTACATCCACCGCCTGCGCAAGAAGATCGAACACGGCCCGGTGCGCATTGCGACGGTGCGCGGGCTCGGCTATTGCCTGGAGAAGATCGCGGCTTGACTCTGCTTGCGGGTCGCTGAGCAGGCGCGCCGCAGCGTGGTGAAGCGCTATTCTTGTCAGGCCCATGGCTGCTTCACGCGAACAACGCTCTCTCTTCGGTGAAATCCTCGACTGGATGCTTGCGCCGCTGCTGCTGCTGTGGCCGATGAGCGTGATCCTGACCTGGCTGGTGGCGCAGGGCATCGCCAACAAGCCCTTCGACCGCGAACTCGGTGAAATGGTGCGGGTGCTGGCCAAGCAGGTTGTGATCCAGACGGGCCCCGCTGCCAACGACCCGGTGGCCCGCTTCACCTTGCCGGCGGGTGCTGCCGAAATCCTGCACACCGACGAGGCAGACACCATCTTCTATCAGGTGCTGGGCTTGCGCGGCGAATACCTCAGCGGCGACGCCAGCCTGCCGGTGCCGGTGGATGAAGACCGAGGGCCGCCAGGTGAGGTGCAGTTTCGCGACGACGTGGTCAACAACGACAACGTGCGCGTGGCCTACCTGTGGCTCGACTTGCCCGGCCGCGTCGGCGCTGCAGCGCCGCTGCTGCAGGTGGCGGAAACCTTGGGCAAGCGCTCGCGCCTGGTCAGCGAAATCATCAAGGGTGTGATCCTGCCGCAGTTCGTGATCTTGCCGCTGGCGGTGCTGCTGGTGTGGCTGGCGCTGGCGCGCGGCATTGCGCCGCTGAACGAATTGCAGCGGCGAATCCGCAGCCGCGACAGCAGCGACCTCAGCCCCATCGACGAGCGTGAGGCGCCTGAAGAGGTGTCGCCGCTGGTGCGCGCCATCAACGATTTGCTGGCGCGCCTGGACCAGTCGATGCGGGCGCAAAAGCAGTTTCTGGCCGATGCCGCACACCAGCTCAAGACGCCGCTGGCCGGGCTGCGCACCCAGGCCGAACTGGCGCAGCGCGAGATCGACTCCGGCACCAGCGACCCGAAAGCGATGAAGCGTTCGTTGCAGCAGATCTCGCGCTCCAGCCAGCGGGCGGCGCACATGGTGAATCAACTGCTGGCGATGGCGCGCGCCGAGGACAAAGAGCACGCTTCGCGCAAGCAGAGCGTGAACCTGTCGCGGCTGGCCACCGAGACGGTGCACGACTTCGTGCCGCGCGCGATGGAAAAGCGCATCGACCTCGGATTCGAAGGCGTCGAAACCCCAGCCGCCACAGCGACACCCGCCGGCCGGCTGGTGAACGGCAACCCGACCTTGTTGCGCGAGCTGATTCGCAACCTGGTCGACAACGCCCTGCTCTACACGCCTGCCGGCGGCACCGTCACCGTGCGGGTGCTCGACGACCCGTTCGGCCAGGTGGTGGTGTTGCAGGTCGAAGACTCGGGCCCCGGCATTGCGTCAGCCGAGCGCGAGCAGGTGTTCCAGCCGTTCTACCGATCGCTGGGCACCGATGTGGACGGTTCCGGGCTGGGCCTGGCCATCGTGCGCGAGATCGCACAACAGCACGGCGTGGAAATATCGCTCGACGAAGCCCAGTTGCGACCGCGAGCCGGTGCGACCCACGCAAACGCAACCGCAACCGCAGACGCAGCCGGCTTCGGCCCGGGAGCGCGCTTCACCTTGCGTTTCTCGGTCGCGCACGCCGCAGGCTGATGGCCGCATAGACTGAGCCTTCGCCACAGCACAGCGCAACAACTGTCATGACACCCCACCCATCGAAACGCCGCAGCATCGACCTCGCGCTGCAAGGCGGTGGCTCGCACGGCGCTTTCACCTGGGGCGTGCTCGACCGCCTGTTGGAGGACGAGTCGTTCGACTTGTGCGCCATCTCGGGCACCAGCGCCGGCGCCTTGAACGCGGCGGTGTTGGCCACCGGCTTCGTCGCCGGCGGACGCGACGGCGCTCGCAAGGCCCTGAGCGCGTTCTGGCGCGACATCAGCAGCGCAGGCGGCATCTTCAGCCCGTTCTCAGGCACGCAAGGCAGTGCCAGCGCCAATCCATTCGGCTTCGACCATCTGCCGGGTTACCAATGGGTGGGTTCGTTCTTCAGATCCTTCAGCCCCTACGAGTTCAACCCGCTCAACCTCAACCCCTTGCGCGATGTGCTGGCACGCCATGTGGTGGTCAAGGCGATGCGGCGCTGCGAGATCACGCTGTTCGTCACCGCCACGCGCGTGCACACCGGGCAGGCGCGGGTGTTCACCGGCGCCGAACTGAGCCTGGACGCGCTGCTGGCCTCGGCCTGCCTGCCGTTCATCTTTCAAGCGGTGGAGATCGACGGCGAGCCGTATTGGGACGGCGGCTACACCGGCAACCCGGCGTTGTTTCCGCTCATCTACGACAGCCGCGCGCTCGATCTGCTGCTGGTCAAGATCAACCCGCTGTTTCGCCCCGGCACGCCCACGCGCAGCATGGACATCATCGACCGGCTGAGCGAGATCACCTTCAACGCCAGCCTGATCGGCGAGATGCGCGCCATCGGCTTTGTCTCGCGCCTGTTGCGCGAAAACAAGCTCGACCCCGGCCGCTACAAAGACCTGCGGCTGCACATGGTGGCCGACGACGCCGGCCTGGCCGGTTTCAACGCGAACAGCAAGTTCAACACCGAACTGGCGTTCCTGGAGCAGTTGTTCGAACTGGGCCGAAGCGCGACCACGCGCTGGTTGATGCAGCACGGCAAGAGTGTCGGCGTGAAGTCGACGCTGGACATCGAGACCGAGTTTCTCGGCAAGCCTGCGAAGGCCCCCCGCCAAGGCTGAAGCTGCGCTTGCGCGCGATGTGCTCGCTGCTGCGGGTGAACCCGACCCAGGCTCAACTCTGCACCAGTCGCCGGCTCTTCGAGATCGACATCAGCATGCCCAGGGCCAGGCCCAGCGAGACCATCGCCGTGCCGCCGTAGCTGATGAACGGCAGCGGTACACCGACCACCGGCAAGATGCCGCTGACCATGCTCATGTTGACGAAGGCGTAGGTGAAAAAGCTCAGCGTGATGGCACCCGCCAGCAGCCGTGTGAACACCGTCGGTGCTTCGGCCGCGATCATCAGTCCGCGGAAAATCAGGAACACGAAGCCGAGCACCAGCCCGGCGCAACCGATCAGGCCGAACTCTTCGGAGAACGCCGCGAAGATGAAGTCGGTGGTGCGTTCGGGAATGAACTCCAGGTGGGTCTGCGTGCCCTTCATGAAGCCCTTGCCGTGGATGCCGCCCGAGCCGATGGCAATCATGCCCTGGATGATGTGGAAGCCTTTGCCGAGCGGGTCGGTGCTGGGGTCGAGCAGGGTGCAGACGCGGTTCTTTTGGTAGTCGCGCAGCAGCGGCCACTTCAGGTCGGGCTGGCAGATGTGGTCTTCCGACAAGACCAGCGCCGTCACCGCGATGGCCCCCAGCAGCAGCAGCGGAAGCACGATGCGCCACGACAAGCCGGCAAAGAAAATCACATACAAGCCCGCCGAGAGCACCAGGACGGCGGTGCCCAGATCGGGCTGCTTCACGATCAGGCCGACCGGCACCGCCACCAGCAGCAACGCGATCAGAAAGTCCGGCACGCGCAATTGGCCTTCGCGGCGTTGAAACCACCAGGCCAGCATCAGCGGCATCGCGATCTTCAGAATCTCGCTGGGCTGGATCACCACACCCACGTTCAACCAGCGCGTCGCGCCCTTCTTGGTCACGCCCATCACCGCCGTGGCCACCAGCAAGGCGACACCCAAAACATACAGCGGCACGGCCAGCGCCATCAGCCGCTGCGGCGGAACCTGCGCCACCACGAACAACACGACCAGCGCCAGCGCCATGTTGCGCCCATGGTCGACGAAGCGGGTGCCGTGGTCGAAGCCGGCCGAGTACATCGTGACCAGCCCGGCCACGCCCATCAGCACGATGGCGACCAGCAGCGGCATGTCGAAGCCGGTGAACACCGGCTTCGCGCGCTGCCACAACGACGGCGACTCGAACACCGAGCTCACTTCACCGGCCCCGCTGCGGCAACGCGTTGCACGGCACCCTTGGCCTCCGCCAACGATCCTGCCGCCGAGGCGGCAGGCGCTGCAGGCGACGCCACCAACGCCGTGCTGCCTGGCAACGGCACCTCAGTAGCGGTTCGCGGCGTGCCGGTGGGCGCACCCGACTTGCCTTCTTTCGTCAGTGCCATGTCTTCGACACTGGGGTACTGGCCGCGCAACCAGTAGTCGAACACCCGCCGCGCCATCGGCGCGGCGGCCTCGGAGCCGAAGCCCGCGTTCTCGACCACCACGGCCAACGCGATGGTGGGCGCTTCGACCGGCGCGAAGGCGGTGTACAGCGAGTGGTCGCGCTTGTGTTCATCGAGCTTGGCGGCGTTGTACTTTTCGTTGGCCTTGATGCCCACCGCCTGCGCGGTGCCGGTCTTGCCGCCGCTCTTGTACGGCGCACCCACGAATGAGCGCACCGAGGTGCCCTCTTGCGTCACGCCGTACAGCGCGCGGGTGATCAGCTCGACATGCTCCGGTTTGTACGGCAGCGGCTCGACCGCCTCGTGCGCGACCAGTTTGCGTTCATGCGTCAACACGTCTTCGACCTCGCGCACCAGCCGAGGCTGAAAGCGCTGCCCGCCGGACACCAGCGTGGCGGTGGCGCTGGCGAGTTGCAGCATGGTGAAGTTGTTGTAGCCCTGGCCGATGCCGAGCGAGATGGTTTCGCCGGCGTACCACTTCTGCTGCTCGGGCCGCTTGTAGGCGCGGCGCTTCCACTCGGTGGACGGCAGCAGGCCGGTGACTTCGCCCTCGATGTCGATGCCGGTCTTGCGCCCGAAGCCCATCGGCTTGAGCTGATCGTGCATCAGGTCGACGCCCATCTCGTTGGCCAGCGAGTAGTAGTACACGTTGCTCGACTTAACGATGCTGCGCACCATGTCGACCGAGCCCAGGCCGCCGTCGCCGTGGCTGCGGAAGGTGTGGTTGCCGAACTGAAACGTGCCGCCGTCGTAGATGACCGTGCTCGGGCTGCGCTTGCCGGTGTTCAGCGCGGCCATGGCCATGAAGGGTTTGAACGTGGAGCCGGGCGGATAGGTGCCGCGAAGCGCGCGGTTCAACAGCGGCTTGTCGATCGATTCGTTCAGCTCGCGCCACGATTCCACGTCGATGCCGTCGACGAACAGGTTCGGGTCGAAGGTCGGTTTGCTGACGAAGGCCAGCACCTCGCCATTTCTCGGGTCGAGGGCCACCAGCGCGCCACGCCGCTCGCCGAACATTTCTTCGACCAGCGCCTGCAAGCGGATGTCGATGCTCATCACCAGCATGTGGCCGGGCGTGGCCGGGTTGCTCTTGAGCCGGCGCACCGGCCGCCCGGCGGCGCTGGTTTCGACCTCTTCGAAACCGGTGTTGCCGTGCAGTTGGGTCTCGTAGCTTTGCTCGACGCCGAGCTTGCCGATGTAGTCGGTGCCGCGGTAGTTCGACTCGTCGTCCGACTCTTCGATCTTGTCTTTCTCGGCCTGGTTGATGCGCCCGATGTAGCCGAGCAGGTGGCTGCCCACCTCGCCCAGCGGGTAGTTGCGGAACAGCCGCGCCTTGATGTCGACCCCCGGAAAGCGAAAGCGCTGCGCGGTGAAGCGCGCGACTTCCTCGTCGCTGAGCTTGGTGCGCAGCGGCAGCGACTCGAAGCTCTTGCTTTCGTCCAGCAGCCGCTTGAAGCGCTTGCGGTCGCGTGGCAGCACGTCGACCACCTCGGCCAACTGGTCGATGGTGGCTTCCAGGTCGGCCACCTTGGCCGGCATGATCTCCAGCGTGAAGGCCGAGTAGTTGTTGGCCAGCACGATGCCGTTGCGGTCGACGATGAGGCCGCGGTTGGGCACGATGGGCACCACCGCGATGCGGTTGTTCTCGGCCTGGGTCGACAGCTCGTCGTGCTTGTAGACCTGCAGATAGACCAGCCGCGCGCAGAGCAGGCCGAACGCGAACAGCACGAAGGCCGCCGCAGCCACCAGCCGGGTGCGAAAACGGCTCAGCTCTTGCTCGATGTTGCGTATTTCTGTCATGTCAACGCTGCGGCGGTTCGACCTACAAGGGTCGATTCTGATCCGGGTCGGGCGGGCGGCGCTGCGGTGCCAGCAGCATCCATGTGACCAGCGGCCACAGCAGGCTCTCGAACAGCGGGGCCAGCGCCAGTTCCCAGCCCGGCAGCATGCCGCCCGCCAGCATGCGCACGATGAAAGATACCGCATGCGCGGCCACGAACAGCGGCAATATCTGCACCGCCTGCGACGGCACCGTGAACCACAACAAGCGGCGGTGCATGCTGACCGCAAAGAAGCTCAGCAACGTGTAGGCCAGTGCATGCTGGCCGAGGATGGTCGCCTCGTTCACGTCCATCATCAAGCCGAACATGAAGGCCAGGCCGACCCCCACGCGGCGCGGCTGGTGCACGTTCCAGAACACCAGCGCCAACGCCATGAAGTCCGGCACCGCCGGGTGACGCCCGAGCGGCACGATGTTGAGCGCGAACGCCAGCAGCAAGGTGAACCAGACGAACAGCGGGTTCGCCGGCAACAGCAATTGGCCCGAGGTGCGGGGCATGATCACCGGCGGCTTCCTTTCTTGCTGACGGGCTTGGGGTCATCGGGCGCGGGTTCGGGTTTGGGCGGAAGCTGCAGCCCAACCGGCTCCAGCACCAGCACATGGCGCATGCCGTCGGCCGCAGCTTCCGGTGCCAGCACGATGCGGGCAAAACCCGAGTCGACCTTGCGCTCAACCGACAGCACATGGGCCACCGGCACACCTGAAGGGTACACGCCGTCGACCCCCGAGGTGACCAGCACATCCCCCACCTGCACGTCGGCGTTGCCAGCCATGAAGCGCAGTTCGAGCCCGGCGCTGCCGCCGATGCCGTAAGCCGCGCTGCGGGCCTGGCTGCGGGTGTTGAGCACGGGAATGGCGGCGTCCTTGTCGGTCAGCAAGGTCACCTCGGCCGACAGCGGATAGACGCGCGTCACCTGCCCCAGCACGCCGCCCTCGCTGATGACCGGCGCGCCGGCCACGATGCCCTGCATGGCGCCGCGGTCGATGATGACCTTGCGCGAAAACGGGTCGGGCGCGTCGTACAGCACCTCGGCCACCTGAGAGCGCACGTTCACGCTGACGCGCAAATCGAGCAGCGCGCGCAGGCGGGCGTTCTCGATCAGCAACTGCTCGACCCGTGCCGACCGTTCGGCCTGGCGCGCCAGTTCGCGCCGCGCGGCCGACTCGTTGGACTGCGCGCGTTGCACCCCGAGGACATAGTCGCTCGCACCGGCCCAGGCCTGCACCGGCACCAGCAAGGCGCGTTGCAGGGGATGCAGCGCGGTGGCCATCACGGCGCGCAGCGGCTGGGTCAGTTTGAAGCGGGTGTCGGCGACCATCAAAAACAGCGCCAGGGCGGAACAGAAGGTCAGCTTGGTGAGCGCCGACGGCCCCTGGCGGAAGAAGGGCGGCGGGGTTCGATCAATGGTGCCCAACTGCATGG
>JAYVCL010000411.1:0-3882 GCA_043749975.1 Burkholderiales bacterium
GCCGTGATCGACCTGTTCAGCCGCCAGGTGGTGGGCTGGAGCATGCAGCCGCACATGCAGGCCAGCCTGGTCACGGATGCCTTGCGCATGGCGTGGTTCCGGCGCCAGCCAGCGCCCGGATCGGTGTTCCACTCTGACCGGGGCAGCCAGTACTGCGGCCATGAGTTCCAGGACGCGCTGAAGGCCTACGGGATGAAGTCGTCGATGAGCCGCAAGGGCAACTGCTGGGACAATGCGCCGACGGAAAGCCTGTGGGGCCGGCTCAAGGTGGGTCGGCTGTACGGCAAGACCTTCGCCACGCAGCGCGATGCCATGGACGAGATCATCGACTGGTTGACGTTTTACAACCATCGCCGACTTCACTCCACGTTGGACTACGTCAGCCCGATGCGGTTTGAGAAAAACTGGCACACGGCCCAGCAAGACAAAGCCGCGTAATCGAGTGGCTATGGAGTACGTCGAAGAAGGGCAAGGCCATCCTTCGCCTTGGCGTCATTTGCCATCCGACCGCAGCCAATGCACAAAGCCGAGCAGCATAGCGATCCCGACGATCAGAAGGAGCGCCACGGCCTCGTACTGCTCCGCGTCGGCGAGCAGCGTTTGCAGGGCGTGGCCGAACAGGAAGCCGAGGGCCGTGATCGACACGGCCCAAATGGCCGCACCAATGGCGTTGAACAGTACGAAACGCCAGGCGGGTACGTCGCTCATTCCGATCAAGATTGGGCCGAGGATCCGCAATCCGTACATGAAGCGCACACTGATGATCAGGCCTTCGTGAAATCGCAGAAGTAGGCGATTGACGCGCTGGGCGGGGCTCACAAGACGCGGAAACCGTCGCAGCAACGCTTCGCCATATCGGCGGCCGAGAAAAAAATAGATCTGGTCGCCCATGGCGCCACCGCAAAAGGCCAGCGCGACAATCCAGGGCAGCGACAAATAGCCTTGGTGGGCCGCAAAGCCGGCCAAGACCAGAATGGTCTCGCCTTCGAGCAGGCTTCCGACGAAGACGGCCAGATAGCCATAGTCGGTCAGGAGTTGAGGCAGAGACACGTGCTCATTGTCGCCGGCTGCACAAGCGGCGACGTGTCGACGTCGGGCTCAATCAGTCTCTTGATTGGCAACCTTCTTCAGCCCACCGCAGGTGGTGTTCCGGGCGAGGCTGAGTGGTGGCAGCGGCGACGATCAGCCGCTCGGTGAGGCCGGTCAGATGGAAGCGGCGATTGAAGCGGTAGGCGAATTCGGCGAGGTGCCACGCAAGCATGTCCGCCGTCGTGTTCCTGACGCTCGGGGCACTCGTCGCAAGCACACGCACCCGCATATCAGAGCGGATGTATATCCTGGCGACGGCGGCGCGCATGACTTTGCTGGTCGGGGCGAGTCGAATCGCACTCGGCGTCCACTCATCTTGGGCACCGACGCGAATCGGTCCATGGGGCGGCCGCTCGCGCGAAGGAAGAGCATCTGGATGGCAGCCGCAACTCGGCGATCGTGGCGGAAGCGCTCAGCGACTGCGGCGATGTCGTCCTTGCTCAGGGAGGAGGATTGTTGGACGTCGAACTCGGACAACCCGGTGGGCAGGTTCTCCGCGCCGATGAAGCGCTTTGCGAAGGACACGGTGACACCCTTCAGGGAATCGAAACCGCAAATCTACCTGGGTCGGTCGCCTCGCGAATCCCTATCTGCTCGGGCGCCAACCCAGGCGGTCGGGAGCCTGAAAGTCCCGTCATGTGATCACGCGGCCACCGTGGCCCACGAGGCGATGACCGCAAACGCTCAGTCGGCACGCAGTTGCTGGCCGAAGAACAGCCTGAAAATCTCTGGCTCTCTTACCTCCCGCGTCGCCAGGCCGGGTAGCGTTTCGCGAAACGGAGCTGTGGGCGGTAGCGTGTCGAGGTTGGCCGGCAGGGTATTGGCCCAAGCGGGCGCGAAGCGCGGTGCTGGTTCAGCCTGCGCCAACAGGCGGCTCAGCGAGGGCAGTTCTTCCCATTCAATGCCCTGATTGTTTGCCGCGGTGCGGTGATTGGTGGCAAGAGAGTGCTGACGTTGCTGGTGGTGCATCGTGATGTTCAGTTGGTGGATGATGCCAAGAGTACCGGCCGCGGCGCGCGTCGATGACCCGAATAGCAGGACACTGGCGGCCAGTCTTGCGGCTTCACAACCGCGACGACTTTGCACTGCTCGAGCCGCCGCCACTTGTGCACGAGATTCGCGTTGAGCCCGTGCGCCATCGTCACGCTCGCAACCGAAGCCCCCGCGCGGCACTCGTCTGGTACGGATTTCTGCAACCCGAGCACGTGACTGCGCCGCACGCTGCGCTTTGTCTCTTGCATGGTGTCCACCTCGTTCGTTGGTGGACACCGACTTCACGATGAGCGGTGTCATGCTGCACGCTCACCGTATTGGAGGCAGACGAGACCCAATGCGCCGAAGTCGGCAGTCACCGAATCGCCCGGTTCGGCGGGCAGCGGAGTCATGCAAGTCCCGGTCGATACCAGTTGTCCTGCGCACAGGCCGATTCCGAGCCGGGACAGTTCGTTGACCAGCCACGTCAATGCGATGCGTGGATCTCCGAGTACCGCAGCACCCGTGCCGGAGCTCTGCAGAACCGCACGTCCGTTGCGTTCGACACGCGCACGCACTTCGTGGCGGCTCAGATCGATCGAACGCCATGCTTCCAACGCCGGCTCGCCAAAAACAAAGCGCCCCGCGCACGAGTTGTCGGCAATCAGTTGCGCTTCACCCGCGTTGACAAAGTCGGCAAAGCGCGAAGCGGGCATCTCGATGGCGGGACGCATGGAATCGACCGCAGCCAGCACCTCGTCGACAGAATAGGGCGCGTTGCGCGAAGGGATGTTTCGCCCAAAGCCAAACGCGAACTCCGGCTCAGCGACCTTCATGCGGTTGCCCCACGTCGGCACGATTTCGTGTTGGGTATGCACCTGCCGTTTGAAGATCCTTCCCCCCAGCGGGCCGTCCACACCGATGTGCTTCTGACCGCCCTGGCTGGTGGCAGCGATCTTCCAGCCAAAGATCTCGTCCTGCAAAGCGCCGCCCAACCGGGCTTGAATCGCGTAGCCCGCATCGCGCGACGCCGGCCGGCAGGCTTCGGGCAACGCATCGATGGGCAGCCCAGTGCGCATGCTCTCTGCCAGGATGAGCGCGCATTGCAGTTGCCTGTTGTCTGCCTCGGCGTGGTCTTCGGCGCGCAGCCCTGCGGTGCCAAGCGTTTGAGATGATTGTGTCGACAATTCGAATGCTCCTTCATGCCATCGGAGGCTACGGTCAACGCCCTTGAGCCGTGTTTCTCTTGGGGCCGCAGGTTCTGATGACCAAGGCGGTGCTATCGACGCTCAGTGCGCACGGCCAGTACCAGCATCGCACCCAGGACCAACAAGGCAGCGAGAAGATGCAGTCCTGCGTCGGTGCTGTGGGTGATGTTTTTGATGACGCCGATCAGAAACGGCGCACTGAAGCCGGAAAGGTTGCCAAACGAGTTGATGAAGGCGATGCCGGCCGCTGCCGCAGTGCCTCCGAGCAGGGCTGTCGGCAGGCCCCAGAAGACCGGCAGCGTCGTCATGATTCCCATGGTCGCGATGGTCAGACCCACCATCGACATCACGGGGTTGGCGTGGAAACTCACGCTCAGAACCAGCCCCGCAGCGCCGGTGATCGCCGCCAGTGCCGCATGCCAGCGGCGTTCGTGATGGCGATCTGCGCTGCGCGCCGTCAGATACATAGTGACCACTCCGAACGACCAGGGAATGGCGCTCAGCAGGCCGACGTCCAGGGGATCAGCCACACCGATCGACTTGATGATGGTGGGCAACCAGAAACTGATGCCATAGAGCCCCGAGACGAAGCAGAAGTACACCAGCGCCAGCA
>JAYVCL010000412.1:0-3826 GCA_043749975.1 Burkholderiales bacterium
CACGCTGCTCGGGAAGAACACCGGCAGCCCGCAGGCCTTGAAGATGTGGTCGCTCTGGTGCGCGGCGGTGCTGCTCTTGGCGATGTGGTCGTCGCCGGCAATCGCGATCACGCCGCCGTGCCTTGCGGTGCCGGCCATGTTGGCGTGCTTGAACACATCGGAGCAGCGGTCCACCCCCGGCCCCTTGCCGTACCAGATGCCGAACACGCCGTCGAACTTCTTGCTCTGCGGATACAGGTCGAGCTGCTGCGTGCCCCACAGCGCGGTGGCCGCCAGCTCTTCGTTCACGCCCGGCTGGAACACAATGTTCTGCGCCGCCAGGTGTTTTTTGGCGGCCCACAGCGCCTGGTCGTAAGCACCCAGCGGCGAGCCGCGGTAGCCACTGACGAAACCCGCGGTGTTCAGCCCGTTGAGGGCATCGCGCTTGCGCTGCAACATCGGCAACCGCACGAGAGCCTGCGTGCCGCTCATGAAGGCGCGGCCGTTCTGCAAGCTGTATTTGTCGTCCAGCGTGACGCCTTCCAGCGCTTTGCGGATGGCTTCGGGAAGCGGTGCATTCATCGGGGAATCCTCTCGGTGGTGGGCGTTGAACTGTCCAGCGCCGGTGCCGCAAGTCTATGGATTCGCAGATTGGACGGGTTTTCTTTGTGTTGGTGCCGTCTCGTCGCCGTCGCCTTGCCGGCTTTGAATATGCCGGGCGATAAAATCCGCGACGTTTTCAAGGCGTCTCGAACGCTGATTCACATGCCCATTTCCGCTCCTCAAGCCGATGCCCCGAGTCACGAACCGCGCCTGTGGCGCGACGGCGAATGGACCGCCACGGTGATCACGAACGAAGACGACGAAGGCTGGGCCGTGGCCATGACCCGGCGCGGCGAAGCCGAGCCCGCCCTGGTCGGCCCCTGGACCATGGGCCGTGACAAAAAGAACCCCAAGCCGCTCGATGTGTCGGCCTTCAACACCTTGGTCAAAACCGCCGCCGAAGTGCTGCGCCGGCACGAGCAGCAGTTGCATGCAACGCTGCATCGAAGCGTGACCGTGACGGCGAACGCGAGCCGGATTCTGGTGACGCTGGACATCGTTCCCGACGAGGACGATGCGCACGCGATGTTGCGTGCACAGGCGGCCGGTGCGTCGGCGCTGGGCGAGGTGCGTGTGGCCGCGAATTTCAAGCTGACCGCGGCCAGTGCGCTGGCGTGGATCGACGACGATTTCCGCAAGCCGGCATGAGGCATATCTTCGACCCCAAGGGCTTGCGCCGCATTCCGTCTTTCTTGCGCCACGTCGGCCCCGGGGTCGTGACGGGTGCTGCCGACGACGACCCGTCCGGCATCGCCACCTACACCCAGGCCGGCGCGCAGTTCGGCACCAGCATTTTGTGGACCGTGTTTTTGACGCTGCCCTTCATGATCGGCATCCAGCTCGTCAGCGCGCGCATCGGGCGGCAGTCGGGGCAGGGCATTGCGGCCAACCTGCGCGAACACACGCCCCGATTTTTTCTGTACACCATCGTCGCGCTGCTGCTGGTGGCCAACACGGTCAACATCGCGGCCGACATCTCGGCCATGGGCGAGGCCTTGCAATTGGTGATGGGCGGGGGCGAACACTTCCATGCGGTGGCCTTCGGCGGGCTCACCTTGCTGCTGCAGATTTTCGTGCCGTACCGGCGTCTGGCGCCGATCCTTAAGTGGCTGACCCTGAGCCTGTTCGTCTATGTCGCCGCCGCGTTCTCGGTCAGCATCCCGTGGCCGCAGGTACTGCACGACCTGGTGTTGCCGCGCATCGTTCCGGCCCCGGCTTTCTGGATGATGATCGTGGCCATTTTCGGCACCACCATTTCGCCCTACCTGTTCTTCTGGCAGGCCGCGCAAGAGGTCGAGGAAATGCGCCTGCACCGCATCACCGTCGGCGCTGAAAGCGCCGCCACGCTGAAGCGCGCCAAGCGCCGCATGCGGTTGGACACCGTGGTCGGCATGGTGTTCTCGAACGGCGTCGCGTTTTTTGTGATGCTGATGGGCGCGGTGGTGCTGCATGCCGGCGGCGTCACCGATGTGCAAAGCGCCGCGCAGGCCGCGCAGGCGCTGCGCCCGCTGGCGGGCGACTTCGCCTTCATGCTGTTCTCGTTCGGCATCATCGCCACCGGCTTGCTCGCGGTGCCGGTACTGGCTTCGTCGGCGGCCTATGCGGTGGCCGAAGCCTTCGGCTGGCCCGAGGGCCTGGAGCGCCACTGGCGTGAAGCGAAAGGTTTCTACGCCATCATCGCCATCGCCACCATCGTCGGCACGGGGCTCGATTTCACCCCCATCGATCCGATGAAGGCGCTGTACTGGAGCGCGGTGATCAACGGCGTGGTGTCGGTGCCGATCATGGTCGCGATGATGCTGCTGGCCACCAAGCCGCAGGTGATGGGGCCGCTGCCGGTGCGACGCAAGACGCGCGTGCTCGGCTGGGGCGCGGTGGCGCTGATGGCGGCGGCGGTGGCGATGATGGGCTGGGACTGGCTGCACTGAAGTCGCTGGCGTGCCGCTTGGGCGTCGCTTGGCATGTGGTTTGGCACGCGTCTTGCACGAGGCTGAGTCAGGCCAAGTCGCAGCGCATGTCCGAATCTTCACCCCCTTCGCCAAGCGGTGCTCGCAACGCAGCGCCTTCGCCTGTGATCGACTCCGCAGACGCAGCCGGAGACATGGCCGGGGGAGCCGGCTTCCGCCTGGACGCCGCGGCTGCGACTGCTGCTGGAGTCGACCGGCGAGGGCATCTTCGGCGTCGACCTGGCGGGCCGCTGCACCTTCATCAACCGTGCTGGTGCGCAAATGCTCGGCTGGCGAACCGAACAGGTGCTGGGCCGCAACATGCACGGGCTGATGCACCACACCCTCAACGACGGCAGCGCCTACCCCGAGGCCGACTGCCCGATCTTCAACGCCTTTCGCCAGGGCCTGCCCTGCCGCATCGACAGCGAGGTGCTGTGGCGTGCCGACGGCACCTCGTTCAGCGCCGAATACTCGTCGTACCCGATCCTGGACGGCGGCGTGGTGCAGGGCGCGGTGGCCACCTTCGTCGACATCACCGAGCGCAAGCTGGCCGAAGAAATGCTGCGCCGGGCGCACGACGAACTCGAGCAGCGGGTGCAGGCGCGCACCCAGGAGCTGTCCAGCGCGGTGGCGCAACTGCGTGACCTGTCGGCTTATCTGGAGACGGTGCGCGAAAACGAGCGCACCCGCATTGCACGCGAGATCCACGACGAGCTCGGCTCGCTGCTGGTGGCGCTGAAGATGGACGTCGACTGGCTCGACAAGCGCCTGACCGAGCGGCCCGAGCGGCCCGAACTGGCCGGCAAGTGCGCGGGCATGGGCCGGCTGATCGACACGGCGGTCGACAATCTGGGTCGCATCATCACCGACCTGCGGCCCAGCATCCTCGACCACCAGGGCCTGTGGGCCGCACTCGAATGGCAGGCGCAAGAGTTCACCGACGGGCGCGCCATCGAGGCCGACATCCAGTTTCACGTGGCCGCCGAAGTGCAGGCCCCGGCCGGGCCGCAGGGCGAGCGCTGGGCCATTGCGGTGTTCCGCATCTTTCAAGAGATGCTCAGCAACGTGGCGCGCCACGCCAAGGCCCGCCAGGTGCGAATTCGCCTCTATGTAGACGGGCCGCCGCGACCGGTGCTGCATCTGGAGGTGCGCGACGACGGGGTCGGTGCCGAGCGTTCGGCCATCGAGCACCGGCACAGTTTCGGGGTCATGGGCATGCGCGAGCGCGCCGGGCATTTCGGCGGCAAGTTGGGCATCGACAGCGTGCCGAACCACGGCACGGTGGTGCGGCTGGC
>JAYVCL010000413.1:0-3411 GCA_043749975.1 Burkholderiales bacterium
AGGTAGGCCTTGACGGCGATGCCGGGAACATCTTCGGTCAACAGGTTCGGGTAACTGGCGGCGCGCACCGTGGCCGGAAAATACGTTTTCACCGCCGCCTGGCTCTCGGGCTGGCTGGCGTCGAACTTCAACAGCTTGATCAGTTTGCGCGCCTCGGGCTTCATGTCGACGAGCAGCTTGGCGGGTTGCCCCGCGACCACCACCACGACATCGAGCGTCTTGTCGACCGTCAGCTTGACGAGTGCTTCTTCGTTCGAGAGGTAGCTCGAGTTCGCCTCGGTGATGGGCACCTTGAACATTTGCCTGTACAGCGTGGTGGCCGACATGGCCGTGCCGCTGAGCAGCGGGCCGACGTTGATTTTGGCTTCCCTGATTTGGTGGACGAACTCGAGCTCGGAGTCGGCGCGGGCAATGAAATAGATCTCTTCGTTGTACAGCGGCATGATCACGCGCAGCGGGCGAATCAGCAACCCCGCCTCGACGTTGCCGCCCTTGTCCTGGTCCAGAAACGCCTGGTAGACGTCGGACTGGACCATGGCGAACTTCACGCCCGGCTCGTAGCGCAGCCGTTGCACGTTTTCTGCCGACCCGGCCGAGGGCAACACCGCGAGGTCGATCCCCGCCGTCGGGGCCACGAACTTCGCGATGTCGCGTCCGATCTGGATGTAGGTGCCGCGTTCGGAGGCGGTGACGATCTTGTATGGTGCCTGGGCCTGGGCCTGGGCCTGGGCCTGGGCCTGGGCCGGCGCGTGGTGCATCGCCGCAGCGGCGGCCAGGCACAGGCCGATCAGTTTCAAGTGCATCGTCATTCCTTTGGTTGAGTGGATGTTGACGAACACAGCCCAAGGGCCGCGACCGTCGCTGTGCAAGGCCCGATCGGCGCAGGCATGGGTCGGGCCGGCTCGACTGCAGATGGGTTCGGTTGCGCGCGCGCAGCGGCGGCGTTTGCGGGCCGCGCGGTGCCAGCGCGTGGCACCGTGACCGTTGCGGCGACTGCCGGCCGTGCAGCGCCGGGCCGGGCGACGGCAGCCACCGGGCTCCTGGTAGAGGTGGCAGCGGTGGCAACCAGCGGCTCGGTCTGCGTGCGCCGCACAACGCCGCGTTCGAGTGCCGGCACGGCTGGCGCCTGCACGGCGACGGCCACGGGCGTTTCGACGACCACCGGCAGCACTGCTTTCGGTCGGCTGGCGTTGCTGGCCTCAGGCTGCGGCGGTGCGGCGTGCGGGTTCGGGTTCGGCTTCGCGTCGGCTTGCACGCGGGCGTCAAATCCACCGGCTTTCGTCGCGTTGCTCACCGGTGCCGGCGCGGTCACGGCGACGACGTCCGGCTTGGGAAAGAGCAGATACGCTCCGCTGCCCGCCAAGGCCAGGCAAGCGATCACCACGGCGAGTTCCGGCCTGCGCCGGCGCTGCGGGGCCGCGGGCAGCAAGAACGCAGGCACCGAGTCATCTGCGTCGACCACCGAGGTCAAGACTGGGAACGCCGCGCCGGCATCGGCATGCGGTTGAACTGCGTGCTGAACCGCTGGTTGAACCGCTTGTTGAACCGCTTGTTGAACGGGCGCGGTCGCCGCCGGCGGCATCGGATCAGCGAGTGCATCGGCGGGTGACGACAAGCCGGCGTGAGACTCAGCGCCTGTCGACACGTCTGGCGCGGGTTCAGGTTCGGCCGCGAAACGAAACGGCCCGGCTTCCGCCAGATCGGCCTCGCAGCCCCAGCAAAAAGATGCGGTTCGGCCATTCGGCACACCGCACTTCCAACACGGTGCCAGTGCCGAATCGGCGGCCGGGGAAGGTGATGCCGATTCCAACGCCGCCGCAGCCGACGCCGCGTGGGGCAGCGGGGCTGTGTCATCCGGCTTGCCTTGCGGGCCTGAACCCACGGCGAATAAACCCATCGCTCGCACCTCGCTTTTGCGCTTCTCGCTGCTGGATTTTTGGGGGCTAATTTCCAGCGCCGAGCCGTTGCCATAAGTTACACCAAATTATGGTTGCTCACGTTCTGGATTGATGCCACCGGTGCCTGGGTGAACGGCATCACCCTGTACGATTTCAGCGTGTTTTTTCGCTCACCGGAGGCACCATGGCCCACCGCTGTCTGACGTTGATCGCTTTGTCGGCCTGCCTGCTGGCCCCTGCACCACACGCGACCGCGCAGGCGCGCTTCGATTTCGACAGCACACCGGGCAACCTGCCGAAGAGCGTGGTGCCGTCGCGCTATGCCTTGTCGCTCGACCTCGATCCCGCGAACCGCAGCTTCACGGGCCGCGCCGACATCGCCATCGAGGTGCGCCAAACGGTTCGCGCCGTGGTGCTGCACGCGCGCAATCTGTAAGCCTCGCGCGTCGAGCTGCGGCAGGGCGACCACACGCGCAGCTTGCAAGTCTCGCCGGGGCCGGTTCAGCAAAGCTGGTCACTTGAGCCGACCGATGCCGCGCCCATCGAGCCGGGGCGCTACAGCCTGCGCATCGACTACAGCGGCCAGGTGAATCGCAGCGGCGTCGGGCTGTTCCGTGCCGACCATCGGGTGGCCGGGCGGCCGCAAAGCATGCTCGCAACGCAGCTTGAATCCATCGACGCGCGCAATGTGTTTCCCAGCTTCGATGAGCCGGCGTTTCGCGCGGTGTTCGAGCTGTCGGTGCGTGCGCCGCGCGGCTTCGAGGTTCTGTCGAACATGCCGCTGGCCTCGAAGCCCGTGTCTGCTCGCGCCGGGGCTGCTGCCGTGCTGCACCGCTTTCGGCCGACGCCGCCGATGCCGACCTATCTGGTGGCGCTGTCGGTGGGTCGGTTCGACACGCTGGCTGGCCGCGCCGCCGGCGTGCCGCTGCGCATCTTGACAGCTCCGGGCAAGCGCGCGCAGGCAAGCTACGCGATGCGCGTCACTCAGCAGGTGGTGCCGTACTACAGCGCCTACTTCGGCGTGCCCTACGCCCTGCCCAAGCTCGATCAGCAAGCCGTGCCTTCGGTGCGCAACGGTGCCATGGAAGATTGGGGCCTGATCTCGTACGCCGAAGACGACCTGCTGTTCGACCCCGCCAAAAGCAGCCCGCGCACCCAGCGCGGCGTGTTCAGCACGGTGGCCCACGAGATCGCCCATCAGTGGTTCGGCAACCTGGTCACCGCGGCCTCGTGGGAAGAAATCTGGCTCAACGAAGCCTTCGCCACCTGGATGAGCACGCGCGCGAGCGACCGCTTCCACCCGGAGTGGCAGATGCGGCTCGACGCGGCGCTGCGGCGCGACGAAGCGATGGCGCTCGACGCGCGGCCCAGCACACACGCGATCCGCCAGCCGATCACGAAAGAGAGCGAGGCCGAGAGCGCGTTCGACGACATCACCTACGAGAAGGGCGCGGGCTTCTTGCGCATGCTCGAAGATCACCTCGGCGAAGCGGCGTTTCGCGACGGCATCCGG
>JAYVCL010000414.1:0-13165 GCA_043749975.1 Burkholderiales bacterium
GTTCGAGCACAAGTACCCGGGCTGGTACGCCGAGTTCGGCGACTACTGGAAGTGGTATGCGCGCAAGAGCGTGCCGGGCCAGACCAACATCCTGTTCGACCAGGAAAACGGCTACGCCTACCCGCACCGCTGCTGGAGCTGCATGGTGCCGGCGCTGATCCGCGAAGACTTCTGCTACGACGAGGTCGACGGCAAGATCTACACCTACTGCTCCGAAGTCTGCCGCTGGACCCACAAGGTGGCCTTCGCTGCCGAGTACGAAGGCCGCGCCACCCCGGCGATGGGACGCTTCAGCGGCCGCCGCGAGTGGGAGGATTGCTACCACGGCTGGGATCTGGCCGATGCGATCAAGGACCTCGGCTTCGTGCGCGCTGACGGCAAGACGTTGATCTCGCAGCCGCACCTGCGCTTCGACGACAAGCACATGTGGACGCTTGACCACGTGAAGGGCTACACGCTGGGAAGCCCACTGATCGGGTTCCGCGCGCTGACGCCTGAAGGTCGCGAAGCGGCTGCCATCGAGTACCGCAAGGGCTTCAAGATCAACCCGATCTGAAGCACCCGCACGCCACCGACCCGTCCGGGTCGGTGGCGTGGCAGACGAACGCAATAAAGGACAGTCATGTCGGACAAGAGAGTCCACACCGTGCGCTTCGAGCCGGTGGGCGTCGAAATGGAGGTCGAAGAGGGCGAATGGGTGCTCGACGCAGCCTTTCGCCAAGGCATTGCGGTGCCTCACGGTTGCCGTGAGGGCCAGTGCAGCAGTTGCAAGTGCCTGCTGGTTGAAGGCGACGTGGAAGTGGAGAAGTATTCGACTTTCGCGCTGCCCGACTACGAACGCGAGACCGGTCACATCTTGCTGTGCCGCAGCTACGCTTTCAGCGATCTGACGATCGAGTTGCTGAATTTCGACGAAGACCTGATGCGCCGGGCGATTGCGGTGAAGACGTACGACGGCGTGCTCAGCGCCGTCACGCAACTGACCCACGATATGCGGCTGCTTGAGGTCGAGCTCGAGCGGCCGATGAAGTTCTGGGCCGGGCAGTTTGTGGAACTCGGCGTGCCGAGCGCTGGCGTGGCACGTTCGTATTCGATGTCGAGCACGCAGAGCACACCCACAAAGCTTCAATTCATCATCCGCAAGTACGAGGGCGGCGCTTTTTCGTCGCTGATCGACACCACCCTGCTGCCGGGCACGGCGGTGACGCTGAAAGGGCCCTTCGGTACGTGCTTCCGCCGCGAAGAACGCGCCGGGCCGATGATCCTTGTCGGCGGCGGTTCGGGCATGTCGCCGTTGTGGGCCATCTTGAAAGACCACATCGAAAGCGGCGAACAACGGCCGATCCGATTCTTCTACGGTGCCCGAACCCGCAAGGACTTGTTCTTTCTGGACGAGTTCGCTGCGATCTCGGCGCAGCTCACCGACTTCGAGTTCATTCCGGTGCTGTCGCAGGCCACGCCGGAAGATGCCTGGGGCGGCGAATCAGGCTTCGTGCACGAGGCGGTTGATCGCGTCTTGCGCGCGCAAACGCTGACTGGCGAACTCGACGCCTACACCTGCGGGCCGCCGCCAATGATCGACGCCCTGCTGCCCGTGCTGCAGCGCCTGGGCGTCGCGCTTGACCACACGTATGTAGACAAGTTCACCCCGGCGAGCATGAGCACGCCCAATCTCGTTCATTGACCCCTGAGGAGACACCGCAATGACTACCGCTACACCCACGGCCACGGCAGACAAGTACGTCGAATTGCATTCCGGCGCCGCCGGCGCTGCCAAATTCGCCGGCTCGGACAGCCGCAAGTACAACTACTTCACGCCCAAGGGCCGCAAGGCGACGCACTATGAGGACATGACCCTCGACGTGCAGCCGGACCCGAAGCGCTACCTGCTGCAAGACTGGATCATCAGTTTCGCCGACGGCACACCGACGTATTCCGACAAGTGGACCGCTGCCCTGTCGAACGACTGGCACGCCTATCGCGCGGTGGACGAGGAATGGGAACGAACCCACTACCAGCGTCAGTCGACCATCTGCGGAATGATCGCGCAGGCGGTCGAGAATGGTCGCCGCTCGGGCGCGCCCGGCCGCTTCGACAAGGCCTGGGTCAAGGTGCTTGAGAAGCACCTGGGTGCCTACAAGCACGCCGAGTTTGGGCTGGGCACATCGCTGATGCATGCGCAGCGTTACGGCTACACGCAGATGGTCAACTCGACCATCCTGACGAACTCGTCGTACAAGCTGCGTTTCGCGCAAGACCTGACCCTGTACCTCGGCGACATCGGCCTGGACATCCCCGGCTTCGACGCCGAAATCGGCAAGAAGCACTGGATGGAAGACCCGATCTGGCAGCCGACGCGGCTGCTCATCGAGACCATCGGTGGCGCGACTGACTTTCTAGAAAAATACTTCGCCATCAACATCGTCTACGAACCGCTCGTTGGAGAGTTGTTCCGCAGCGGCTTCGTGATGCAGGCGGCAGCGTCGCAGAACGACTTCATCACGCCCACCGTCGTCTCATCGGCCGAGGGCGACTATCTGCGCAACCTCGCCAACACGGTCGAGATGATGCACATGCTGGTCAGCGATCCGGCGCACTCGGCGCACAACACGGCGCTGTTCAACGGCTGGCTGAAGACCTATGGCGACCTGGCGGTGACCGCCGCGAAGAACTTGCAGCCGATCTGGTCGTTGCCGCACACCAAGGTGGCGCAGTTCACCGACGCTTACGCCGCATCGGTTGATCGCATGCGCAACATCGCGAGCCAGCTCGGTCTCAAACTGCCCGCATCCATCAACGCCTGAAACCAACATCAAGAGGATCACCATGTCAGATCACACAGACAACATCTTCAAAGCCTTCAAAGACATCGAGTTCAAGGACACCGTTTCGCACCAATGCGGTGTCACGATGAACGACAGCGTCGAGGCGCGCGCCATCGCCGAACTGATGTCCACCAAGCCCGGCATCCGCGTCACCTACATGCCGGCGATGATCCGCATCGACGGCGATGGCAAGATCGAATTCAAGATGGACGAGATCGGGGAAGAGCTCGGCCGCGAGATGACGGCCCAACTTTTCGAGATCTCCACCTCCACCCACTACGGGCGGATGGTGACGGTCGACGAGAACACCGTGGTGCTGTTCGGCGACATGAATGCCGCAATGGCCTACGTGGCCTACGCATAGGGAGCCGCTCACCATGTTCAAGACCGCATCCGGTGAAGAGATCTTCATCATCGACGGGCATGTCCACAACTGGAACGCCACCAAGGCGAACCAGAAGAACATGCATGGCGAGCAATTCATCAATTGCTTCTTTGCTTATCACTCCTTCCTCAGCCCGAAAGAGAAGCTGTGGACACGTGAGAAGTTCGACCAGTACGGCGGCGAGCAGCTCTACCAAGACCTGTTCGTCGACGGCCCCGACGACATGGCGATCTTCCAGCCCACGTACCTGAAAGACTTCTACGTCGAGGGGTTCAACACCACCGAGCAGAACGCGGTTCTGAAGGCGAAGCACCCGAGCCGCTTCATCCTCAACGGTGCCTTCGACCCGCGCGACGAAGCGGCTGGCCTGGCGGCGTTCGAGGAGCTGGTGGCCACCCACAAGCTAAAGGGCGTGAAGCTCTACACCGCGGAGTGGAAGGGTGCCAGCCGCGGCTACAAGCTGAGCGATCCGTGGGCCGAGAAGTATCTGGCGCTGGCCGAAAAACTGGGCGTGAAGAACATCCACGTCCACAAGGGTCCGACGATTCTGCCGCTCGACCGCGATGCCTTCGACGTGGCCGACATCGACATCGCCGCCACCAACTTTCAGGGGCTGAACTTCATCGTCGAACACTGCGGTCTGCCGCGGCTGGACGACTTTTGCTGGATCGCCACGCAAGAGACCAACGTCTACGGCGGACTGGCGGTGGCGCTGCCCTTCATCCAGAAGCAGCCGAAGTATTTCGCGCACGTGCTGTCGCAGTTGCTGATGTGGCTGGGGCCGGACAAGCTGCTCTACGGCAGCGACTACGGCATCTGGACGCCGGACTGGCTGGTCAAGGCCTTCATGGCCTTCGAGTTGCCCGACGACATCGCCAAGGAGACCGGGGCCGTACTCGATCTTGAAGCCAAGAAGAAGATCCTCGGCCTGAACGCGGCCAAGCTCTACGGCATCGACATTGCAGCGCAAAAGAAGTTGCTGGCCAAAGAGCCGGTGCCTGCGCGAACCGCAGTGGCAGCCTGAGCGCCATGGCTCCCGTCCGTGTCAACCCGACCCGCGCGGACCGCGCCGAGCAGGTGCAAGCCTGCTTGGCGACGGTGATGGACCCGGAGCTCGACGAGTCGGTGACCGAACTCAACTTCATCACCGAGGTTGAATTGATCGGCGAGGGCGAGGTGCGCATCGGCTTCAGGCTGCCGACCTACTGGTGCGCGCCCAACTTCGCTTTTTTGATGGCCGACGACATGCGTGTGGCGGTGCAGGCACTGCCCTGGGTGACCCGGGTCGGGGTGCACCTGGGCGAGCACATGTACGCCGAGGCCATCAACCGGGGCGTGGCCGAAGGCGCGGGCTTTCAGGCCAGCTTCGGGGCCGAGTCCGAGGGCAACCTCGATTCGTTGCGCCACACTTTCATGCTGAAAGCGTTTCAGCGTCGGCAGTCCGCGTTGTTGCAGCACCTGCTAGACGCGGGCCATGCCCCGGCCGCGCTGATGGCGCTGGACCATGCGGCGCTGCAACACCTGGCACTCGACGCTGAAGGCCAGCGTCTGGTCGAGCGCTATCTCGAACGGCGCGGCGTGGTGGACGCCGGAACGCGGGCCTTCGTGGACACCGAGGGCCGTCCGATCACGACTGAAGCGCTGCCCGGCCATTTGCGCGACTTGCGCCGCGTCAGCGTCAACGCCGAGTTCAACGGCGTGCTGTGCCGCGGCCTGCTGGCGGTGCGTGAACGAGAGGTGGGTGTGCAACCGATTCACATCGTGCGTCGCCCCCTGCCGGGTGACCCGCACACGTATACACAAGAGCAAGCGCACACCCAAGCGCACACGCAGTCACCCACTGCCACCCAAAACCACCTATAACCACTTACCGTATTCGGCAGGAGACAGAAATCATGGCCAACATCATGTTGCACGACGACGAGGCGCGTCAGGCACTCGGTCGCGGAGTCGCCAAGTTGGCGCGCGCAGTGCGCGGCACGCTCGGCCCGCGCGGAATGAACGCCATCATTGACCGGCCCATCGGCACGCCGATGATCTCGCGAGACGGTGCCAGCATTGCGGCCGAAATCGAGTTGGAAGATCCGTTCGAGAACATGGGCGCGCAGGTCTTGCGCGAGGTCTCGAAGCAGACCAACGAGGTCGCTGGCGACGGCACCACCACCGCCACCGTGCTGGCCGATGCACTGGTTCAAGACGGGCTGGCCTGCCTGGCCAAGGGGGCCAATCCGGTCGAGCTGGTCGAGGGGCTGGAGATGGCGGTGACCGAGGTCATCGCGGCGCTGAAGCGCGGTGCCAGGCCGCTGAGCGGAGGCGCTGAGTTGCGCGCGGTGGCGATGGTCGCTGCCAACGACGACCCCACCGGGCTGCTGGTGGCCGAGGCGCTCGAACGGGTCGGCGCCGACGGTATCGTCGACGTCGAGTACGGCAGCACCGTCGAGACCCTGCTCGACATCGTCGATGGCATGGCGTTCGACCGCGGCTACCTGTCGCATCACATGATCACAGACGTCGAGAAGATGCAGGTGGTGCTCGACAACCCCTACATTCTGATGACCGACCAGCGCCTGCTGACGCAGGAGGAACTGGGCGCGATCATCAAACTGGTGGAAGGCTCGAAGCGGCCCTTGCTGGTGATCGCCGAAGAGGTGGCACCGGTCTGCGTGATCGGCCTGTTGACCTGGCGCGACAAGGGCGGACCGCCGGTGGCGGCCATCCACCCGCCGGAGTACGGCCATTGGCGCAAGGCGGCGCTGGAAGACCTCGCGATCCTCACCGGCGGGCGGGTCATCGCGCGCGATCTGGGCGGCAGCATCGGTGCGGTTCAGTTGCGCGATCTGGGCAGCGCGCGGCAGGTGCGAATCTCATCCAACCAGACCGTGGTCACTGCGGGCAACGGCGACCCGGACATGATTTCGGCACGGCGCCAGCAGGTGGCGCGGCAGTTCGAAGTGGCTCCAGAAAACATCGAGCGCGACAAAATCAAGGAGCGCTTGTCGAAGCTGTCGGGGGGCACCGCCATCTTGCTGGCCGGAGGTGCCACGCCGGTGGAGCAAAAGCGCCGGCTGCACCTGATCGAAGACGCGATCAACGCGGCGCGTGCGGCCATCGCCGAAGGCGTCGTGCCGGGTGGTGGCTTGGCGCTGCTGCGGGTCTCGAGCGAACTCGACGGCCTGGCTTCACGCACTGAAGGCCATGTGCAGCAAGGGGTCAAGCTGCTGCAGCGCGCCTTGCATCAGCCGCTGCACCACATCGCGGCCAATTGCGGAATGGACCCGCAGGCGGCGTTGCGCAAGACGCTCGATGCCAAGACCGGTGTCGGCCTGGATGCGCGCAGTGGCCGCTTCGTCGACATGGTCGCCGCCGGCATCATCGACCCGGTGCGGGTGAGCTACAGCGCGGTGCGCAATGCCGCCTCGGTGGCCGGGTTGATCTTGACCACGCAAACGCTGATCGCGAAGAAGCCCGACTACATCGACATCACCTCCGGTCCGGCGATGGGCGGCGGGGCCGAACTGCTGGGGCGCGCATGAGTCATCAGCACCACGCTTGCCCGCTGAACGGGCGGTGTGCACGCATGACTGCGGCCTGGAGAGCCGCGCGGGTGATGCGTTGAAGGGCGTCGTGGGGCAGCGGCGGTGACGGGTCTGCAGCAAAGCGTCGACATGCGCGTGCCGGGGCGCTGGCGCGCGCTGCGCTTTGCCGGGCCGGCCGCGATGGTCAGCGTCGGCTACATGGACCTGGGCAACTGGGCCACCGACCTCGAAGGCGGCGCGCGCTTTGGTTACCAGTTGATGTGGGTGCTGCTGGCATCGAATCTGATCGCGATGGTGTTGCAAAGCCTGGCGGCGCGGCTTGGCATTGCCGGTCGCATCGACCTGGCGCAGGCTTGCCGGGCCTATTACGCCCGCCCGGTGGGGCTGGCGCTGTGGCTGCTGTGCGAGGTGGCCATCATCGCCTGCGATCTGGCCGAGCTGCTCGGCAGTGCGATTGCGCTGAACTTGCTGTTCGGCATCCCGCTGGCGTGGGGGGCGCTGGTCACCGGGCTGGATGTGATGTTGATCCTGGTGCTTCAGCATTACGGCATCCGCAAGCTGGAGGCACTGGTTGCGGTGCTGGTGCTGACCATCGGCGGGTGCATGGCGCTCGAGCTGGTGTTGGCCAAACCCGTGTGGAGCGCGGTGGCGAGCGGCTTCGTGCCCCGCCTCGATTCCGCCAGCCTGCTGGTGGCCATCGGCATCCTGGGCGCAACAGTGATGCCGCACAACCTGTACCTGCACTCGTCGCTGGTGCAGACCCGGCGCATCGAGGCGCATGCAGCCGGCAAGCGCGAAGCTATTCGCTACAACCTGGTCGACACGGCGGTGGCGCTCAACATCGCTTTTTTCATCAACGCCGCGATCCTGGCGCTGTCGGCCTCGACCTTCTTCGCGCAGGGCATCGTCGTCACCGAACTGCGCCAGGCGCACGAGCTGTTGACGCCGGCACTCGGCACCGCTCTGGCCTCGACGGCCTTCGCCGTCGCGTTGCTGGCCGCCGGGCAAAGTTCGACCATCACCGGCACGCTGGCCGGGCAGGTCGTGATGGAGGGATTCGTGCATCTGCGCATGAGCCCGATCAAGCGCAGGTTGTTGACGCGCGGCCTGGCCATCATTCCGGCCGTGGGCGTGTTGTCGTACTCCGGCGAAAACGGCGTGTTGCAACTGCTGGTGCTGAGCCAGGTGGTGCTCAGCCTGCAGTTGCCATTCGCGATCGTGCCGTTGATCCGCTTCACAAGTGCGCGGCGCATCATGGGCACGTTCGCCAGCCCGCTGTGGCTGCGCGGCATGGCGTGCGCCGCAGCGCTGATGATCATCGCGCTGAATGCCTGGCTCGTAATGCAGACGCTGTCGCCCACGGGTGCGCTCGACAGCGCGGGCGGTGGCCGCGTGCTGATCGGGGTTGCGAGCGTGCTGTGCAGCGGCTTGCTGGCGTGGGTCGCTTTCATGCCCCTTCGTTTCACGCCGACAGGTGCGTTTGCGCACAATTCAGTGGACAATGCGCTGGCAGTAAGCAAGACATAGCAGTGCGCACTGGCCGCAGTCAAGGGCCAGCAATTCCCCGATGGCAACGCCAGCCACGCGCATCGCGTGGCGCAGGGCGTTGGAGGAGACATCCATCCATCCAATCGACGCTGTTGTTGCGCCGCTGGCATCCCCAAACGCCAGCCTGCGCCCCTTGCCATCTTTCGAGCCTTCGGCGGAGCGCGAGGTCATGCGGGCCTGGGAGCACTTCGTCACCGGCGAGCCACTCGCGGGCAAGACGGTCTCCAAGCTCGTGCTGTCGTCGTGGCAACGCAGCCAACGTGCTGGCGTCGAGCCGGCCACGCGGCTGGCCCCGCTGGTTGCTCGTGGCGACGCTCTGGAGCAATTGCGTCACCGCAACCAGGATCTGCTGTGGGCGGCGCAAGGGTTGTTCCTGACCTCGGCGCATCTGCTGGCCCGCTCTGGCTCGATGATGCTGCTGACCGACCCGAACGGCGTGGTGCTCGAAATTGCCGGCGACATGAACACGCTGGAGTCGGCGCAGGGCGTTCACCTCATCGAGGGCGGCAACTGGCACGAAGACGTGGTCGGCACCACCGGCATCGGCACCGCCCTGGCCATGCGCAGGCCAGTGCAAGTGCATGCGGCCGAACACTTCGGCGAGGGCATCAAGAGCTGGACCTGCGCGGCAGCACCCGTGTTCCTGCCCGGCACCGAACACGTTCTCGGCGTGATCGACATCTCCGGTCCGCCTTCGACCTACCAGGTCGGAAATCTGGTGCTGGCCATGGCTGCGGCGCGCCAGATCGAGGCGGTGCTGGCCGAGCGCGCCAGCCGCGAACACGTGCACTTGCTCGAGGCCTGCATGAAGTTCGGTGCGACCAGCGCGATGGCCGCGATGATGGTGCTCGACCGCAACGCGAAACTGATCCACATCAGCGGCAGCCTGCCCGGTTACGAGACGCGTTTGGGTGCGTCCATGCCCGGGCTCGAACCCGGGCGCCAGGTAGAAGAATGGGCTCGTCGCCTGCCCGAGGCGTTTCGGCCCGAATGGCTGCACCCGGTGCGCGTCGACGGCGTGTCCATCGGTGCCTTGCTGGCGATGCCGAATCGCCCGCGCGGTGTGGTGCTGGTACAGCAGCCGGCGGCCTCGCCTGCTGGAGCGGCTGCGGGTTCGGGTGCCGCCAGCGGCGGCTCGGAGATCGACCCGTCACGCAGCGGCTTCGACAACCTGATCGGCCACAGCCCCGCCTTGCGCACCGCCATTGACCGGGCAAAACTGCTCAGCGGGCGGCGCGTTGCCGTGCTGATCCGGGGCGAGACCGGCGTTGGCAAAGAACTTTTTGCGCGTGCCGTCCACGGCGACGAGCAGCGCAGCGGCCCGTTCATCACCTTCAACTGTGGTGCGACGACGAAGGAGCTGATCGGCAGCGAACTCTTCGGCCATGTGCGCGGTGCGTACACCGGGGCCACCAACGAAGGGCGCGCCGGACGCTTCGAGTTGGCGCACGGCGGCACGTTGTGCCTGGACGAGATCGGCGACCTGCCGATGGAGTTGCAGCCGGTTCTGTTGCGCGCCCTCGAAGAAGGCGTGGTCTACCGCCTCGGCGAAGCCAAGCCACGCCGCGTCGACGTGCGCTTGCTGGCGATGACGAATCGCGATCTGCTGAAAGATGTCGAGGCCGGGCGCTTCCGTCGCGACCTGTATCACCGCATCAGCGTTACGTGTGTGCGCGTGCCGCCGCTGCGCGAGCGCGAGTCCGACATCGAGCTGCTGACCCAGCACTTCAACCGCAGCCTGTCCGAGCGACACGGCATTCCCAGACGCAGCTTCGGACCCGAGGTACTGGCCTTGCTGCGCGCCTATGCCTGGCCTGGCAACGTGCGCGAACTGCGCAACGTGGTCGAGGGCCTGCTGCTGACTTCGAATGAAATCGGCGTGCGCTGCGACGAGTTGCCCGAGGAACTTCGATCGGGGGCCGTCGACAAGGCCGAGGCGGTGGCGATCGAGGCGGCGGCGTCGTCCTCAACCAGCCTGGAGGAGGCCGAACGATTGGCCATCGTTCGCGCGGTGAAGAGCGTGCACGGCAATCTGGCGCAGGCCGCGCGAGCGTTGGGCGTTTCGCGCAGCACCCTGTACCGCAAGGTAGAACGCTACCACCTGGAGAGCCTGGCGCGCGTCGGCGACGACATCGACGGGAGCGGCACTGGGTCACGTTGAGACGGTGGGCGCAGCCCGGCATGCGCGGCAATCAGCCGGCGCACACAACACAAGGTCGGGACAAAACATGCGTCGAAGAATCTGGCTGCGGGCTGCCTGTGCGCTCGCATTCGGTGCCGCGTGGCTGCCGTGTCTGGCGCAGACAGACCTTGCTGCCAACGGCAGCACCCTGCGCAGCCTGGCGGTGATTGATTTCGAGCTGGTCGACGATCAGAACAACCCGCTCACCAAGGCGGCGCAGGAAGTGCGGCTGCGCAGTGCCACCGCACAGTTGCAGCGCGAACTGTCTGAGCGCAAGCTGTACCGGGTGGTCGATCCGGCACCTTCGCAAGATCTCCAGCGCAAACTGCGCGATCAGCAAGAATTTTTGTACCGCTGTGACGATTGCGCCGAGCAGGTCGGTGTCTTGCTGGGGGTTGACCTGGCCATGGTGGCGTGGGTGCAAAAGGTGAGCGAGCTGATCCTGAATGTGAACGTGCAAATCTACGACGTGAAGGCGCAGAAAGTGGTGTTTACCAAATCGGTCGACATGCGCGGCAACGACGACGTGTCGTGGACCCGCGCCGTTCACTATCTGGTGCGCGACATGGTCGAGAAGCGTGAGCGCAACCCGAAGTACGGACAGTAAGGCCGCAGCCTGTAGCCGCCGACGCTCTGAAGCATGTGCGGTACAGCTTCGGGTTCGCGGCGGCGTGATCGCTGCCGATTGTTTCGGGTAGGTTTCGCGTGGGTTTCGCGTGGGAGTCAGCTTGGTTTCAGATCAGCGAGCGGCGGCCCGCGCCGCCGCCGCTGCGTCAACGCTTCCGCTCAAGCTTTCGTCAGCTTGCCGGCAATGGTTTCAGACAGCCAGCCGAATGCGGCACCGAGGATGATCGAACCGATGGTCGGCACGATCGCTTCGGCCGGGGTGGCCACACCCTTCAACAAGATCAATCCGGCCACCGAGGCAAAGCCGTACACGCTGGCTGGGATGGTGGACAGCAAACCGATGTGGGCAGCCAAAACGAGCGACGCTGCGCCGATGCCGACAGCGACGGGTGCCCCGAACGAACCGAGCGCGCCGAATTGCCCCGCCAGCATGACCGACAGCATGCCCACGATGGCACCGAAGCTCATGCAGATCATGGTCTTGGTCAAGCCCTCGGTCTTGCCGCCCGAGTGGTAGAAGCAGGCCCAGGCGATGAAGGCCTGCCAGATTTGAAAGTTGAATGCGGCCAATGGCCCCAAGAACAACCAAGTGGCCACCACGGCCAACAATCCGATCGATACAGTCAGTGCAAGCAGCAAGGTCATGTCAAGTCTCCTCATTCTTTGATGGGAGCGAGGGCCACAGCAAGGACGCCCCCGCAAGGGCGAAACGACGTTGCACCGACTGCTCGCAACGTGCCTCGCGGCAGCTCGATCCACCGCGCCCGGGCAGGGCTCACTGCCATCCGTTTCGGGCGCGGCAACTCGGTTTGCCGAGGTTCGCTTTGCAAGAGCCGTTCCGTTGCTTCGGGGCTGTCGACAAGTCTTTGGCGTGGCCGATCAGGCTGAAAATTTACGGGTTTTCATGGAGAAGACGCGCCTCTTTGGCCTCGGTGCGGGACACAACGACTCAGCGCGGCGATACAGAATCTCACACTGTGTACCGGCTGGCGGTTGCGGCACGGGGCCGCGCGGCAACAGCATCGTCAGATCACCTTCACGCTCAATTCCCCCAGCGCGTCGATGCCGCCTCGCATCGTCTGGCCGCGCTCGACCTTGCCGACGCCCTCGGGCGTGCCGGTGTAGATCAGGTCGCCGGGACGCAGCTCGAAGAAGGTCGACAAATTGGCGATCACCTCGGGCACCGACCAGATCAGCTTGGCGATGTCGCTGCGCTGGCGCTCGACACCGTCGACCTGCAACCACACTGCGCCCTGCGCCGGGTGGCCGATGCGGGCCGCAGGATGAATCGGCGCTATCGGTGCCGAAGCGTCGAAGGCCTTGCCCAGCTCCCAAGGCCGGCCCTTGTCGCGGGCGCGAAGTTGCAAGTCGCGCCGGGTCATGTCCAGGCCCACCGCGTAGCCGAACACATGCGCGTGGGCCTGCGCCAGAGCGATGTCGCGCCCGCCCTTGCCGATCGCCACCACCAGCTCGATCTCGTGCTGGAAGTCGCTGCTCTGCGGCGGGTAGGCGATGCTCACCGTCTGCCCGGTCGGAGCGACGACGATGGCGTTGTCGGGCTTGCAAAAGAAAAACGGCGGCTCGCGGTCCGGGTCGAAACCCATCTCGCGCGCATGCGCTGCGTAGTTGCGGCCGACGCAGTAGATGCGGCGCACCGGAAACACCGCGTCACTGCCGGCGATGGGCACCGTGACTTGCGGCTCGGGTTCGAAAACGTAGTTCATGAGCACTCCATTCGTTGTTGCGCTCTGCCAAAAGGGGAGCGAATGATTCAATCCGCCAAGCCATTGTCCACGCGTCACCGGTCCGGCCATTGCGTTGCATCGGCGCTCTCACGCCCTGAGGCGCCGGGTTGCCATGTCAACCCAACTGCGGCACAATTCATTCATACACATCCAAGGTGTATGCGGACTTCGGGAGCTGTTTCATGCAAACGCGAACCAACATCGTGCTCGACGACGAACTGGTAGACAAGGCCATGACCAAGGCCGGTGTCATGACCAAGAAGGCCGCCATCGACACCGCCTTGCGCGCCTATGTTCGTGAGCCCGACTGGAAAGGC
>JAYVCL010000415.1:0-20612 GCA_043749975.1 Burkholderiales bacterium
GTCTCGGTCGAGCAACTGAAACGTCTGCTGCGACCCGCCTTCGAGCCCGCAGCGCTGACGGCGGCGAGCGTGCTGACGCAAGGTATCGGCGCATCGCCAGGTCACGCCTACGGCTTGGCCATCCTCGACGCCGACCGGGCTGCAACCGTCGCCTCCGGCGGTGAGCGCGTGATCCTGCTGCGCCCGACAACGAGCCCGCAGGACATCCGCGGCATGCTCGCCGCCAAGGCGATCGTCACCGCGCGCGGCGGCGCCCTCAGCCATGCCGCGGTGGTCTCGCGGGCTCTGGACATCCCCTGCGTCGTCGGCTGCGAGACCCTCGAAATCGATCTCGAACGGCGTCGCTTCACGACCGACGGCAAGACCTTCGATGAAGGGACGCCGTTGTCGGTCGACGGAGCAACCGGCAAGGTGTACTGCGGGGTGCTCCCGTTGCAGGCGTCCGTCAATGTCGAGGGCGACATTGACCGTCTGCTGCGCTGGTCCGACGAGGTCGCCGGCATTCGATACTGGGCATCCGGCGTGACCGGAAACGACGCGCGTGGCGCGCTTCGACAAGGCCCTTGCGGGTTGGGCATCGTAGCGTTGACCGACCTGCTGATCGCCGCCGGCACGCTGGGCGAGTTGATCGACGCGATCAACGATCTCAGCCAGCAGCCCGAGCGAACCGACACGCAGGACCGCCTGACGCGGCTGGCGTACGACGCGTGTCGGCACCTGTTCCTCGAAGCACCCGGCGTGCCGATCGACCTGCGGCTGCCGAACCTCGGTTCGCCGCGTGCGCAGCGGATGATCAGCACCTGGGCCGCGCTCGCGCCCCGCTTGTTCCTGCCGCTGGGCCTGAAGAGCCTGTACATCCCGTTGCTGCGCGGCGTTGCCGATGCGGCGCGCGACACCGGTCATGAAGGCGTGACGCCGATCGTCGCCGGCATCACCGGTGTCGATGAGTTGAGCGCGTTCCACAAGGCCGCCTCGGCGATTGGCCTGCGCAGCGTCGGTGCCTTCCTGCAGAGCCCCGCAGCGCTGGCGCAGGCAGCCGCCTTCGCGGAGGCCGGCCATGCCGTGTGGGTCGACATCCGCGAGGTGATCCGCACCTTCAACGGCTATCCGAGCGCGCTGTCGTTCGGCGACGATGTCTTCGAGGCCTACGTGGCGGATGGCTACCTGCGGCACAACCCGAGGACCGAACTCGGTGCCCACCTGGAGCAGCAACTCGGCGACCTGGTGGCGGCCGTGACGGCAAGGGCCGCCGTCCGCCTGGGTGTGGATTGCGGCGAAGGTGCGGCCATCTCGCTGATCGAAGACCTCTATCGCGTCGGCTTTCGGGCCTTCTCGATTCCCCTGGCTGCCAACGCAGGCACGCGCCTGGCACTCGGGCAATTTGCCGCAAGGAGCAACGATCATGAACATCAGTGAACTGCGTGGCACGGCCCTGGGCTTCGTCGAGACCATCGGCAAGACTGCGGCCACACTGGCCGCCGACACGATGGTCAAGTCCGCCAACGTGACCCTGGTGACCGCCCAGCAACCTGGCGGCGGGATCATCACGATCATCGTTCGCGGCGACGTTGGTGCGGTGAAGGCAGCCGTGGACGCCGGTGCGGCGGCCGCTCGCACGGTCGGCAAGGTCCGTTCGGCGCATGTCATCCCTCGGCCTCATGAAGACGTAGAGGGCATCCTGGAACGCCCGCCGGTTCGATAGGGCTTGAAGGACAATGAGCCATGACCAATGCCGCGCAGCCTTTTCGACTCCACATCGCGGACAGCACGATCAACGATCTGCGCGAGCGCCTTGCGCGCACGCGGTTTCCGGACCAGGCACCCGGCGAACCCTGGGCGCACGGCACCGACCTCGCCTATCTGAAACAACTCGTGGCGTACTGGCACAGCGGCTTCGACTGGCGCGCGCAGGAAACGCGGCTGAATGCCTTCCCGCAGTTCAAGGTGCCGTTGCATGGCATCGACGTGCATTTTCTTCACGTCGAGGGCAAGGGGCCGAAGCCCTGTCCGTTGCTGCTGTCGCATGGCTGGCCGGGGTCGGTCTTCGAGTTCCTGGACATCATCCCGCGCCTCACCGACCCGGCACGTTTCGGTGGCGACCCCGCCGACGCGTTCACCGTGATCGCGCCTTCGCTGCCTGGCTTCGGCTTGTCGTTCGCGCCCGGTCAACAGCGCTTCAGCGTGGAGATGATCGCCGATTGTTTTGCCGAGCTGCTGACCGGCGTGCTGGGCTTCGACCGCTTTGCCGCACAGGGCGGCGACTGGGGTGCGTTCATCGCCTCGCGCCTGGGGGTGGTCCACGCAGACAAGCTGATCGGCATCCACGTGAACCTGCTGAGCGTGCGGCGTGACCCGAAGATGCTGTCGAACCCAACGCCCGAAGAGCAGAAGTTCCTGGGCGAACTCGAAGTCTGGCTCAAAGACGAGATGGGCTACCAGTGGATCCAGGGCACCCGGCCGCAGACGCTCGCGTTCGGCTTGAGCGATTCTCCGGCGGGCCTGGCCGCGTGGATCGTCGAGAAGTTCCGCGCATGGTCCGATTGCGCAGGCGAGGTGGAAAGCGTGTTCACGAAGGACGAGTTGCTCGCCAACATCAGCCTGTACTGGTTCACCGGTGCCATCGGTTCGTCGTTCTGGCCTTACCACGCCCGCATGCAGGGGCCGTGGCCGATTCCCGATGGCGGCGTGAAGGTGCCGATGGGTTACGCCGCGTTCCCGCGCGAGATCCTGCGCCCGCCGCGCTCGGTGGCCGAGCGGATCTACACCGACATCCGTCGCTGGACAGCAATGCCCAAGGGCGGCCATTTCGCCGCGATGGAGCAGCCCGAGGCCCTGGCGGCGGAGATCGTGGAGTTTTTCCGTCCGCTGCGGCCACGCTGAACCTGAACTCGCCCCTCGCGATTTGAGTTGGACGCTGTGCGGCGAACCGGATTGACCTGCTGTGTCGTCACGGTTGCGGTCTGGTCGTGACCTGAACACCTGCCATCGCCGCATAGCGCTTGACGACCGAGGTGAAGTTGTCTTCGCCGAGGCCGTTTTCAATGGCGTCGCGGTACAACGACGCAATCACCGGGGCGAATCGGGTGGCGTAATTTTCATCCTTGGCCAGATCGAGGATCAGCAGGAGATCCTTGAGCGCGAGGCTGGTCTTGAAGCCGGGCTGGTAGTCGCCCTGGATGACGTTGGCAAAGCCACTGATGAAATGCGCCGAGCGACCGCCCGAAATCGACAGGATGTCGTACAGCCGCTGCGGATCCATTCCGCACTTGACACCCAGCACGAACGCCTCGGCTGCGACGGCGACATTGCCGATCGACATCAGGTTGTTGACGAGCTTGACCGTCTTGGCCGAGCCGATGTCGCCGGTGCGGTTGATCTTCTTGGCCAGGACCTCGAGCACCCACATGCTCTTGTCGATCAAGGCATCCGGCCCACCGACCTGGAAAACGAGCTCGCCCTTGATCGCCTGCACCGGCTCGCCCGACAGCGCAACGTCGAGCAGGTCGACGCCTGCAGCGGCGGCCTCCCGGCCGACATCACGGATCGTCTGCGGGTCGATGGTGCTGGTCTCGATCAAGGTCGTGCCCGGGCGGGCCAGCGCGATCAGCCCGCCGCTGCCGAGGTACACCTCGCGCACGATGGCCGGTGTCGGCAACGACGAGACGATGACAAAAGCGCGACTCGCGACGCCGGCCAGACTCGACTCGACGCTGGCTCCGCATCCCGCAGCCGCCTGCGCTGCCGCCGGCGACACGTCGAATCCAACCACATCGATGCCCTTGTCGAGCATGCGGCGGCACATTCCGCTGCCGATGTTTCCAAGGCCAACCAGACCGACTGTTTGGTTCACGACAGTTGCCTCCGATGAATCTACGCCGACGATCCCTCGGGCAGCAGTGCCACGATTCGTCGCTTGATCTGGTCAGCGCGGCTGGTCTCCAATTCGACTTGGGCTTCGGGATGCAGCCATGCCGGCAGCTTCGGCTTCGGCTCATCGTGCTGGCGCGGAATCAGGTGGCAGTGCAGGTGCGGATCGGCGTTGCCGAGGATTTCGTAGTTCATCTTGAAAGCGTTCATCGCCAGCTTGATGGCCTGCGCCGCCGCGCTCACGTCAGCCGCGAAAGCACTTCGAAGCGCCGGACTCAGATCGAAAAGTTCGGTCGCATGCCGATGCAGCGTGACGACACAGCGACCCGGAAAACGATGGTCCGACACGAAGCAAAGCTCGCTGACCGAGAGCGTCGCCAGCGGCTCGCCCAGTTTGAACCCGCAGGTGTCACAGGCCGCCGCAAACACAGGCTTCGTCATGGCGCGATGTCCCTGAGGCGAAGGAAGGTCGATGGAACCGGAGCACCCGCGCTGCGAGCGACATCGTCCAGCGCATCCAGCGTTGTCACTGCCAGCGGCAGCCCGCGCTGAAGCCGCTCGGCCGACAACTCGGCCTCCATCTCGCCCGGCAGGTAAATCCGCGCCACGCCGTCGGCCTTGGGGGCGCCGCGCAAGGCGGACGCAAGTTCGCCCGTTCGGCGCTCGAAGGTGGCCCGGTCGCCGAACGCATCGGGGTCGAAAACCTGAACGAAGTGGCCGCACTTCCAGGAGTCGTGATGGTCGGCACCCATGACCAGCGCCGGTGACACCTCGAAGCTGAACAAGGCCCCGGCCAGGGCGCCACACAGCACTTCGTTGACGACGATCAGGCCCGAACCCTTGTGCTGGCCGATCGGCAGCAGATAGCCTTCCAGCGCCACCTTCGGGTCCGTCGTGGGGTTGCCATCGGGGCCGACGGCCCAGTCAGCGGGAATGCTGCCCCCGCGCTGGGCTGCGAGTCGAATCTTCTCTTTCACGCCGGTGAACGCCGTGTCCAGAACGATCGGCGGGCCGCTGGGTGTCGGAAACGCCCAGGCGACCGGATCGTTGGACAACATCGGCTTCTTGCTGCCCCAGACCACCGTGTGGGGTGGACCGTCGGTGGTCACGTGACCGATCATCCCGACGTCCAGCGCCATCATTGCGTAGAACGCCGCCGGTCCGAAATGGTTGCTGTTGCGCACCGCGACCGAAGCGCTGCCGAACTCGGTCGCGATGGCGATGGCTTCCTTCATCGCCCGGCGCGTCGACAGGTAGCCCAGTCCGTTGTCAGCATCGATGACGGCGACCGAACCACGCCGACGTAGCACCTGAAGATTCGGTGCCGGGTTCAAGTGACCGCGCATGATCCCGCGGATGTATCTCGGTGTGAACTGCACACCGTGCGACTCCACGCCGCGCAGGTCGGCGAAGACCACGACTTCGGCGATTTCGTCGGCATGAACCGCGCTGACACCCACGGCCTCGAACAGCGCAGCCACCGCTGTTCTCAACTCGCGGGCGTCGACCAGGACTCGTTTGACTGTCGGCGCGCTCATCGGCGGTCTTTCTTCAGGTTGATTGCGCACTGTGCGCCGCATGGACGCGTCTTGTCACTGCCGGGCGGGCTAGTTCATGTCGGCGATCTCTATCTGGCTCAGACAATGACGCCCCCGGCGAGCACGGCTAGTCTTTGTGGGTTCTCAATCAACCTGAACCTGTGTGGAGACGCCCGTGAGCCAGATCGATGCTGAAGTCAAGGTCGTGCCGCCGTCCTTCGCGCGCGCCGAATCTAGAACCGGGCCCTACGCAGGCTATTTCTCGCGCGACGCGCAGACCCTGCCGGCGAACGATTTGGAGCTTCTCCAGACCGGGCCGAACACGCCGATGGGCGAATACATGCGCCGATACTGGCAGCCGGTGTGCCTCTCGCAAGAGTTGACCGATGTGCCGAAAGCGATTCGCATCCTGAACGAGGACCTGGTGGCGTTCAGGGATCGAGGCGGCAGGGTCGGCGTGCTGCATCGCAAGTGCGCGCATCGCGGGGCGTCTCTCGAGTACGGCATCGTGTCCCAGCGCGGCATTCGCTGCTGTTACCACGGCTGGCTCTACGACGTCGACGGCACGGTTCTCGAAACCCCTGCCGAACCCGCCGATAGCCACTTGAAGCAAACGGTATGTCAAGGCGCCTATCCGGCATTCGAACGGGACGGCCTCGTGTTCGCCTACATGGGGCCGCCCGATCAGAAACCCGCATTCCCGATCTTCGACGGCTATGTGCTGCCTGAGGGCACGCGGCTGGTGCCATTTTCGAACGTGTTCGATTGCAACTGGCTGCAGGTGCACGAGAACCAGATCGATCATTTCCACACGGCCCTGCTGCACAACAACATGACGGTCGAAGGTATCGACCAGAAGCTGGCGAGCGGGGCCTCGCTTGCGGCTGGATTCGGCGAGATGCCGGTGATTGATTGGCACATCACGCACAACGGCAACGGCATGATCTTCACCGCCGGGCGGCGCGTCTCGGATGAAGAGGTCTGGGTTCGAATTTCAGAGATGGCCTTGCCGAACTGGATGCAAAACGCGACGCTGTTCAGCGTACCGCAAAGGCATTCCGGCCCGGCCATGTCGCGCTGGCAGGTGCCGGTCGACGACGAGCATTCAATCGCTTTCGGATGGCGTCACTTCAATGACGAGGTGGATTCCAAGCATGTCGGCAGGGCAGAAGATTGCGGCGTCGACAAGATCGATTTCCTGATCGGGCAGACCCGGCACCGCAGTCGCGACGAGCAGCAGCGCATCCCCGGCGACTACGAGGCGATCGTCAGCCAGGGGGCCATCACAGTGCATTGCCTCGAGCACCCTGGAAAGTCGGATGTGGGGATCCATATGTGCCGATCGCTGTTGCGCAAGGCCGTGGCGGGCAAGACGGCACCGGACCCGATCCGCGCGTTGGCCGAGGCAGGCGGTATCGAGACGTTGCCGAGGTATCCCTCCGATTCGGTGCTCCGCCTTGAGCTCCAGTCCGACAAGGACAAAGACCGCGAGTTGATCCGCAAGGCCGCGCATCAGGTGTTCGCGGTCATGCAGGAATGCGATGTGCTGCCCTTGGCGCAGCGAAGGCCGCATGTGCTGCGCCGGCTCGACGAGATCGAGCAGCGGTTGAACGCACAACTGCAAGGCGCGGTTTCAGGGCGAGCCCTGGCGTGAACGACGCCATCGGCGAGCGTCGGCTCGCGTTCGAAGGTGCGGTGAACTTTCGCGACCTGGGCGGGTACGACGTCGGCGCGGGGTGCCTAACGCGATGGCACAGTGTCTATCGTTCTGATTCGCTGGGCGATCTGACCGAACGCGATGTGGCGCGCCTGGCGGCACTCGACCTGCACGGTCTGATCGACTTCCGGCTGCCGCACGAACGCGAGCGCCACCCGAATCGGCTGCCCGCCAACGCCGCTTTCCGCAGCGTCGAGATGGGTTTCTGGCCAGACGGCGTGGCCGAGATGCACCGACAGTTCCAGGCCGGTGCACTCGATGAGGCGGGGATGGAGCGCGCGACGATGGCCTTCTATCGCAACTTTCCGCTCCACCACGCAGCCGAGTACCGATTCCTGCTGGAGGCGATCGAAAACGCAGCCGGCCGTCCCATCCTCTTCCACTGCGTCAGCGGCAAGGACCGTACCGGCTTCGGCGCGGCGGTCATCCTGATGGCGCTCGGGGCCTCGCCTGCGGTGATTCTGCAAGACTACGCGCTGAGCAGCGCCTACCGCCGGGACATCAGCCATCTGATCCCCGCTGGCACGCCAGACACGGTTGCGCGGGCGTTCACCGCCGCCAATCCGATCTATCTCGATGCGGCCTTGACCCAGATCACCCAGACCTACGGTTCCGTGGATGCCTACCTGGAGCGGCAATTGGGATTCGACGACAAACGCCGTGCCGATCTGCGCGATCTGCTGACTGAAGCATCCTCCCCTCGATCAGGCATCGCGAAGGCCGACGCCCTCGATTGATCCCAGATCGTCGCCGGCGATGGCGTGCATGCCCAGCGCCAGATCGACCAGCATTCGATCTTCATGGCGGTTCAAGTCCAGGCCGGTCAAGGCCTCGAACTGGTTCAGTCGATAGCGCACCGTCTTGCCGTGAACATAGAGCTTCATGGCCGTCGCCTGCTGGGCGCAGTTGCATTGGAAGTAGGCCCTGACCGTTTTCGTCAGGACGCCATGGTGCTTCGCATCGTGGGCGATGACTTTGCTGAGGGTGTCATTGACAAACTGGCCGAGGTCGGCGTCGCTCTTCACCTTCAGCAGCAAGCCGACCACGCCGAGTTCTTCATGAATCGCGACGTTGCGGCCAAAGCCGAGCCGTCGCACCATCAGCGTGGTTGCCGCCGCTTCGCGATGCCCGGCGTGCAGGTGGCCGATGCCGCTGCACGGGGCGCTGACGCCCCAGAAGGTGCGCAGTCCGCAGACCTCGCGGACAACGGCGTCGTCGATCGCCTTGAGCGTGGCCTTGATCTGCGCGCTGTCGCATGCGGTCACCACGGCCACCAGCAGGTGCCCGCGCACTGCCATCAGTCTGAGCGCGCCCGCCTTGCCGAGCGTCCGCTCAAAGACGTCCTGAATCGACTTCAGCGCATGCTCGGTGGGCCCGGCCGAAGCCTCATCCATGCCGGTCACGGTGAGGTGCAGGACCCGAAGCGGCCCGCTCAGATCGACTTGCAGTTCCCGGGCACGACCGGTGGCCGCGTGCCGTGCATGGGCCGTGCCCTCCAGCAGGTCCCACAGGGCGGCGCCGACGCTTTCGGCACGGGCCTGGATCGCGGCGCGTTGTTCCAGATGGTGCAGCGCCGTGGCCATCGCGGCGTGGCCGATGGCGATCTCGTGCAGGCGATCGGGCTGCGGCGCGCTCAGTGTGCAGATCCAGCCCACATGATCACGCCCGGCCATCACACGCCTCAGCGACAGCCATCCGTCCGCCAGATCCAAGGGGATCGTGGTGTTTCCTGCAAGTTCAGCATTGTTCGCGACGACACGCTCGATCGCCGGCAGACGCTGTACCACCCAGGGCGGCAAATGAAACCCGGCCATCGCTTGCAGATCGCAGGTGAGAAACGCCACTTCTGCATGCGCGTAGTCGGCCACGATGCGCGCGATCGACTTCAAACCGCCGCCGTCCAACAGCGCCTGGATCACGGCGCCGGTGATCTCGGCTGACTGTCGGATGACCTCATTTTGTTTTTGAAGCTGTTCATTGGCCTGCGTCAACTTCTCGAGTGCGGACTTCTGGGTTTCGTACAGTTCGGCGTTGCGGATCGCAATGGCGGTCAGGCTGGACAGCGCGAGAAGGCGTCGAACGTCAGCTTCTGTGAACGTCGACTTGCGCCGTCTCCACACTTCGAGCACACCGATCAACTCGCCGTTCACGCGCAGCGGCGCGCCCAGCGCCGAACGAATGCGCTCGGCCCGGACCAGTTCGGCATATTCCTGACTGACGATCTCGCTGTTCAGGTAGTCATCCACGACGCAATGCGACCGGGTCGCGAAGACCCGGCCCGCCAACCCCTGCCCGCGCAGCAGCCTGATCTTCGCGATGTGACGGGTGTGGTTGCCGACGCAGTGACGCATCACCATCTGATCCTGGTCGCGCAGGAACACGCCGCAGATGTCGGCCGAGAGCAGGCGCTTGGTCTCTTGCGAGATGGAGAACAGGATGTCGTCCAGATCGCCCGCCGACAAAATGCGGCGAGCGATCTGCTGCAAGCCGCTGATTTCCTCCAATGCGTCGAGCTTGCCCTGGCTTTGAGTGGCCGCCGCGAGCGCCAGCTCGAAACTGGTTGCCAACACACGCAGCGCGGGCCAGCGCTGTTCGGGAACAGCCGCGCCACACAGAAGTACACCAAACGACCCGGAGCTGACCGGCACCAGCACGCCGACACCCGGCACGCTGACCACCTCGCCAGCGTTCGATGCGTCGTTCAGCAGCCCCGCCACCGAGCCCGGAACGTCTGCCCGGTCGTCGACGTACTTCCAGTTTTCGCCGACACGCTCCACAACCCTGGCGCTGGCACCACTGGCAAATGCAGCGAAGCTTTGCGCCGCCACTTCTTTGACAACGGCATCCCCGCTAAAAGATGCGTCGGCCATGGCAGCAAGCGCCCGCCCGACGTCGTCAATGAGCCGCTTGGCGTCCCAATGAGAGGCCCCGCTCGTCGGCGGCGTTGGCAGGCTGATGATTTGCCCTGTTGCGATGCGCGCTGTCATGGCTGCTCACCCCTTGTCGCGTGGACCGGTTGCGGTGTGTCGCAGCCGAGAGTCCGAATCCGGGTCCAGGACCTGTGATCGACACCGGCTCAGGTTAACGTTGCGTTGGTGCGAGTGCAACAACGAATCCGGCAGACAACAATTCCCTGAGTGCCCCTGGTTAACCCTTATTTTCTTGTGTTTGTAAATTTCGTATTCTGTATACAGAGTTTAACTGCGAACTAACTGTGTCTGCCCATCTCGTCAAGCTCGACTCCGCTCCTGACCTCGTCGACCGCGTCTACCGTTCGCTTCTCGATGCCATCCTCGATGGTTCTCTTGCTAGCGGCGCGCGGCTGACGCAGGATGAAATCGCCCGGCAGCTCGAGGTGTCGCGCCAGCCGGTGCTGCAGGCCTTGCGACTTCTGAAGGCCGATGGCCTGGTGCAGGATGCGCCGGGCCGCGGAGTTCTCGTCACGCCGCTGGACGGCGCGTGGATTGCAAGCGTCTACCAGGTCCGGGCCGCGCTCGACGTGCTCGCTGCCAGGCTGGCTGCGCAGCATCGCGCCGTGCTCGCGCCCGACCTGATCGAGCGTGGCCGCAAGGCCTTGCGCAGCCGAAACGTTGGCGCGCTGATCGACGCCGACGCCGCATTCCACAACGCCGTCTACGTGGCCTCGGGCAACCCGTTGATCGAGCAGAGCGCGCACGTTCATTGGCGGCACATTCGCCGCGCGATGGGTGCGGTGCTGCACAGGTCGGCGCTGCGAGAAACCGTGTGGGACGAACACGAGGCCATCGCCGCCGCCATCGCCAACGGCGATTCCGAAAATGCCGCGCGGCTGATCAGCGGACACGATCAGCGCGCCAGCGAATACATGAGCCAGCAACTCGGGCATTCCGAGCTTGCGGGCGCCCACCCCACCGCATCAGGAGACGAAGATGAAACTCAGCCCAGAACAACTCGCGCAATTTGACCGTGACGGCTATCTGTTCTTCCCAGGTCTGTTCACGCCGCAAGAGACGCAGACCTTGACCGACAGCGTGCCTGCGCTGTACGCAAGGCGCGAGGCCTTCAACGTGCGCGAGCGGGGGTCGGACGCGGTGCGCACGAACTTCGCCGCGCACTTGTACAGCGAGCCCTTCGCCAAGCTGGCGCGCCACCCCCGCATGCTCGAACCGGTGGCGCAGTTGCTGGGTGAAGAGTTGTACATGCACCAATTCAAGATCAACGGCAAGATGGCGTTCGAGGGCGATGTCTGGCAGTGGCACCAGGACTACGGCACCTGGTTGAACGACGACGCGATGCCCACCGAGCGGGCGATGAACGTCGCGATCTTTCTCGACGACGTGAACCAGTTCAACGGGCCGCTGATGTTCATCCCGGGCAGCCATAAAAAGGGTGTCGCCGATGCGAAGCACGACCTGACGACCACCAGCTATCCGCTGTGGACCGTCGACAACGCGTTGATCTCGCAACTCGTCGCGCGCGCCGGCGGCAAGCAAGGCGGCATCGTCTCGCCGCAGGGGCCGGCAGGGTCGATGATCGTTTTCCACTCGTGCCTGGTGCATGCATCGAGCAGCAACCTCTCGCCCTGGAACCGCGTCAGCGTCTACCTGAGCCTGTGTGCGGTCAGCAACCACATTCGCCGGCACAGGCGGCCCGAATACATCGCGCACCGCGACTTCGCTGCGATCAAGTTCCTGCCCGACGACTGCCTGTTGCGCGACTACCCGGTCGACTTGCCCTGGAAAGACGGCGTGCCGGCCAGCGCACTGCTCACGTCCGAAGACGAAATGAAGCGGGCGGCCTGAGCATGAGCCTCTACGCGAAGCTGCAACAGCGCGCCGCCGAAAACAAGCCCGTCCGCATCGGGCTGATCGGCGCCGGCAAATTCGGTTCGATGTACCTCGCGCAGGTGCCGCGCACGCCGGGCGTGCATCTGGTGGCCATCGCCGACCTGTCACCAAGCCTGGCGCGCGCCAACCTGGCGCGTGTGGGTTGGGACGAGGCGCGCACGCGCGCCGCTTCGATCGACGAGGCGGTCAAGCTCGGCAGCACGCACATCGGCGACAACTGGGAGGCGCTGGTTCGGCATCCGGCGATCGACGTGATCGTCGAGTGCACCGGCAACCCGGCGGCCGCGGTGGAGCACTGCCTGGCGGCGTTTGCGAACCGAAAGCACGTCGTCAATGTGACGGTCGAGGCCGACGCTTTCTGCGGCCCGCTGCTGGCCCACAAGGCGACTGAAGCCGGTGTCGTCTACTCGCTGGCCTTCGGCGACCAGCCGGCACTGATCTGCGACCTCGTCGACTGGGCCCGCACTTGCGGCTTCCCCGTAGTGGCCGCAGGCCGTGGCCACAAATGGTTGCCGCACTTCAGCCAGTCGACGCCCGAGACGGTGTGGGGCTACTACGGGCTCACGCCGGAGCAAGCCGACCGGGGCGGCCTGAACCCGAAGATGTTCAACAGCTTTCTGGATGGCTCCAAGCCCTCGATCGAGTCGACCGCCGTGGCCAACGCGACCGGCCTGACGGTGCCCAGCAACGGCCTGCTGTATCCGCCGGCCAGCGTCGAAGACATTCCCTTCGTGACCCGACCGGTGTCCGAAGGCGGCGTGCTCGAGCGCAAGGGAATGGTCGAGGTGATCTCGTCACTGGAAGCGAATGGCCGGGCCATTCCGTACGACATTCGCATGGGTGTTTGGGTGACCGTCGAGGCGGAAACCGACTACGTCAAAAATTGCTTCGAGGAATACAACGCGCACACCGATCCGAGCGGGCGCTACTTTACCCTGTACAAGCGCTGGCACCTGATCGGTCTCGAAGTCGGCGTATCCGTGGCCAGCGTTGCCTTGCGAGGCGAGGCCACTGGCGTCCCGATCGGTTGGGGTGCCGACGTCGTGGCCACGGCCAAGCGGGATTTGCTCGTGGGCGAACTGCTCGACGGCGAAGGTGGCTACACCGTGTGGGGCAAGCTCTTGCCAGCCGCAACGTCGGCCGCAATGGGCGGACTTCCGCTCGGGCTTGCCCACGGCGTGAAGGTGCTGAGGCCGGTCAAGCAGGGTCAAAGCCTGTGCTGGGCCGATGTCGCGATGGACACCGGCACCTCGGCGTATCGCTCACGCCGAATGATGGAACAAATGTTCGCGCCATCGACCGGGGTCTGAGAGCGCCCCAGGCCGACAACATACGTCGTCCGCCCCCCGAGGGGGTGCCGGAAAGTGGCAGAGCCACATTTCCTTGAGAGCTTGGTCAGCGGCAGGTTTGCGGCGACGGTATCGAAGCTGCGCGTGCCGCGCCGATCCCGTCCGGCGCGGCCTACTTCACTGGCAGCAGTGCGTTGCGCAGCGCCATCTCCCCAATGGCGCGGCCCATCGCGTCGCCAACCTTGGCCGAGTTGCGGAAGTGCACGCCGCTCCAGACTCGCGCATCGGAGACCTCGGCAACATAGTCGGCAATGCGCGGCCAGCGCCGCGTGACGCCGGGCAGCGTCGGGCTGGTCATCGAGAAGGGCTCGATCGCAGCCGTGCCGAACTCGGCTTCGAGCACGGCACCGACGGCGGCCGCGTTGATGCAATGGGCGCACGGGTACTCCGGGTGCATCGGGTTCTCCACCAGCGGCGTCCACGTGAGGTCTGCCGCTGTCGCGTCGTTGCCGTCGAGTTCTCCGTTTCGGATGGCCGTCAGCGGACGCCAGAACTGGTAGTGGTACTTGGCGTCGAACACGGCGATCAGCGAATCGGCCATAGCGAGGTACGTCAGCGCGAACAGGCGCGCATTCTGCGACAGGCTGCGCTCGCCGCGCCCGGCGAGTTCACGCACGATCGGGTTGCACGCAGGCGCTCCGGTGAGGATCCAAAACAGCCCGATGTCGGTCTGCTCTTTCGTGCGCGCGGTGCTTGTCTTGCCGCCGAGCAACTTGATTTCGTCGTAGTCGGCAGCCCACTGCGGGCTCGTGAGCGCCGGAGGTGCGACGGGGCGGAACTGATCTGGCCGTGACATCAAGAAGGGCTTGGCGTGCGCCCAGTCGCTGAAAACCGGCATGGCGGTCGGGATGTAGCGGCCGGGCATCGCGAGCGGACGGTAAGGACCCAGCGGCGCGGTGCCGTCGTTGGCCCGCGCGGCGACCATTTCGGTGCCGACTGTCGCGCCGAAGTTCGCGCCGGCGGCGCGCGCGTCGGCACCGCCTGGGCCGACCAACGCCTCGGCCAGAGTCGCGTCGAGCGCTACTTTTTGATCCGGAAAGAGGCGTACCAGCACGGCATGCGCAGCACCGGCCGCTGCGGCTTCGGCGGACGCACCCGCCGGTGGCTTGGCGGTGGGTCGGTACGGCGCGTAGCGGCCCTCGATGGCGTTGACCGCGTCGTACATCGCGGCATGCGCGATGGCCATGCTGCGGGTCGTCAGCGGCGGAGACTGCTTCGACGCGACGACCGCCTCGAGTGCGGTCTTGTTCCAGTCGAGCACGGCGTCGGCCTGCGCGGCCGGGCCTGCAAGGCCGAATGCGAAAGCGGTGATCCATCCGGCGGCGAGCTTCATGTCGGTCCCCTGGTTGGAATGCGTGTGGCACGCCATGAAAAGATAGCCCGGCCCGGCTGCCCGTTCAACTTCGGTTTTTGAAGCGGCGCACTATCGTTTTTGTAGTTGCCGTGCTGGCGGCGTGCCGCCAGACTCGCCGCATGGGTCCGCACACGCGCCAGTTCTGCCCGATCGCCAAGGCTGCGGAGATCATCTGCGAGCGCTGGACTCTGCTTGTCGTGCGCGAACTGCTGCTCGGCTCGCGTCGCTTCAATGATTTCCAGCGCGGGTTGCCCATGCTCTCGCCCGCCTTGCTGACGAAGCGGCTGCGCACGCTCGAGGAAGCCGGTGTGCTCGTGCGCTCGCAGAGTGGGCACGGCATCGAATATCGGCCGACGCTCGCCGGCGAAGAATTGCGCCCGATGGTGCAGTTGGCTGGCCATTGGGGAGCGCGCTGGGTACGCAGCCACCTCTCGCACGAAGAACTCGATGCCGGCTCGCTGATGTGGTTCATTCACCGCCACTTCAAGCTCGACGCGTTGCCGCCCCGAGAGATCGTGGTGCATGTTCATTTCACCGACGAAAAGCGCATGAGCCGGTGGTGGATCGTGCTTTCGCCCGAGGGCGGCGAACTGTGCCTGGAGGATCCCGGGCGCGACGTGGATGTGTACCTGACCACCGACGTGCGCACGCTCACGGCGATCTACCTGGGGGACATCGCCTTCGGTCAGGCGGTGTCTGATCGGCGGCTCGTCGCCGTGGGTCCGCGCGACCTGATGGTCGACATCCACAGATGGTTCGCCCGCAGTCGCTTCGCCGAGACGCTGCCGGCGAGCGAGGAGGAGCGGGGAGGCAGGGAAGGGCAGTGAGCTTTTTTCCTGTCCCGACCAGGCTTCATCAGCCACCATTTCTGTCATGACCGGCTTTGCCGTCAAGCCCTTGAGCCAATCCAGGTGGCCAGACTTTGCCGCGCTCGTCGAGAGGCATAGCGGTGTTTGGGGTGGGTGCTGGTGTATGTCATTTCATCCCGAGGGTGTCGGGCGTGGCAAGACAGCCGCCCAGAACCGAACCGAAAAGGAATGCCGTGCGCGTGAGGGAACCGCTCATGCGGCCCTCGTCTATGACGGCGGAACCTGCGTCGGTTGGTGCCAGTTCGGCTCGCCTGACGAACTGCCGCGCATCAAGCGCCAGCGGGCCTACCGCGACGGTCTCACGCGCCTTCCGAACTGGAGAATTACCTGCTTCTTTGTGGACAAGGCCTACAGAGGCCAGGGAGTCGCGGTTGCCGCGCTCGAGGGCGCGTTGCAAGAAATCGCGCGCCTGGGTGGCGGAACGGTTGAGAGCTACCCCGAAGAAGTCGCCGGTCGCTCGGTCTCCGCTTCGTTCCTCCATAACGGCAGCATCTCGATGTTCGAGGCGCAGGGGTTTGAGCGGCTCCGCCCTATCGGCAAGGATCACTGGGTTGTCGCCAAGGTGGTCCGTGCAAAGCGAAAGCAGAGGCTGTATCGGAATGAGGCCGTGTGCATGTCCGTCGTCGAGCAAGAGCAGGCATCGCGCAGTGCCGTGTGGATACAGAAATCTGTATGCTTGCTGAACTGCGGCCGACCGCCTGACGCGCAGCCGCACTTGCACCGAGGCGATCAGTTTGCTATCTTGGTAGGAATAATTCCTACTTCCTGGATCGCCCATGACCACCGCCGAGAAGATCAGCATCGCCCTGCCGCCTGAAATGGTCGCCATCGTCCGTGGTGCTGTCGCCACCGGCGAGTACGCCTCCAACAGTGAAGTCGTCCGCGACGCCCTGCGCGACTGGACACACAAGCGCAGCCTGCGTCAGCAGGGCGTTGCCGAGTTGCGCCAGGTCTGGCGCGAGGCACAACACGACAAGAGGCCTGGCATGTCCGCTAACGATGTTCTCGATCGGCTTGAGCGGAAGTACCAGGCAATCGTCGACGCAGCTGGCTCGGCGACGTGATGCAGTTGGAGTTGTCGCCCTTCGTCGAGGCCGATCTCGATACCATCGCCGCCTTCATCGCCGAGGACAATCCCGGACGGGCGCTCACCTTCATTCGCGACATTCGCAGCAAGTTTCGCGCAATCCAGCGCTCGCCTTTGCTCTATCAACTGCGACCCGACATCGGCGAGCACGCCCGCATGGCCACCCTAGGAAACTACGCTGTGCTTTTCCGCATCACCGGAACCATCGTGCGCATCGAGCGGGTCGTCTACGCCGGCCGCGATCTCCCTGGCATGTACGACGTGTCGTCGGACTTTTGAACGCGGTCTACTGCCCGGATCAGCGCGTCCGGATTGCCGACTCTGCGGGCCTCAATCGTCAAGATCATCGTTGGGATCGCGCAGCACGCAATTCGCTGCGCGTCACCGCCTCGGGCACGCTGAACGAGTACCGGCCCGGCATGTTGATGTGCTCGTAGACCAGCGGCAACAAGCGCGCCACGTCCTCGGCGCGGTGGGTGCCCCGTCTCCACACGCAGGATCGCAGCCATCTTGAAAATTGATGCGTTCCACCCTGTTGGCGCAACGCCGGATCGGGGGGGCATCTCACCCGCATTGGGCGAAATCCCCCAGTCACGTGGCCGCCCGAAAACGCTAAATGAGCAAAAAGCACATTTAAATCATGGCTTTGCAGCGACGCTGCGGTACCGGTGGAAGCGGGCACAGATCGTGCATTTTAAAGATCGGACATCAGAGGCCAGCGTTGTTGAAAACCACCAAAGGAGATGAAATCATGAAAACGAAAATTGCCGGAGTGATCACGTTCGGATTGTTGACTGTGGCAGCGGCGGGAACGTCGCCCGCCAACGCGGCCGTCGCCCTCGTCGACTTCGAAAAAACTCCGAGTCTTGCGACCGGTCCGAGCATCTATGTGGCGGTGCCGGGTCCGCAGACCATCACCACCGCGCCGGCCACGTTCACGGGCGGTGTCGTTCTCGGCTTCGCGACGTTTTTCCCGGCAATCGCCTTCGCGACAAAACCCAACGTCTATGGTTCGGCGGATTTCGGCAATGGGCTTTCGAAGGCAATTTCGATCAATATCAATCCGACATTCGCCACCACCGAGGTGAGCTTTGCGCTGTTCAATGGCGAAACCTTCAACCAGTCCTACACGGTCAACGCGTTCAACGGGGCGACCCTGGTCGCCAACCAGACGCTGAACAGCATCGCGCCGAACTTCAACTCCGGCTTCGGCCTCGTCGACCTCAACAGCGCTGGCGGCATCACCAGCGTGACCATCGCGCCGACCGGCGCTCCGGCGGTGTGGGACTTCCTGATCGACACCGTTGCGTTCAACCAAAATATTACGAGCGTCATCACGGTGCCGTTGCCGCCGGTGGTCCCGCCGCCGGTCAACCAGCCTCCAAACCAGCCCCCGCCGGTGGTTTTCGAGCCCCTGCCTCCGGCCCCGGCGATCCATGGTCACCGACACGGCCACAAAAAAGGCGAGGTCGAATTGGTGGAAGTCAACTTTGGCGATGACATCAACGACATCCGGGGCTCCGTCCTGGTGGTCACCACCCCCATTCCCGAGCCGTCGTCCGGGGCGATGCTTCTGGCCGGCTTGGCAGGCGTTGGCTTCGTGGCCTTTCGACGGATGAAGAAGGGTGCCGCTGCCATGGCCGCCGACGCCTGACGAAGCCAGATCCACAGGTTAGCGCCGCGGGAGAAATCAGGCCCGTTGCCGAACCCAAGCGCACACACGTCGGGCATGAACAGGTTTTTGCTTGCCGGCATGTGTCATGTCAACGACATCAAGGAGCCACTCATGTCCATCGTCAGAAACGAACGCCGGGCCGCCCCAAGTGTTTCTCACCCCCATGGCCTGGCGGTACTCTTACCCCTGCCTTCGCCGAAGGCTCTCATTGGCACCCTGCTGGTGCTGGCCGCTTTCACTGCGTCGCATGCCGCTGACGCGCCGTCACACCATGGCGATCGTTTTTATGCCGTGACGCCCTTGGTCTCCGACGGTGGCGTACCCGCCCGGTTCACCGATCCGAACCTCAAGAACGGATGGGGCGTCGCGTTCAATCCGAACGGCTTCGTCTGGGTTGCCAACAACGGCAGCGCCACCTCGACGCTGTACGACGGCAACGGCAAGCCGCAGACCCTGGTCGTGGCCGTGCCCGGCGCTGGCGGCGCGGCCGGCAAGCCGACCGGCATCGTCTTCAGCGGCTCGACCGGTTTTGTCGTGACGAAGAACGGCGTCAGCGGACCTGGCCGCTTCATCTTTGCCGGAGAAGACGGCACGATTTCGGGCTGGGCCCCCAACGTGGACCTGACCCACGCGATCCTGATGGCCAACAATTCGGCCGAGCACAGCAACTACAAGGGCCTCGCACTGGCGGCCAACGGGCAGGGCAATTTCCTGTTCGCGGCCGACTTCCACAATGCCCGAATCGACATCTACGACGCGGCCTTCCAGCGCGTCCAGTGGCCAGCCGCCTTCGTCGATCCGAAACTGCCCGCGGGCTACGCGCCGTTCGGCATTCAAAACCTGCAGGGCAACATCTACGTGAGCTACGCCAAGCAGGATGTCGATGCCCGCGACGCCGTGGCAGGGCGCGGGCTCGGCCTGGTCGACGTCTACGACTCGAACGGCAAGCTGCTGCGCCGCGTCTCCACCGGGGGACGATTGAATGCGCCATGGGGCATGGCGACGGCCCCGGCGGACTTCGGCAGGTTCAGCAACAGCTTGTTGGTGGGCAACTTCGGCGATGGGCGCATCTCGTCCTTCGACGCGAGGAGCGGGGAATTCATCGGCCAACTGCGCGAGCCCGACGGTCGCCCTGTCGCCATCTCCGGTCTGTGGGGCCTGGCTTTCGGTAACGGCCTGAGCAACCAGTCGACGGGTGCATTGTTTTTCGCAGCCGGCCCGAACGACGAGGTGAACGGCCTGTATGGCCGCATCGACCCGGCTGCCGGCCAGCCAGGACGCTCGCGCGATGACGATGACGACTGAGAGCGCCCTTGCTACTCCTCCCTCCCTCGCTCGGAGAGGGTAGGGATGGGAGCTGGCATGAGGCGGTCTGTTTCTGCGCGCAGCCCCCATCCCAGCCTTCCCCCAAAAGGGGAAGGAGCAAATCAGAGTTGCTTGTAAAAGAACGTCGTGCCGCAGAACCCGCCGCCCGGGCACCGCCCTCGACGCAGTCGATGAGCACATCGGCCAGGGTCTGAGCCAGCACCTCGGCACGCGAAGCGGCCTCTGAGGCACCCACGCGTCGCACCGTCACGTGGTCGGTCATCGGTTTTTCCGGGTCGGCACAAAGGGCAGGGTCGCCAGCGCCACGAGGTAGCGCGCCGGTTGGCCGGTGGGGTTTCGGTAGACGATGGCGCGGTCCAGGCGCATCGCCAGACAGTCGCCCGCCTCCAGCCGCCAGTGCGCATCGCCCACTGTCATTTCCATGACGCCTTCGATCATCCAGACCTGCTGGTGGATCTCGACCTCGCGCGCGGCGGTGTCGTAGGCAACGCGCTGGCCGGCGGGAAAGATCACGTCGACGAGCTGAAGCGGCGAGCGCGCAGCCGTCGGCGAGACGTTGCGGCGGATGTAGCCGGAAGCCGGGTCGGCCCACACCGGCTGTTCTGCCACGCGCGCCACAGGCGATGGCTCGGCGATGGGATCGTCGCTGCCCTCGAACAGCGAGGCGACCGTGACGCGCAGGGCGGACGCCAGCTTGTCGAGCACCACGGCCGTCGGGCTGCTCTGGCCGCGCTCGATGAGCGAAATGTGGGAACGGCTCACGCCGCTGCGTTCGGCCAGGGCGTCGAGCGAGAAGCCCTCGGCGTCGCGCAGTTCGCGCACGCGGCGGGCGATGCGGGCGTTGATGTCCATGCGATCCAGTTTACTGGAATTTGGTGTCCAGTCTGCTTCGGTATGTCGCTGGTCATGTGACCGAGTGAAACCGTCAGGTTCGACCCGCAGCCCGCGGCAAGTGACTGCTTATGCCGGTGATGCCGGCGACGGCGCTGCTGACGAGCCCCGGC
>JAYVCL010000416.1:0-7249 GCA_043749975.1 Burkholderiales bacterium
GCGCACATGGCCAACGGCCACGCCAAGGTGGCTGCGGCCGCCATCGTGGCCGAGCTGGCGGGTTGGGAGATCAACCCCGCGCCGATGCTCACCAACACCTGCTACAGCTTCACCGACGCCAAAAACGTGGTTCACGTGGCCAGCGTGCACGAGTACGTGGCCGCTGAGAAAACCTTCAAGACGGTGGCCGGATCGGGCGGCTTGTCGAGCGCGCCGAACGAGCTGGAAGGCACTTATGCCTGGAACTGGGCGCGCACGATCTGGGCCGACAGCCTGGGCTGAAGAGGCGCGGGGTTGGCTGCGCAGGCGGGCCGGCGGTGCGCCTCGGCTTTCACCTCAGTTTCCACCTCAGTTTTCACAAATGATGGCTGCCGAGTCGACCATTTCATTGAACATCGCCATCGACACCTTGCCCGACACCGAATAGGGGTCGAGCGTGGCCGTTTCGGAATACTTCATCACCAGCGCCGGATTCAGGCGAGACAGGTTCGCCCGCCCCATCGACCAGCCCGCAAAGCTGCGTTCATCCACTTCTTCAAAGCTCAGCAGCACCACGTCGTGGTGTCGCGGGTCGCGCGCGATCTTGTTGTAGAGCGCGCTGACCTGGCTGCGGCCGCCCTCGAGCACCTGCAAGAAAATGCCGGCGGCAAAGCACAGCACGCCGGTCACGCCGACCCCGGGGTTGTTGCCTTTGGACTGGCGCAAGATCGTCACGAGTTCGTTCTGGTTCACCGAATCGACAGCGCGGCTGGCATACATCAAACGCACGAGCATGGGGTTCTCCGAAACGGGTCAGTTGTTTTTCTTGCTGAGCAGCGACAAGAACTCGCGCCGCAAGTTGGCGTCTTTCAAAAAGGCGCCGCGCATCACGCTGTTGGTCATCATCGACTCGTCGTCTTTCACGCCGCGCCAGTGCATGCAGAAGTGGTCGGCTTCCATCACGATGGCCAGCCCGTCGGGCTTGACGCGCTCTTGCAATTCGTTCGCCAGCATCGTCACCGCCTCTTCCTGAATTTGCGGGCGGCTCATGATCCAGTCGCAAATGCGGGCGTATTTGCTCAGCCCGATCAAGTTCGAATGCTCGTTCGGCAAGATGCCGATCCAGACCTTGCCCATGATCGGGCACAGGTGGTGCGAGCAGGCGCTGCGCACCTTCACCGGGCCGACGATCATCAATTCGTTCAGGCGCGACACGTTGGGGAATTCGGTGAGCGCCGGCATCGGCACATAGCGTCCCCGAAACACCTCGGTCAGGAACATCTTGGCCACGCGTTTGGCCGTCTCGTTGGTGTTGTGGTCGCTCTCGGTGTCGATCACCAGCGCCTGCAGCACCTCCTGCATCTTGGCTTGCACTTCGGCCTTCAATTCTTCCATCTCGCCTTCCTCGATGAAGGCCGAGATGTTGTCGTTCGCGTGGTAGCGGCAATCGGCCCCGACCAGCCGGTAGCGAATGCGCTCGGAAGCGCTCAGGCGCGACAAGTCGTCTTCGCTTCTGAACAAGGGGGACGCAATTTTGCCTCGCATGGTTTGCCCGCGGCTGTGCTTGAAGACGCAGGGTAACGCAGTCGGGTCGCGCGGGCATGAAGGCCGCACCCTGCCCGTAGACTTCGGTCGTGAATGAGCCCACCGCCCTGTCTGGAACGCCGCCGCGCTCTTTGCCGTTGGCGCAGCTTCTCACCCACACGGCCGACGCGGTGCAGGCGGTTCGCGCCGGCCAGTCGCTGAACCAGGCCCTGGCGCGCTGCCCTGCTGAAGCCAGACCCGGCACCCAGGCGCTGAGCTTTCAGGTCTTGCGCGGCCTCGGCGGGGCGCTGGCGGTGCGCTCGCGGCTGGCACCCAAGACGCCGGCAGCCGGCCTGGATGCGCTGCTGCTGACCGCGCTGGCCCTGTTGTGGCCGCGCCGGGACGCGCCCTACAACGAGCACACCCTGGTCGACCAGGCGGTGACCGCTGCGCGCCAGCGCCAGCCCGCCAGCGCGGCTTTCGTCAACGCCGTGTTGAGGCGCTTTCTGCGCGAGCGGACCGTGCTGGTGGCCGCCGCAGTGCAAGACCCGGCCGCCGCCTTCAATCACCCGGCCTGGTGGATCAGCGCCTTGCAGCGCGACTGGCCCGGCCAGTGGCAAGCCATTCTTCAGGCCAACAACCAGCACCCGCCGATGACCCTGCGTGTCAATGCGCGCGCCGCCACAGCGGCTGCCTATGTGCAGCGCCTGGCTGGGCACGGCATGGCCGCCTGCGTGGTCGGCCCGCAGGCGGTGCGGCTGGTCGTGCCATGCCCGGTCGACCAGTTGCCCGGCTTTGCGCAGGGCGAGGTGTCGGTGCAGGACGCTGCCGCGCAGATGGCCGCGCCGCTGCTGTTGGGCGGCGGCCTTCGGCCCGAAATGTGGAGCGGCTTGCAGCCTGAAACATGGAGCGGCCTTCCGCCGCGTGCCCGTGTGCTGGACGCCTGCGCCGCTCCGGGCGGCAAGACGGCGCACCTGCTGGAGTTGGCCGACCTGGACGTGCTGGCGCTGGACAGCGATGCGACCCGCATGCTGCGCGTCACCGAAACCCTGGCGCGGCTGAAATTGAGCGCCAGAACCATCGTCGCCGATGCCACCGACCCGCGTGCCTGGTGGGATGCGGTGCCGTTCGACGCCATCCTGCTCGACGCGCCCTGCAGCGCCTCGGGCATCGTGCGCCGCCACCCCGACGTGCGCTGGCTGCGCCGGCCCGGCGACATCGCCGCCTTGGCCAAGCTGCAAGCGCGCCTGCTCGATGCGCTGTGGCCGTTGCTCAAACCCGGCGGGCGCTTGCTGTATGCCTCGTGCTCGGTGTTCAAGGCCGAGGGCCAGACCCAAATCGACGCTTTTTTGCAACGCCAAGCCGATGCGCGGATACCCATCCAGCCCCCATCGCCGGGTCATCTGCTGCCCGTGCCCGACAATGAAACCGATGTGCGTTCGACCCATCCTGGTGCGTCGCCCGACGGATTCTTTCTCGCCCTGCTGCAAAAACTCTGAGTGTCACAACGCCTCCCTCCCCGCATTGCAACGGGCTGCCCTTGTCGACCCCGTGCCGGTTGGAAGGCTCGCTGGCTCGCCGCCCTGCTTTGGTGGGTGATCGGCCTTGGTCTGCTGCCCCAGCCGGTGCGGGCCGACACCCCGGAAATCACCAGCTTCGAGGTGGCGCGCAGCGAAGAGGGCGTGATGCTGAGCTTTGCGGTGCGTTTCGAGCTTCCGCGCAGCGTGGAAGACGCTTTGCAAAAGGGCGTGCCGCTGTACTTCGTGGCCGAGGCCGAGGTTCTGCGCGACCGCTGGTACTGGTTCGACCGGCACGTCAACAAGAGTTCGCGCACCTGGCGGCTCACCTACCAGCCGCTGACGCGCACCTACCGAATCACCATGGGCGGGCTGAACCAGAGCTTCGACACCCTGACCGATGCGCTGTACTCGGTGCGCCGCGCCACCGCATGGAAGCTCGCCGAGCCTGGGCAATTCGAAGAGGGTTCGCGCCACTACGTCGAATTCAGCTACCGGCTCGACACCAACCTGCTGCCGCGGCCGTTGCAGATCGGCATCGGCGGGCAGCCCGACTGGACCTTGGTGGTCGAGAAGTCTCAGCGCTTCAACTGACCCCCGTCTTCGCCCCCCAACACGCAACGCAGCATGACCAAGGCCAGCCGCTGGGCATGGATCATTTCGCTGGTGGCTGTCACCGGTGCGGGTCTGGTGCTGGCTTTCTTGTTGGCCATCGCGACCAACAACCGCTCTTTGTACGAGCGCCATTACGTCTGGCTGTTCTGGGTCAATGTGGCGGTCGCGTCGGTGCTGGTGCTGGTGATCGGCATCGCTGCGGTGCGCATGCTGGTGCGGCTGCAGCGCGGCAAATTCGGCAGCCGTTTGCTGCTCAAGCTGGCCGCCATTTTTGCGCTGGTGGGCGTGCTGCCCGGGGTGCTGATCTACACCGTGAGCTACCAGTTCGTGTCGCGCAGCATCGAGAGCTGGTTCGACGTGAAGGTGGAAGGCGCGCTGGACGCCGGCCTGAACCTGGGCCGCGGCACGCTCGACGCGCAGGTCAACGACCTGGCCACCAAGGCGCGCCTGGCCGCCGAGCGGCTGGGCGAGGCGCGTGGCGAGGTGCAGCCGCTGGCGCTGGAGCGCCTGCGCGAACAACTCTCGGCGCAAGACGTGGCCATCGTCGGCAGCAGCGGGCAGATGCTGTTGTCGTTCGGCAGTTCGGCGGCGTCGCTGGTGCCCGAGCGTCCAACCGCCGCCATGCTCAAAAACGCCCGCAACGCCCGCGTCGTCAGCCAGCTCGAAGGACTGGACGACGACACGACGACGGCCAACCCGCCGCCGGTGGCCGGTGCCAATGCGCGCATCCGCGCCTTGGCGGTCATTCCCAGCAGCAGCTTCGAGCTTGCACCGCTCGACCGCTACCTGCTGGTGACCCAGTTGCTGCCGGCCTCATTGGCGGCCAATGCGCTGGCTGTGCAAGGGGCCTACCGCGAATACCAGCAGCGCTTCCTGGCGCGCGAAGGGCTGCGCAAGATGTACATCGGCACGCTCACGCTGACGCTGATCCTGGCCGTGTTCGGTGCCTTGCTGCTGGCGGTGGCGTTGGCGAATCAACTCGCCCGACCGCTGCTGGTGCTGGCCGAAGGCGTGAGCCAGGTGGCGCAGGGCGACCTCAGCGTGAAGCCGGTGTTCGCCTCGCGCGACGAGTTGGGCGGCCTGACCCGCTCGTTTGCCGAGATGACCGAGCAGCTCTCGGAAGCGCGTTCGCTGGTGCAGCGCAGCGTCACCCAGGTCGAAGGCGCGCGTGCCAACTTGCAGACCATTCTGGACAACCTGACGGCCGGGGTGATCGTGTTCGACCGGCTCGGCCGCATAGACACGGTGAACCCCGGTGCCACCCGCATCATTCGCTTGCCGCTGTCGGCCTACCGCGGCAAGCGGCTCGAAGACGTGCCCGGCCTGGGCGCTTTTGCGCCGGCCGTGTGGCAGCGTTTCGAGCTGCACGCCAGCAGCCCCGAAGCCGGCGAGCGCGACCACTGGCAAGACTCGTTCGAGCTGCAGACCGCGCCGGATCGTGACACGCTGACCTTGCTGGTGCGCGGTGCCGCCATGCCGCAGGGCGCGCGCCTGATGGTGTTCGATGACATCACCGAGGTCGTCTCGGCCCAGCGCAGCGAAGCCTGGAGCGAGGTGGCGCGTCGCCTGGCGCACGAGATCAAAAACCCGCTGACGCCGATCCAGTTGTCGGCCGAACGCTTGCAGCACAAGCTCGAATCCAAGCTGGTCGGCGCCGACCAGGCGATGTTGGTGCGATCGGTGGGCACCATCGTCAACCAGGTGCAGGCCATGAAGACCCTGGTCAACGAGTTTCGCGACTACGCGCGTTTGCCCGCCGCCCACCTGACCCCGCTCGACCTGAATGCGCTGGTCAACGATGTGCTCGGCCTGTACGTCACTGCCCAGGAGGCGGGGCATCTGAAGGCCGAGCTGGTGTCCGAGATGCCGCTGATCGTCGGCGACCTCACGCAGTTGCGCCAGGTGATTCACAACCTGGTGCAAAACGGGCTCGACGCCGTGGCCGAGCGCGAGGATGGATGCGTGCAGGTGCGCACCGAGGTGGCGCGCAGCGAGCAGGGCGAACTGCGCGCCGTGCGCCTGCACGTCATCGACAACGGGCCGGGCTTTGCGGACAAGGTGCTCAAGCGCGCCTTCGAGCCCTACGTCACCACCAAGTCCAGGGGCACCGGCCTGGGGCTGGCCGTGGTGAAGAAGATCGCCGACGAACACGGCGCGAGAATCCGCATCGCCAACCTCGCGGGCGCGGCTGAAAACAGCACCGACGGCGACACCGAAAGCGTCACCCGGGCAGCCCCCGCAAAGGGCGGTGCTCAAGTTTCGTTATCATTTTCGAAATTCGCGCCGGCTCTCGGCTCGTCGGGCAGCAGCCTTGCTGTACCGTCAACGGTCCAAGCGCGCGCGCACTGAGGGTTCATGGCCACCATTCTTGTAGTCGACGACGAACTCGGCATCCGCGCCTTGCTGTCGGAAATCCTCGCCGACGAAGGCCACAGCGTCGAGCTGGCAGAAAACGCAGCCCAGGCCCGTGCCTCGCGCGAGCGCCGCCGCCCCGACCTCGTGTTGCTCGACATCTGGATGCCCGACGTGGACGGCATCACCTTGCTCAAAGAGTGGAGCGCCACGGCGCAACTCGACATGCCCGTGATCATGATGAGCGGGCACGGCACCATCGACACGGCGGTCGAGGCGACCAAGTTCGGTGCCATGGCCTTCCTCGAAAAACCGATCACCCTGCAAAAGCTGCTGCGCGCGGTCGAACAAGGTTTGGCCAAGCCCGCCGCGCGGGCCTCGGCCAGCGCCGGCCCGGCCCGCGCCGACGCCGGCCTGACGGTCGAAGCCGCGATGACGGGCGGTGTCATGCTGCCGACCGCGCCACTGATGCTCGGCCCGCAGTCAGAGCAGAGTTTCGATCTCGACCGGCCGCTGCGCGAGGCCCGAGACGCCTTCGAGAAGAGCTACTTCGAGTTCCACCTGGCGCAAGAAAGCGGCAGCATGACCCGCGTGGCCGAGAAGACCGGCCTGGAGCGGACCCATCTGTACCGCAAGCTCAAGCAACTGGGCGTCGATCTGTCGCGCAACAAGCGCGGCAGCCTGTGAAAGCGGCGCTGCTAGAATGTTGGGCTTAGGCCTGGTAGCTCAGTCGGTAGAGCAGCGGATTGAAAATCCGCGTGTCGGTGGTTCGATTCCGCCCCAGGCCACCAAGTTACTGCTTCAGGGAATCCCAAGATGTCCCAGTGCGTCCCGGAATTTCAAACCAGCCCTTGAGAATCAACGCTCTGGGGCTTTTTTCATGTCTCAATCGGTTTCAGGAAATCCCTGGAGTTCTTCCTCCGTGGAGTGACTTTGGCAGTAACTCGCCCATCGGCGAGGGCCAAATGCGGGAGTTGCTGCATGGCGCGCAACCGCATCCCCTCCCGCACACGAGTGCGCAGAGCCGGCATCGTCTGGCAGCCCGTGTGAATTCTTACAGTAAAAACACTTTCTGCGTTTATTGCACTTGTCGTCTAAGATGCCGGAAAGGATGTTTGCGCAGGTTGATGACCTGCATTGACCCCCCCTCCCTCACAAAAAAGCGGAGCATCGACATGACCACAGCAGAACGCGAGCAACAGATTCTCCCGCCGAAGTTGACGGTCGAGGAAGCGGACATGGCGCGCTCGGCGCAACGCTGC
>JAYVCL010000417.1:0-3288 GCA_043749975.1 Burkholderiales bacterium
ACCCCGCCCGCCGCGAGATACGCCGCCAACCACGTGTGATAAATCTTCGCGAACAAGTAGTCCAGGTAAAATAGCGGGCCATCGTCGATCGAACCGGACGCGGCACCGGACTCCAGGTAGCCGCTGGTCTGCCGGGCGCGAAGGGCGTCGAACAAAAAGAACGGGTTGCCCGTGAGTGCCCAGAACAAGGCGAGATTTGCAAGCACCAGCACAGAAAATCCGGCGAGCATCCAGGCCCACTTCCAGTTCCAACGCCGAAACACCAGCGGATAGGTCAGGAACAGCAGCAGGTACAAGACGGCGTGCGGTTTGATCCAGAAGGCCAAACCTGCGGCAACGCCGGCCCAGGCGAACCCAGAAAATCGGTTGCGACTCTGCCCATTCCAAAAGAACAAAAAACTCGCCGTCATTGCCAGCGCGAGCGGTGCATCGGCCATCAGCCGGCCGGCCGAATGCACGTGGATCGGCATCAGCGCGAGCAACGCTGCGGCAAGAAAGCCGGACCGCCGGCCGAGCATCTGCCGCCCGAAGCTGAACACAAGTGCCACTTCGGCCAGCGAACACAGCATCGAAAACAGGGCAGCCGCGAACTCGTTGCGCCCGAACAGCCACGCGAAACCTGCGACCGGAAGGTTGACCCCGTATCGGTTCGAACCCACATAGTCCGAAACCGCCCAGTCGCCTTGCAGCAACTGGAAGGCGGCCGCTGTGTAGGTCAACTCGTCCGACCCGAAGAAGCCAGTGTAGAAGATCAGCCGCACGCACAGCGCGCCGGCCACCAGCACCAGCCAGGGTTGCCAGTCGAACGCGTTGTGCCGCTCGCACGGCGGCGCGAACCCTGCGCCGGGTTGCACCGTCACAGCGCCGCCAGGATGTGTTGGATCACCTCGGTCTGGTGTTCTTCGAGGCCCGACCACAGCGGCAACCGGACCAGCCGGTTCGACACATCGTCAGTCACCTTGAGGTCACCGTGCGCGCGTGCATAGCGTCTTCCGGCTGGCGCGCTGTGCAGCGGGATGTAGTGGAAAACGGTGTTGATGTCGACGCGGCGCAGCTTGTCGATGAACGCCGTGCGGCGGTCCAGATCGGGCAGCAACAGGTAGTACATGTGAGCGTTGTGCCCGCAATGGCCGGGGATCACCGGCCTGCGGATCTTGCCGGCACGCTCGGGCTCGGCAAGCCATTGATGGTAGGTGTTCCACAGCGCCAGGCGCTGCCGCGTGATCGTGTCGGCCTCTTCCATCTGCGCCCACAGAAAGGCGGCGATGATCTCGCCCGGCAAGTACGACGAGCCGATGTCAACCCACGAATACTTGTCGACCTGGCCGCGGAAAAACTGCGACCGGTTGGTGCCTTTCTCGCGGATGATTTCGGCCCGTTCGGCAAAGCGCGTCGCGTTCACCAGCAACGCACCACCCTCGCCGGCGATGATGTTCTTGGTTTCATGAAACGACAGGGCGGCCAGTTGGCCGATCGACCCGAGCGGCCTGCCCTTGTAGCTGGCCAGGGTGGCTTGTGCCGCGTCTTCGATCACCAGCAGCTTGTGTTTGTCGGCGATCGCCATGATGGCGTCCATCTCGCAGCCCACGCCTGCATAGTGCACCGGCACGATGGCGCGTGTCTTGTCGGTGATAGCGGCTTCGATGAGGGTTTCATCGATGTTCAGCGTGTCTGCGCGGATGTCGACGAACACCGGCACGGCACCCCGCAGCACGAAGGCATTGGCCGTCGAGACGAAGGTGTACGACGGCATGATGACCTCGTCGCCCGGCTCTACCTCGGCCAGGATCGCCGCCATCTCGAGCGCGGCCGTGCACGAATGCGTGAGCAAGGCCTTGCTGGCTCCGGTGCGGGCTTCGAGCCACGCATTGCAACGCTTCGAGAAGCTGCCGTCGCCGGCCAGGTGCCCCTTCGCGTGCGCCTGGGCGATGTACCAAAGCTCCTTGCCCGTCATGTAGGGCTTGTTGAAAGGGATGTTCATGCGCCTGGATTCGGGTTGATTGGCAGGGAAGGTACGTGTCGGAAGACCCAGAATTTTTGCAGCGAGAACAGCATGACCGCCAACGACGCGACCACCACGCCCTGCACCAGTTGGTGCGGGTAGCCCAGCCGGTCTACCAGCAGCAGCAGCGCCACGAAATTGATCGCGTAGCCCAGGGCGTACGCAGCACAGTAACGGACGAAGGCCGGGCCATGCATGCCGCCATGGCGAAACGACCAGTGCTTGTTGAACAGAAAGGTCTGCACCACGCCGGCCGCGTACAAAAGCGTCATGGCGAGCTTCGGCTCGACGCCAAGGCGTGTCAGCGCCAGATAGGCCCCGTACAGCAGCGCGTTGGATGCCAGCCCGACCACGGCATAGCGAAACAACTGCACGCGGGTGGGGTTGTCCATCACGCCGGACGAACCCAGTGGAATGTCATCAGCGGCGATGGGAATCGGAAGCCCAGGCTCGCATACAAATTGAGCACGCGGTGGTTTCTGGCGACGATGCTCGTGCGCACCCGTCTCGCGCCGTTTGATCGGGCGTGTTGGATCATCGCCACCCAGGCTTTGCGCCCGAGGCCCCGGCCTTGATACTCGGGTGCGACTGCATTCAGGTGCCAGTAGCAGGTTGCGTCGACCAGATCCTCGATCACGAAGAATGCGATCACCGCCCGACCGTCGCACACGACGAACAGGCGCTGGCTCGGGTGCGACAGGCTGCTGGCGGCCCAGTTCTGGTAACGCAGGTCAGCCAGCCCGGGGTCCAGACGGGGGTCGACGTGAAAGCGCTCGTTGCGAAACGCGGTGCCCGCGATCAGCAGCACCCGCGGCATGTCGGCCTGGGTGGCGCGCCTGACTTGAAGCGTGTGGTCGCACGACGCGGCCACCGGTTGCAACCGGTCTAGCTCAGGCCAGTAAAGCACCTCGATGAAGCGAAAGCCGGCGGCCTCCAGCAGCATCGATTCAGGCAGCTTGTCGTGCGCGAGGCGGCAGCTCACCAGCGCACTGCCTGCGGCGTCGCGCGCCAGCTCGAAGCCCCCGAAGTCTTTTGCCGCCCTCGAACCGCGGACTTCGAGCCGAGTGATCTGAAGCACCGGCGCGCCGTAGATGGCGGTGTCCCACGACGCCTCGGCCCATTCCAGGTGCAGGCCGTCGGTGTCGATGCAACCCGGCAAGGCGCTGTTTGCCACCGCGCAATCAATGCTCGCGGACATGGAACGGGCTGGCGCGGCTGGCGTGGCTGGCAGGGCGGGGGGCGGCTTGATCGGCCGGCTCGGTCTGGTGAAGCAGCGTGTAGGGCGG
>JAYVCL010000418.1:0-2783 GCA_043749975.1 Burkholderiales bacterium
TTGACAACTCCACAATGGCGCGGCGCTACCAGCCGATGGCACCATTCCATTTGCCCAATCTGCCAGCCTCGCTGGAAGCGGCTGGGCATACCTGGCGGAACTACGCCGATGCCCGGTCGTCCTACTTCGATCACATCGTCGGCCTGGTCAAACATCCGTGGAGCGTTCCTTCGGCGACCTTCGACGCCGATGCGAAAGTCGGCAAGCTGCCCGATGTCGCATGGCTCTTCGCGCCCGACGGCTTGAGCGAGCACCCCGGTGATTTCAAGCACACCGGCAAGCCCTTGGTCGGCCCGGGAATGCAGTGGACAGCGAACAGGGTGCATGCCGCTGCCACCGGCCCACTGTGGGCCAAGACCGCAATCTTCATCACCTGGGACGATTGGGGTGGCTGGTACGACCACGTCGCGCCGCCGCTCGCTTCAACCTGGCCCGGCGGTGGGCACGCGGGCTATCAGAATTCGCAGTTCCGCTTCGGGTCCCGGGTGCCGTGCCTGGTCGTGAGCCCCTACGCGAAGATCGGCATCAACCACACCTTCTATTCGCATTCGAGCATCGTCAAGTTCTGCATTCAACGATTCGGCCTGAAAGTCTGGAACGCACCCGCACTGCAAGCTCATGACAAGTCCGGCAACATGCTGGAATCATTTAATTTCATCGCGCCGCCGAGGTTGGCTGTGCCGTCGGTGCTACCGAAGTAGGCGCCCAAACCCTCTTACCGCACGCCGCCGTCAGAACATGCTGGCCCCGATGTTGATCAGGAGCGCCAGCACCGTGGTGTTGAACAGGTAGGCCAGGATGCAATGGAGCGAGCCGATGCGCCGCATCGGCTTGGACACGAACGACACGTCGGCGGTCTGACCCGACGTACCGATGACCGACGCGAAATAGAAAAAGTCGCCGTAGTCGGGCTCCTCGTCGTCGGGAAACTGCAGTCCGGCCTTACGCCCATGGCACGACGCTGCATAGTAGTCATGCGCATAGTGAAGCGCGAACATCACCTGGATAAAAGCCCACGAAGTCAGCACCGTGAGGCCAGCCAGCGCGACGTGCGCACCCTTGATGAAACCGTGCATGTCCTTGACGACCGCCAGTTCCCCGCCGATCGCCGCCAAGCTGGCAATCGTCGCGACGACAACGAGAGACAGGATCACGAGCTGACCGTCGTCCTGCAGTTGCGCGCGGCGGCGCATGTGGTTGCTCGACGAGCGAATCATCATGATCGCCGCAAGTACCACGTAGAGACCGGCACCGACGTTCCACGCGATCAACCAGCGCGTCACCGACTGGCTTGCCACGTCGGTGGGCAACAGGACACTCATGGTCAAGGCGATGGCCGCCGCGATGAAGAGCCGCGGTCTCGCGCGCACCAGACGAAGGACTCGATTTCTCTGCCAGCTCATTCAACTCCCTTCAGCGCGACGCGCAAACGTGGACGATCACGCTCGTCCGGCCGTGTCATGAAGTTCGATACAAACGACAACGCAAGGCTCGGCAACGGTGCGCTGGACCCAGGTGTGCCCTGCTGGCCGCTGCGTGCCGTGCCGAACCAGCAGCACGCAGCACGTATCGGCGTTTCCATGGCCGGCGGATCGCTCGAAGCAACTGACTCGAACCGTGGCCGACGAGGTCCGAGTTTTGGAGTGTCACACGATCGCTACTGCGCGCGTCTACACTTTCCTCACGAGACGACGACGTCTCGACTCTCACTCAATTCGAGACGCCATGAATACTCTCGAAATTGCAAACCAACGGCGACCCTTGGATGAATCAACATGGCTTCGAATGCGTTTGACTTTTTCGTGATCGGTGCCGGCAGCGGCGGCGTTCGCGCGGCCCGCATGGCGGCTCAACGCGGTGTGCGCGTGGCGGTCGCCGAGATGGCCGCGCTGGGCGGCACCTGCGTGAACCTGGGCTGCATTCCGAAGAAGCTCTACAGCAACGCGGCGCACTACGCCGAAGCCTTCGAGGAAGCGCGCGGCTATGGCTGGCAGGTGACTCAGCCGAAGCTCGACTGGGCGCTGTTGAAGGCCAACCGCGCCGCTGAAATATCGCGCCTGAACGGCATCTACGAACGCTTGTTGCTCGATTCGGGCGTGACGATTTTGCGCGGCCATGCGCGGCTGGCCGGCGCACACCACGTCGAGGTGAACGGCGAGCGCTTCGAGGCGCGCCACGTGCTGGTGGCCACCGGTGGCCACCCGCTGCGGCCCGAGATGCCGGGCGGCGAACTGGCGGTGAGCTCGAACGAGATGTTCGATCTGCCGCTGTTTCCGAGACATCTGGTGGTGGTGGGCGGCGGCTACATCGCCTGCGAAATGGCGTCCATCTTCCACGGCCTGGGTGCCCGGGTGACGCAACTGGTGCGCGGCACCCAGTTGCTGCGCGGCTTCGACGCCGACGTGTCGAGCTTCGTGTCCGACGAGATGCGCAAGAAGGGCGTGGTGATTCATTTGCAGTCGAAGATCGAGTCGATGCAGTCAGAAGCACGGGGCGTGCAGGTGAACCTGAACAGTGGCAAGACGCTGCTGGCCGACTGCGTGCTCAACGCCACCGGGCGCAGCCCCAACACGGCGGGTTTGCGGCTGCAGGAGGCGGGCGTCGACATCGGCCTGCGCGGCGAGGTGCGGGTGGATGCGCACTACCAGTCCAACCTGCCCTCGGTGCATGCGGTGGGCGACGTGACCGACAAGATCCAGCTCACCCCGGTGGCCCTGGCCGAGGCGATGGTGCTGGTGGACCGCCTGTTCGGCGACGCGCAGCGGCGCATCGACTACGAGTTC
>JAYVCL010000419.1:0-7734 GCA_043749975.1 Burkholderiales bacterium
GGACCTGGCACAACCCTGGTACGCGCGGGCCCGCACGCATGCCAACGCCGAGGGCGATGACGCCACCATCAGCGCCATGTTGTTCAACATGGCGTCCTCGCGATTGCACAACCTGCGCCAAGCGGTGCTGGGCTTTCAGGTCAGCGCGCCGCATGAAGGCGAACACGCGTTGATAGGTGCCGACTCCACCGTCAATTTCGATCAAATGCTCGGCACCGTCAGCCTGCAATCGCTGCTGTCCTTGGTTCGCGCGCACATTCTTTCCCTGCAGGGGGAACCGGCGCAGGCGCTGGCCTTGTACGAAGCCCATTTGGACAAAGCGCAGGGCATGGCGCGCATGCGCGCATACATGCTGTCCGACCAGGCGTGGTGCCGGCTGCAAGTCGGGCAAATCGATGCAGCGCGTGTCGATGCGATGGCGGCCGAAGCCGACCCCTGCGACGAGACGCAAATTGATGACCGCGCGGCCATGCACAGCCGGCTGGCGCAGGTGTTTGCCGGCCTCGGCAACCGCGAGGCTGCGCAGCGCCACGAGGCCCTGGCCCGCACCGCCTGGAATGACTTTCGCACCCTGCAGGGACGCATCGTGGAACTGCTGAGCGGCGTGGGCGCGAATGGCCCGCTGTGAAGTGCGGTGAACCTGCCTGCGCGTTCCTTGAGCCGCTGGCTCAGAACAGCGCCATGCTCAATTTGCGCCGATAGGCGTCGAGCACCGGGTCGGCCGCCGGGATGTTGATCTTGCCGGCCACTTCCAGCGCGCCCTTCGGGGCGGCGGCTTCGGCCTTGGTGGCGGGCTTGGCCATCAGCTCCAGGATCGCCACATAGGTCTTGCGCGCCAGCTCGCCGTTCCAGGCCTTGTCGCGCATCACGATCTCCAGCAACTCGTCCATCGCCTGGGTCAGGCGCTGTGCGGCGAAGTGGCTTTGCGCCAGCGCGAAGCGTGCCTCGAAGTCGCGCCGATTGGCGGCGATCGCCTGTGCCAGCGCCTCGGGCGAGGCGGCGGACGGCGCGCTCTCGCAGGCCGCCAACCAGTGCCCGCAGGCGCTCAGCCGGGCATCGGGAATCACCTTGCCGGCCACCGGCTCGAACACGCTGCGCGCCTCGGCCACATGGCCCAGCGTGAGCAGCGCGCGCAGACAGTCGAAGCGCGCTGTGTCGTTGCCGGGGTCGAGCGCCACCGCCTCGCGCAGCTTTTGCAAGGCACTTTTGGTGTCGCCCTCGGCCAGCAGGGCGGCAGCATCTTGCACGTCTTCATCGGCGGCCGCTTCATCGGCGCTGGGCACGTGCTTGTCGAGAAAGGCGCGGATCTCGCTTTCCGGCAAGGCCCCGACGAAGCCGTCCACCGGCTGGCCGTCTTTGAACATCACGCAAAACGGAATGCTGCGAACACCGAACATTTGCGACAACTGGCCCGAGATGTCGGCCTGCTCGTCGGAGTTGAGCTTGGCCAGCTTGAAGCGACCCGCGTAGGCGACTTCCAGCTTTTCCAGCAGCGGGCCTAGCGCCTTGCACGGGCCGCACCACGGGGCCCAGATGTCGAGCAGCACCGGCTGCTGCATCGAGGCGTTGATCAGGTCGGATTCAAAATTCTGCAGCGAAATGTCGATCATGGTTTTGGTCTTGTGTTGGGTCTGATGGCGCGTCTGCGGCAAGCTTCGAGGTGACGCCACGCCGCCTACAATTCAAGCCTTCGCAACCACCCGGAGCGCTCGAATGAGCCCTGCGCCTGTGCTGGTGGGTGTGGTGATGGGTTCCAGCAGCGACTGGGACACGCTGCGCACCGCTACCGAGATTCTCGCCGAGTTCGGCATTGCCTTCGAAGCGCGGGTGGTCTCGGCGCACCGCATGCCCGACGACATGTTCCGCTACGCCGAAACCGCCGCTGGCCGCGGCCTCAAAGTCATCATTGCCGGTGCCGGCGGCGCGGCGCATCTGCCCGGCATGCTGGCCGCCAAGACGACGCTTCCGGTGCTCGGCGTGCCCGTGGCCAGCCAGCATTTGCAGGGTGTCGATTCGCTGCACTCGATCGTGCAAATGCCGAAGGGCATTCCGGTCGCCACGTTCGCCATCGGCGCGACCGGCGCGGCCAACGCGGCCTTGTTCACCGTCGCGATGCTGGCCCTCGAACAACCCGGTCTGCTCGAAAAGCTGGTCGCCTACCGTGTGAGGCAAACTGACGCCGCACGGGCCATGACGGCAGATTTGAAATGACGCCTTTCATCGCCCCAGGGGCGATGCTCGGTGAGAACTCGGGCGTGACACCTTACATCGCCCCAGGGGCGATGCTGGGTGTCATGGGCGGCGGCCAGCTCGCCCGCATGTTCGTGCACGCCGCGCAGCAGATGGGCTACTTCACCGCCGTGCTGGATGCCGATGCGGCCAGTCCCGCCGGCCTGGTGTCGCACCGGCACATTCAAACCGGCTACCTCGACGCGCAAGGCCTTTCGCAGTTGGCCGCATGTTGCGACGCCATCACCACCGAATTCGAGAACGTGCCGGCGGCGGCCTTGAGCACGTTGGCCGCGCAGCGCCCGGTGGCGCCCGGTGCCGCGGCGGTGGCGATTTGCCAGGACCGCGCGGCCGAAAAAGCGCACTTCGCTCGCTGCGGCGTGGCCAGTGCGCCGCACGCCGTGATCGCCTCGGCCCAGCAGCTCGCGGCGGTGCCTGAGCACTTGCTGCCCGGCATCCTGAAAACCACCCGCCTGGGCTACGACGGCAAGGGCCAGGCGCGGGTCGGCACGCGCGCCGATCTGGCCTTGGCCTGGGCCGACTTGAAGCACGCCCCTTGCGTGCTCGAGAAATTGTTGCCGTTGCAGTACGAGGTCAGCGTGATCGTGGCCCGCAGCGGCGCTGGCCACGTGGTGCACTTGCCGCTGCAACAAAACCTGCACCGCAGCGGCATCCTGGCGGTGACCCAGGTGCCGGCACCCGACCTGACGCCCGAATTGCAACAGCGTGCGATCGCGGCGGCCGGCCACATCGCTGCAACGCTGGGCTATGTGGGCGTGCTGTGCGTCGAATTCTTCGTCTTGCAAGACGGCAGCCTGGTGGCCAACGAGATGGCGCCGCGCCCGCACAACTCGGGCCACTACAGCATTGATGCCTGCGACGTGTCGCAGTTCGAGCTGCAAGTGCGCGCCATGACCGGCGCGCCGCTGGTTGCGCCGCGTGCCCACAGCGCGGCGGTGATGCTGAACCTGCTGGGCGACCTGTGGTTTGCCACCGATCGAAGCGAACGCGCGCCGCCCTGGGCGCAGGTGCTGGCCTTGCCCGGCGTTCACCTGCACCTGTACGGCAAGGCCAGTCCACGGCCAGGCCGCAAGATGGGCCACCTGACCGTCACCGCCGCCACGCCTGCGCAGGCCCGCGCCGTGGCCTTGCAAGCCTGCGCCGTGCTCGGCCTGGCGGCGTTCTGAGCCGGCCGCGATGGTGCTGGACGGGTCGAGCCCCGATGTGGTCGAGCGTGCCGCGGTGGCGCTGGCTGCGGGCGAGCTGGTCGCCTTTCCGACTGAAACCGTGTATGGCCTGGGCGCGCGCGCCGACGACGACGCGGCGGTGGCAAAAATCTTCGTGGCCAAAGGCCGGCCTGCCGACCACCCGTTGATCGTGCATGTGGTCGATATTGCGGCGGCCATGCGCTTCACCGCCTCGGTCGCGCCGGTGGCGCAGCGTTTGATGGCCGGCCTGTGGCCCGGGCCGTTGACCGTGATCCTGCCGCGTGCCGAGGGCATGGGCGCGGCTGCAGCAGGCGGGCAAGACAGCATCGGCCTGCGCAGCCCGTCGCACCCCGTGGCCCAGGCCCTGCTGAGGCGCGCCGCCGCGCACGGCGTGTTCGGTGTGGCCGCGCCCAGCGCGAATCGCTTCGGACGCGTCAGCCCGACGCGGGCGGCGCACGCAGAAGCCGAATTCGGTGCCGGGCTGATGGTGCTGGACGGTGGCCCGTGCGAGGTGGGCATCGAATCCGCCATCGTCGATTGCACGCGCGCCTGGCCCGTGCTGTTGCGCCCGGGGGTGCTCACGCGGGCGCAGATCGAAGCGCTGGCCGGTGAGCCGCTGCGCGAGGGCGACACGGCGTCGCCGCGCGCTTCCGGCACCCTGGAGGCGCACTACGCACCGCGAGCGAAGCTGCGTTTGATGGACGCTGCCGCGCTCGATCTGGCGCTGCGCGGGCTCGGCTCGGCGGGCCATCGGCTGGCGGTATATTCGCGCAACCGTTCGCCCGCAGGCGTCGCAGGCGTGCAGCATCGGCTCATGCCGGCGCTGGCCACCGAGGTGGCGCAAGAATTGTTTTCCGTGTTGCGCGCGCTCGACGACGAAGGCGTGCAATTCATCTGGGTCGAAGAACCGCCACCGACACCGGAATGGGAAGGTGTGCGGGACCGTTTGCAACGCGCCGCTGCGTCGTGAGTGCATCGACCGAATGCTGTGTCTGGAGATTTCATGAAGTTCAATCGGATGGCCTGGCGCATGGCCGCATGTCGCGGCCTGGCCGCGCTGGCGGGTGCAGCGGCGCTGACATCTTGCGGCGGCGGCACACAACTGGTGCGATTCGCGCCGACACGCCTGATCGCCTTCGGCGATGAAGCCAGCGTGATCGACGACACCAACAGCAACGCGAACGGCCGCAAGTACACCGTCAACGCGGTCAAGACCGACCCGGTGTCAACGGTGGTCACGCTGGACTGCAAGGCCAATCCGATCTGGATTCAAGTCCTGGCCGCAGCCTACGGCATTGTCTTCGCGCAGTGCAACCCGGATGCGCTGGCCGCACCGGCGGGCATCATCCGCGCCGCGCCACTGGCGACCGTGGCCGACGCGACGGCGCAAATCGACGCGCAGGCCAGCGCCGCCGGCTTCAACGCCGACGACCTGGTGACCGTTTTGGTCGGCACCAATGACATCCTGGCCCAGTACAAGCAGTACCCCGCGTTGAGCGAAGCCCAGATCACTGCCAGCGTCGAGCAGGCCGGCGCGGCGCTGGCGGTGCAGGTGAACCGCATCGGTTCGCTGGGCGGCAAGGTGCTGATCTCGACCGTGCCCGATCTCGGGTTGACGCCCTATGCGCTGGCCGAGAAAGCCGCCCACACCGAGATCGACCGCGCGGCGCTGCTGACCCGCCTGACCAAGAGCTTCAACGCCAAATTGCGCCTCGGGCTCGTCAACGACGGCCGCAGCACCGGCTTGCTGTTCACCGACGAATTGGTGCAGGCCATTGCCAAAAATCCCGTCACCCACGCTTTCATCAACGTCGTGGCGGCGGTTTGCGACCCCGTCAAGGCGCCGTTGGTCACCGCGTGCACTTCGCAAACCTTGGTGGACGCCGGCTCCGGCGAAACCTGGCTGTGGGCCGACTCGCTGCAACTGAGCCCGGCCGGTCACCGCAACCTCGGTGCACTGGCGGCGGCCCGGGCGCGCGGCAACCCGTTCTGATGCCATTCCAACCACTCCAACTGAAAGATTCGAATGAATAAAAAAATCCGGCTCTGGGCCCTGGCAAGCGTGGCTTCGCTGCTGCTCGCAGCGTGCGGCGGCGGCGATGGCGACCAGGGCTCGAAGCTCAAGTACTCGGCCCTGGTGTCGTTCGGCGACAGCCTCAGCGACGTGGGCAGCTACGGCGTCAGCGCCGTCGCGCAGGTGGGCGGCGGCAAGTACAACGTGAACGGCGCCAACGGCCAGAACTGGACCGAACTGCTGGCCCGGCAGATCGGCGTGGCGGCACCTTGCGCAGCGCAAACCGGGCTCAACAGCGTCATACCGGGCATCCCCGCCGTGGCCATCAGCAACCATGCCGGTTGCTTCGGCTATGCGCAAGGCGGCTCGCGGGTCACCAATGCGGTGGGCGTGGCCAATATCGCCACCTACCCGGCCGATCCGGGCGGCGCACTGGGCCAATTGACCGACCCGGTGCTGAACCAGATCAACCGCCACCTCACGGCAGTCGGCGGTAGCTTCAAGGGCGACGAACTGGTCACGCTGCTGGCCGGCGGCAACGACGTTTTCGTGAACCTGGGGGCCTTGTCAGCGCGGCTGCAAAACCCGACCCAGGCAGTCACCGCGATGGGTGTGGCCGGGGCCGAACTGGCCGCCTACGTGAAGAATTTGATCGTTGCCAAGGGTGCGAAATTCGTGGTGGTCGTCAACTTGCCCGACGTCAGCAAGACGCCTTTCGCCTACACGCTGGACGCGCCGACGCAGGGGCTGATCCAGCAGATGTCGAGCACCTTCAACGCGCAACTCGCCAGCGGCCTGGAGGGCGTCGACGTGCTGATCGTCGATGCGTACACCCAAAGCATCGACCAGGCAGCGCACCCGGCGCAATACAGCATCAGCAACGGCACCACGCCGGCCTGCGACCTGGCCAAGACCATTTTTGCCAGCTCGCTGGTGTGCACCGCCACCACGCTGATTGCCGGTGATGTGTCGAAGTACCAGTTCGCCGACGAGGTTCACCCCACGCCTTACGGCTACCAACTGCTGGCGCAATTCGTCTCCCGCGCGCTGATTGCCAAGGGCTGGCTGTGAGCGCGCGCCGGTTCAACCGGATTCACAAGGGGCTTGTCATGCGTCAGGGCTTGATCCGCAAATCGGCGTTGCGAGCCGCGCTGCTGGGCACCGCGCTGGCCTTCGCTGCCGGCAGCGGCATGGCGCAGTCGGCCGGGCACTGGATGCTCAAAGGTGGCTTCAACGGCATCGCGCCGCAGGGCAAGAGCGACGACCTGTCGGCCCCCAGCCTGCCGGGCAGCAAAGTCGAGGTGAAAAGCGCCAACTCGCTGATCGCCACCGCCACCTACATGATCACCGATCACCTGTCGGTCGAGGTCTACGCCGGCCTGCCCTACCAGCACGACATCGTCGGTGCCGGCGTGCTGGACGGTCTGGGCAAGATCGGCAGTGTCAAGCAGGTGTCGCCCACCGCCTTTGCGCAGTACCGGTTCAGGGCCCCGGACGCCGTGGTCCGCCCCTACCTGGGGCTGGGCCTGACCTACGCGTACTTTTATGGCGAAGAGGGCTCGGGCGCACTCACGGCGCTGACCAATGCGGGTGGCCCGCCGACGCGTTTGTCGGCGGAATCGGCCTTCGGCTTGTCGGCCCAGGTGGGTGTGACGATCATGCTGCAAGGGCCGTGGTACCTGGACGCGTCGATCATCAAGTCGTACCTCAAGAACACGACCCGCCTGTCGACCGGGCAGACCATCAGCACCAAGCTCGACCCGGTGTCCAGCAACCTGTCGATCGGCTACCAGTTCTGAAACCCGACCTATGACGGCGGCGGCGCTTTCTCGTGGTGCACGATCTTCATGACCAGGATGCACGAGGCCAGCGCCAGGGTGACCACATTGGCGATGATCACCGGCCACGCGCCGAGCGCCACGCCGTAGGCCAGCCACAGCGCGATGCCGGCCGTGAAGGTGCTGTACATCGCCAGTGAAATGCCGCTCACGTCGCGGGTGCGAAAAATCAGCCAGGTCTGCGGCACGAACGCGGCGGTGGTCAGCGTGGCGGCGGCGTAGCCCAGCCAGTCGGTGAAATTCGAGTCGATCATCCTAAAAACCGCAGTTGACCGCTCGATTCCGCTGGACTCACCGCATGAATGCACACATTTCCGCCCACGATATCTATCACCTCGAGGGTGAGAGCGCTACACACCCGAGCGAGCCACGCTGCGGCGCGCTGGCGGCGTTGCTCCGCCTTGCGGGCATGAGCCCGCCGCATCGTCGCGCCTTGCCAGCGCAC
>JAYVCL010000420.1:0-7581 GCA_043749975.1 Burkholderiales bacterium
AGCCGGGCCGACTTGCGCCAGAGCATCGAGGCCCACACCCTGGGCTGGCTGCAGGCCCGCCAGGAAGCCCGCGTGGAGCCCGAAGTCAAGCTCGCCGCCGAGTTGAGCGAGCCCGACGCGATGGCACGCGCCACCGCCAGCGACCCGAAGGATTTGAACCGCCAGCAGGCTGCCGTGGCGTACTGGATATCGCGGCGCTACCGTGTCGCACCCGAGCCGATCAGCCGGCTGGTGCAAGAGGCCTGGTACGTCGGTGGACGCGTCGGACTGGAACCGACCCTGATCCTGGCGGTCATGGCGGTCGAATCGAGCTTCAATCCGTTTGCGCAGAGCAAGGTCGGGGCCCAGGGCCTGATGCAGGTCATGACCAACCTGCACGACGACAAGTACGTGGCCTTCGGCGGCAACCTGGCCGCGTTCGACCCGGTGACCAACTTGCGCGTGGGCGTTCAGGTGCTCAAGGAATGCATCGGGCGGGCCGGCAGCCTGGAGGCCGGACTGCGTTTCTACGTCGGTGCTGCCAACCTGCCGGACGACGGCGGCTACGCTGCCCGCGTGCTCGCCGAACAGAACCACCTGCGGCAAGTGGCGGGTGGCAAGCTGGTGGCAATCAACGCCCCATCGACCCCCCACGCCACGGCCGGCGGCAGCCCCGCTGTGGCAGCCCGTCCCGGTGTCGAGCCCGTGGTGGTTCCGGTGAAAGCCGAGGAGACTCCGCTGCCAGAACAGGTCGCGTCGCTGTACTGAGGTGCTGCGCCCGCTGTGCGACTTCGCTGCGTTTCCGGCGACAGCGCCCGCGATACACTGAATTCGTTTGTGCGACTGGCGATGCGGCACGGCTCCGGCCTGGCCTGAGGTGGTGAACCACCGGGAAGCGCAGACAGTGTTTCAGCCCGTCGTGGGCTGATCGCTTTTTAAGCCGTTCGCCTGGGCAGCCCGTTGGCCGCGCACGTTTTTAGCGAGCCTGCAGCCACGGGTCTTCTGTTGAAGAGGACTGCCACGCCATGTTCGACCGCACCCAATCCACCGTTGCCCTGACCGACCCCGAACTGTGGTCTGTGATCCAGCGCGAGAACCAGCGCCAGGAAGAACACATCGAGCTGATCGCGTCTGAAAACTACGCTTCGCCGGCCGTCATGGCCGCGCAAGGCAGCCAGCTCACCAACAAGTACGCAGAAGGCTATCCGGGCAAGCGCTATTACGGAGGCTGCGAATTCGTCGACATGGCCGAGCAACTCGCCATCGACCGGGTGAAGCTTTTGTTCGGTGCGGCGCATGCCAACGTGCAAGCCAACTCGGGCTCGCAAGCGAATCAGGCGGTGTTTTTTGCGTTGCTCCAACCCGGCGACACCATCATGGGCATGAGCCTGGCCGAGGGTGGCCACCTGACGCACGGCATGCCTCTGAACATGAGCGGCAAATGGTTCAAGGTGGTGAGCTACGGCCTGACGCCCGCTGAAGAGATCGACTACGACGCGATGGAGCGGCTGGCGCACGAGCACAAGCCGAAGCTGATCATCGCGGGCGCTTCGGCCTACAGCCTGCGCATCGACTTCGAGCGGTTTGCGAAAGTCGCAAAAGACATCGGCGCGTATTTCATGGTCGACATGGCCCATTACGCCGGCCTGATCGCCGGCGGCGTGTACCCCAACCCGACGCCGTTCGCCGATGTGGTGACATCCACGACGCACAAAAGCCTGCGCGGACCGCGCGGCGGCATTGTGCTGATGAACGACGAAACCATTGCCAAGAAAATCAACAGTGCGGTCTTCCCGGGCATCCAGGGCGGCCCTCTGATGCACGTGATCGCGGCCAAGGCGGTGGCCTTCAAAGAGGCGCTGGCACCTGAGTTCAAGAGCTACCAGCAGCAGGTGGCGAAGAACGCGGTGGTGCTGGCCGAGACGCTGATCGAACGCGGCCTGCGCATCGTCAGCGGCCGAACCGAATCGCACGTGATGCTGGTCGATCTGCGCCCGAAGGGACTGACCGGCAAGGAAGCCGAGAACGTGCTGGGGGCAGCCCACATGACCTGCAACAAGAACGGCATTCCGAACGATCCGCAAAAGCCGATGGTGACCAGCGGCGTGCGCCTGGGCACGCCGGCCTTGACCACGCGTGGCTTCAAGGAAGAGCAGGCCCGCATCACCGGCAACCTGATCGCCGACGTGCTGGACCGGCCGAACGACGAGGCGCACATCGCGGCGGTGCGCGTCAAGGTGGCGGCGTTGACACGGGATTTTCCGGTCTACCGGTGATCGCCGTGGCTGAGGCAAACACCTGTGCGTCGGCGCGCGGAGGGTCTTGAGTGCGTTGCCCTTTTTGCAGCCACGACGAAACCCAGGTCGTCGAGACGCGTGAATCCGACGAGGGCGACGTGGTGCGCCGTCGCCGCCGCTGCCAAAGCTGCGACAAGCGCTTCACCACCTATGAGCGGGCCGAAATTGCACTGCCCTCGGTGGTGAAGAAAGACGGCACCCGGGCCGACTTCGATATCGCCAAGGTGCGCGCCTCGATGACGCTGGCGCTGCGAAAACGGCCTGTCAGCGTGGAGCAGATCGACGCAGCGCTCGAGCGCATGCAGGACAAACTGCTCAACAGCGGTGCGAAGGAGGTGCCGTCCGCCCGCTTGGGCGAACTGGTGATGCGCGAGCTGAAACGCATCGACAAGGTGGCCTATGTGCGCTTTGCGTCGGTGTACCGCAGCTTCGAAGACGTGGACGAGTTCCGCCAACTGATTCGGGACATTTGAGGCGCGGCGAGCCCCGCTCGCGCCAAGCGCGCCACCCCCGAACGGGTGCCACCCACAAGAAGGCTGCCATTCCCACCGCCGGGGGGCGCGCCGCCGCGCACAATTTTTTACATTGGCTGCATGTGCTCACAACGACGAGACCCCATGCAGCAGTCAACCCGACAATGCGGCGTCACCCTGATCGAGACCGCCATCACCGTCGCCATCATCGGCGTGGTGATGGCCGCCGTCAGCCCCGGCTTCAGCGGCTTCATCGACACCCGCAGGATCGACGCGGTGGCCACCTCGCTGCACACCGACATCCAGTTCGTGCGCCAGGAAGCAGTGCTGCGCAACCTGCCGGTGCGCCTGAGCTTTCACACCGAAGCCTGGGGCAGTTGCTACGTCGTGCACACCGGCGCGAGCGCTGATTGCACTTGTGCGGCCAGCGGCAGCGCTACCTGTTCCGGCTCGGCCCGCCAAATCAAAACGGTCACGATTCCGGCAACCGATCCGGTGGCGGTACAGGCCAACGTGACCTCCATCTTGTTCGACCCCCTGCACGGCACCAGCACGCCCACCGGCACGCTGAGGATCACCTCGCGCAGCGGCCGCGCCGTGCACCACGTCGTCAATGTGATGGGCCGCGTGCGTTCGTGCTCGCCGCAAGGCATCGCCGCTGCGGTGCCGGGCTATCGCCCCTGCTGAATCGAGCACGCCCATCATGTCCACACGCCACCTCCACCGCGCTCGCTCCGAAGCCGGCTTCACCCTCATCGAGTTGATGCTCTCGGTGACCATTGCCGGCATCCTGTCGTCCATCGCCTACCCCGCCTACCAGGGCACGGTGCAGAAAGTGCGTCGCTCAGATGCGCTGGTGGCGTTGATGGGGCTGCACATGACGCAAGAGCGCTTCAGGGCCAACAACACGAGCTACGGCAGCCTGACCGCCCTGGGCACGCGCACCACCTCGCCGGCGGGCCACTACCAGCTCGACGTGATCAGCCCCACCGAGATCGGTTTCGTCGCGCGTGCCACCGCTGCGGGGGCTCAGCGCTCGGACGCTGTTTGCGGCGTGATGAAGCTGACGGTGGACGGGGCGAACGTGCTGTACGCATCGGGTGCCGACAACACGGTCGCCAACGACAGCTCGGCCAACAAGCGTTGCTGGAGCCTGTGATGGCTGCGACTTCACCGCCCGAAACCCGCCAACGCGGCGTTTGTCTCGTTGAGCTGCTGGTGGGGCTGGCCATCGGCCTTTTCATCGTGGCCGCCGCTCTGACCCTGTTGACCGGCAACCTGCGCGAGAACCGCAGCCTGCTGCTCGAAGCCCGGCTGATGCAAGACCTGCGCAGCGCTGCCGATCTGGTGACACGCGACCTGCGCCGTGCCGGTTACTGGGGCGACGCCGAAGCGGGCGTGTGGCAACGTGGCGCGAGCGGCGTGTCGGCCAATCCGTACATGGCCCTGGCGCCATCGGCAGCCGCGTCGGACGGCGTCGCTTTCCGTTTCTCGCGCGACGCGGCCGAGAACAACACGCTCGACAGCAACGAGCAGTTCGGCTTCCGCCTGCAAGCGGGCGTGCTCGAAATGCTGTTGGGCAGCGGCAACTGGCAGGCCATGACCGACGCCAACACCGTGTTGGTCACCCGTTTCAGCGTGACGCCCGAGGTGCAAACCATCACGCTCGACGGCGTCTGCGCCAGCGACTGTCCTGCTGGCAGCAGCACCTGCCCGCCGCGCCAGCAGGTGCGCAGCCTGGCCATCGCGCTGGCCGGCAGGGCCACCGGCGACGCCTCGGTGCTGCGCTCGGTGCGCAGCGCGGTGCGGCTGCGCAACGACGCCGTCATCGGGAGTTGCCCGACATGAAACGCAGCCCCCTGCATCGCCCGGCCTCCCAGCGCCAGCAGCGCGGTGCCGCGGCCCTGATCGTCACGATGGTGCTGTTCTTCGCGATGACCTTGGCAGCGGCGTATGTCAACCGCAACCTGGTGTTCGAGCAGCGCATCTCGGCCAACCAGTACCGCGCCACACAAGCCTTCGAAGCGGCCGAAGCGGGCCTGGAGTGGGCGCTGGCGCAACTCAACAACCCGCTCAAGCTGGAAGCCGACTGCCGGCCCGGTACCTCGGCGCAGGCCAAGACCTTTCGCGAGCGCTACCTCGGCTTCGACGCCGCCAGCGCCACGCACACGCCGACACATTGGACCCAAGCTGCGCATCCGGTGGCGCTGCAACCCACCTGCGTTCGCAGCGGCACGGGCTGGGATTGCGCTTGCCCGGCCAGCGGCCATCCGTCGCTGGCAGTGCCTGCGCAAAGCAGCTCGCTCGCGGCGTTCTCGATCCGCTTCGTCAAGGCCACGCAACCCGGCGCACTTCGTGTGGTGGCCGATGGCTGCACCAGCCTTGCGGGTGCCTGCCTGCCCGGCAGCGGCAGCATGCCCGACGCGACGGCCCAGGCGCAGCAACTGGTGGCCCTGGTGCCCGGCTTGGCCAGCGCACCGGCCGCGCCGTTGACCGCGAAAGACAGCGTGGCCACCAGCGCGGCCCTGGGCCTGCGCAACACCGACGCCGCCTCGGGTGGCAGCGTGGTTCATGCAGGCGGCGCGGTGACCACGCCGAACGCCCGCGTCAGCAGCGTGCCCGGCGGCGTGCCGTCGCTCGCCATGGCGAGCGGCGACGCCGCACTGCAAGGACTGAGCGCGAACCGATTCTTCAGCAGCTTCTTCGGGCTCGACAAAGACGCATGGCGTCGGCAACCCGCCGTGCGCACGGTCGTTTGCGAGGGCGTTTGCAACGACGCCTTGGTCCAGGCCGCCAGTGCCGGCGGCGGCCCCACGCTGCTGTGGGTGGAAGGCGATGTGACGCTCGAAGGACCGTTGGCGTTGGGCACGCCGAGTCGGCCGGTGATGCTGCTGGCGCGTGGCGCGGTGCGCGCCGCAGGGCCGGTGGTGCTGCACGGCCTGTTGCACGGCAGCCGCATCGAGTGGAACGACAACGGCGGCGGAGCCGGCTTGTTGCGCGGCGCGGTCATTTCCGAAACCAGCTATGCCGGCAGCGGTGCGCCCGACCTGTTCTACGACGCCGCGGTGCTCGCCGTGCTCAAAGGCAACAGCGGCAGCTTCGCCCGCGTGCCCGGCAGTTGGCGCGACTTCTGAGCCCCGTTGACCTATCACTGAACGATCACTGAACCATCATGCGCAACCGATCTGTCCCTATTGCCAAGCGAGCCCGCGGCGTCACGCTGCTGGAAGCCCTGATCGCCTTGCTGGTGCTGTCGTTCGGCATGTTGACAATGGCCCGCCTGCAGACCACGCTCAGGCTCAATTCCGACATCGCGCGGCAACGTTCCGAAGCGGTTCGGCTCGCCGAAGAAGACATGGAGACCCTGCGCGCGTTCGCCAGCGTGGCCGCTGGCGACGCAGTGAAGGCCTACGCCGACATCAGCGCGGCAAACCGCAGCGTCAGGCCCGACCCAGCCAGCGGCGGCAACGTGAATTTCGAGATCGAGCGGCAAGTCACTTCGGTCGACGACCCCGCTTACAAAACAGCGAGCGTGAGCGTCCACTGGACCGATCGCACCGGTGCGGCGCAGCGGGTGGCGCTCGATTCGGTGATCGCCGCCAACCCGCCAGGCCTGTCCGCTGTGTTGGCGATTTCGCCCCGAGTGCAGGCGGTCAGGGGCGTGCTGGGCCGCGCGGTGTCGGTGCCTGCATCGGCCACCGATTTGGGCAATGGCCAAAGCGTGCTCAAGCTCGACAGCTCGCAAACGATCGCCTTCGTGTTCAGCAATGCGACCGGGCGAGTGATCTCGGTGTGCAGCGGGGTCGCCGCTGCCACGCGGAACAGGGTGGCGGGCGACCTCGCTTCCTGCACCGCGATGAACGGTCTGTTGCTCAGCGGACAGGTGCGGTTTTCGCTCGGTGGGGCACCTGATGCGGCCCACGCCAATGACACGCCGTTGCCACTGGCCGTGTCGCTCGCGCTGACCGGCGGCCCTGACCCGAGGCCGGCGCAATGCGGTGCGCAGGCCATGAAGACGGTGGCTTACAGCGTCGACAACAGCAGCCGGCGCGAGGCCGTGCCCCTGCTGGCCACAGCCGCGTCGTGGGGCCTGCCAAGCTGGACCGATCTGGGCGAACGCTTCGTCGCCTACCACTGCGTGGTGACGCCGGCCAACACGCCGGCGCGTTGGTCGGGCCGCAGCACGCTGTTGCCGCAGGGCTGGGCGCTGGGAAGCACGGCCGGCGCGTACAAGGTGTGCCGTTACTCGGCCGACCAGGACGGCAGCGGCCGCGTCGACCGCAACGCCGAGCACCCCGACCGCTACGCCGATGTGGACGCGAACCTGACGCAGCAAAATTTTCTCGTCGTCAAAGGCGACCAGAGCTGCCCCGCCGGGGCGCCGGTGAACGTGGACGCACATGTGGACGCACCAGAGGCGCAGAATTTCGCCAACCTCGGCACGCTGCAACACCAACCATGACGCTTCCTTCGACAGCCACCGATCCGATGCAACTCGCGCTTGAACTGGCGCACCGCGCGGTGGGCCTGAGCGAGCCCAATCCGCGCGTGGGCTGCGTGATCACCGCTGTTTCGGGCCGCGTCATCGGCCAGGGCCACACGCAGCAAGCCGGCGGGCCGCACGCCGAGGTGATGGCGCTGCGCGATGCGCAGTTGCGCGGCGAAAGCGTGCGCGGCGCGACGGTGCTCGTCACCCTGGAACCCTGTGCCCACCATGGCCGCACGCCGCCGTGCTGCGACGCGCTGATCGCTGCGGGTGTGGGCCGCGTGGTCTATGCGGTCGAAGACCCGAACCCGCAAGTGGCGGGGCAAGGTGCCGCGCGCTTGCGGGC
>JAYVCL010000421.1:0-8210 GCA_043749975.1 Burkholderiales bacterium
CGATGGGCGCGCCGGTGATGATTCGCCTGACCCGCTACCGCCGGCCCGAGCACGCCAAGCCGCCGGTGCTGTTGATTCACGGCTACAGCGCCAGCGGCACCTCGTTCGCGCACCCGGCGCTGCCGTGTAGCCTGGCGCAGCACCTGTGCGACGAAGGTCGCGACGTGTGGATCGTCGACCTGCGCTCCAGCGCCGGCATGCCCACGGCAAGCTACCCATGGTCGTTCGAGCAGATCGGCTTCGCCGACATTCCGCTGGCGGCAGAGCACATCGTCAAGGCCACCGGTGCCGCGAAGATCGACATCGTGGCGCACTGCATGGGCTCGGCGATGCTGTGGATGGCGCTGCTCGGCGACGTCGACATGAAGTACATGAAGGACAACAAACTGCTGCCGCACGACACCGCCTACGACGCACGTCGAGCCCTGCCCGGCCGGATCAACCGACTCGTGATGTCGCAGATCGGCCCGGCCATGGTGATGGCGCCCGAGAACATCTTTCGCGCCTACCTGATGCGCTATGTGCAGCAGTTCCTGCCGCTGACCGACTACTCGTTCCAGACCGCCGAAGCGGCCGGCGTGGTCAACACGCTGCTGAACCGGGTGCTCTCCACGCTGCCGTATCCGGCCGGTGAATTTCAACTCGAGAACCCGTTCTGGCCGCCCGGCAAACACACCTCGTGGGTCGGCACGCGGCACCGCATGGACGCGCTGTATGGCCGCGTCTTCAAGCTCGCCAACATGCCCGAGGCGGTGCTGGATCACCTGAATGATTTCTTCGGCCCGTTGAACATCCAGACCGTCTCGCAGGTGATTCATTTCACCCGCAACCGCTGCATCACCGACCGCACCGGGTTCAACTGCTATGTGAATCCGTTTCGAGTCAAGCGAATCACAGACTTCGGTTTTCCCATGCTCAGCCTGCACGGCACCGAGAACGGTCTGGCCGACCTGGCCACACTGGGCCAGCTCGGTGAAGTGCTGCCGAAGCCGCAATTCAATAGCCTGCCGATTCCTCGGCATGGCCATCAAGACTGCTTGCTGGGGCGTGATGCAAAGACGGAAGTGTTCGACCAGATCAGCCACTTCCTGAACCGGAGTCGATGACATGCCCGACGCAATCCAGCACCCGATCAAGGTGGTCGTACCGTCGTACGGGGTACGCGCTCAGGTCGTGGGAACCCAGGTGCGAGTCGCGGTGGGCGACGACGGCGGCAAAGGCCGGCCGTGGCAAGCGGTGTTCATCCCGGTGGTCTTGAACGGCGACCGGCTGGTCTTGGTCGACAAACAGTGCCAGCAGAACCCTGACCCGGACATGGCGACCTTCAACGCGTCGATGAAAGACAAGAAGATTCCGATCCAGCAGTCTGAAGGCTGGTACCAATTCGATATCAAATGCGCCGACTGGCCTCAAAGCACATACGGGGTGCTGGTGCTGCTGTACTACTTCCAGACCAGGGGAATCGGCGGCAACGACTTCATCGACCATTCTGCTGCGAGTGAGCTGGGTTCGCCTGGCCCGTATCGGGGAGCAAATTGGACACGCGCATTCGAAGCAGTGAAAAAGCGCTTGAAGAATGACGCCGCGAACACCTTGATGCCCGGCATGCTCCAACTGAGTGTGCCCAAGCCTGCCAGTCCTTCAGGCAGCCAAATTCGTCAAACAAAGCTTGCGTCGGTAGCGTCTCGGAAAATAAGCTTCGCTGTCGCAAGTTGTGCATACCCCGGCGACCTGCTCGATCGTTCGCCGCGTTTTTCGCAGACCTCGGGCGACGGGCCCGCCGACGCTTCGCTGATGCGGCTGGCAGCGCTGCTCGACATGCCGGACGATGCACTGCGCCCGCGCTTCCTGCTGCTGGCCGGCGACCAGATCTACGCCGACGCCACCGCCGGCATGTTCGACCCGACGGTGCGCGACGACATCTACCGCAATTCGTACCAGGGCTTCTTCGGCAGCCGTGGCGCGCTGAGCGTGTTCAACCGATTGCCGGTTTTCATGATGCTGGACGACCATGAGATCGTCGACAACTGGGAGCCCGAGCCGGCACCCGAAAACGACAACCAGGCGCTGCTGTGCGAAGGCCGCGCCGCCTACGTCAAACACCAGCGCGATGCCGGGCCGCCGCTCACCGACGCGAACGATTCCGCCCTGTTGTGGGCCTGCATCGAACCCGAGGGCCTGCCCGTTTTCATGGCCGACACGCGGACGCGGCGCGAGGCGCGCAGCGCACCGAGCTTTCAAACGGCGAACATCGTCGATGAGCCTCAGTTCAAGCGCCTGACCGACTGGCTGCTCGCGCGCAAGTACGCGGCCCGGCCGTCCTTCGTGCTGTCGCCGTCGATGCTGTTGCCGCGCCCGCTCGGTCTGGCAGCTCGGCCTGCCAGCGCCTTGCACTGCGACGCCTGGGCCGGCTACCCGCGCTCGCTGTGCCGCTTGCTCGCCTTTCTGTGCGATCACGAGATCGGCAACGCGGTGTTCCTGTCGGGCGACGAACACCTGAGTTGCTTTGCGAGGGTCGGCGTCACGCGCCTTGGTGATGACGGCCGGGCAGTCACGCTGCGCTCGATCCACAGCTCGGCCCTGTACGCGCCCTACCCGTTCGCCAACGCGGTGCCCGAAGACTTCGCGCGCCTTGAGGAGTTCGAGTTCAAACACCCGATGGATGCGCGCCTGAGCTACGTCTGCACGGTGAACACCGAGTACCCGCAGATCGGCGACGGCTTCGCGCTGGTGTCGGTCGAGACCCCCGCCTCAGGCGCGTGGCGGGTCGATGTGCTGTTCGACCGGGCGCAGCCCGGCGCTGGGCAAAACACGTTCAGCTTCAACGCCTGATCGGCCGCCTGATCCCCGCAGCGCCTCGCCCAGCGCCTGCGCCAGCCGCTGCCCGTCGACTGGTTTGTGGACCACCTGAAAACCGATGTTCCGCAAGCTGCGCAGGTTCAGCGGCGAGGTGTCTCCGGTGACCAGCACGGCGGGCACCTGCGGGCAGCGCACACGCAACTGCGCAATCACCTGCGGCCCGGTTTCGCCGCGCAAGCGGTGGTCGACCAGCAGCACGTCTGGCTCAAAACCCGCATCCAGCACGGCCAGCGCCTGCTGCGAGCCGGTGGCCACACGCACCTCGCAACCCAGGTGCGGCAACAGGCCGGCCAGAGCTTCCAGAATTTCGTCTTCGTCGTCGATCACCAGCACGCGGGCATCGAGTTGCGGCAGCGCCTCGGCAGTGCCCAGGGGGTTGGTGCCAGTCAGCGCTGCCGGCTCGGCAACCCGCACGCGCAACTCCATCACGGTGCCTTGGCCGGGCGCGCTGTTCATGCGCAAACCCACCCCCAGCAACTCGGCCGAGCGCCGCACGATGGACAGGCCCAGGCCCAACCCCAGCGTGCGGTCGCGCGAGGCGTTGCCGATTTGATAGAACTCCTCGAACACCCGCTCCTGCTCGGCCAGCGCAATGCCCGGCCCGGTGTCGGCCACGCTGATCAGCACCCGGCCGGCATCGCAGCGCGCGGACAAGCTCACGCCGCCCACGGTGGTGAACTTGAGCGCATTGCTGAGCAGGTTGCCGAGCACGCGTTTCATCAGGTCGGCGTCGGTCGCGATCCACAGCGCCGCCGCTGCGGGCAGCTCGACCGCCAGCGCCAGGCCGGCCTGCGCGGCGACGGGCTTGAACTCGTCGCACACCGCTTCGAGCAAGGCCGCCACATCGACCGCTTCGATGCGCACTTCGACCGCATTCGCATCGAGCCGCGAGATGTCGAGCAGCCCGTCGAGCAGGCTGTTGCTTTGGCGCAGCGCGCGGTTGATGCTCTGGCTCAGCTCCTTCACCACCGGGTCGGTCTGGCGGCGCGCCACCAACTCCAGCGTGGTGGCGTTGATGGCCAGCGCGTGCAACGGCTGGCGCAGATCGTGGCTGGCGGCAGCGAAAAAACGGGTCTTCGACTGGTTGGCTGCCTGCGCCTTGTCGCGCTCCAGGCGCAGCGATTCGGCCAGGCGCTCGTTTTCGTAAGCCGCCGTGACCAGTTGCACCTGCGAGCGCCCCTGGTCGCGAACGAACAGGGTCAGCATCAACAGCATCATCGGGCTCAGCAAGCCCAGCCCGAGCGACAACACCGGGCCCTGGCTGATCCAGCCCCAGGCCAGGGATGAGCCCATCGCGAGCGCCCACAGGCCATACGTGCCGGCCATGCTGCCCACCGCCGAAATGGCCACCGCCGCCACCCCCAGCATGACCACGGTGTAGACGTAGTGGATGTCGGTGACCGGCTGTTGAAAAACGACCAGCGTGAGCCCCGCGCGGGCCAGCCCGAGCGCCACATAGAACGCCGACAGCCGCGACAGCTCGGTCTTCGGCGAAGCGGTCGGGCGGCGCATGCGGGCGCGCACGTAGAACCAGCGCCCCATGAACAGCAGCGTGTTCACCGTCATCCAGACGACGCCCGGCCACAGCAGGCCGATGCCCGAAACCAGCCAGAGCACGAACAGGTCGGTCACCACGTAGGCCGGCGGCGAGCGCAACACCTGCGCCTGGATTTGTCGCAGGCGCAAGTGGGTCACCCGCTGCGCCATCACGGTGTCGCGCAGATCCGCGTCGTCATCCAACTCGAAACCCCTCGCGCGAGGCCTGGAACGCGGCCTGCGTTCGGTTGCTCACGCCGAGCACCGCATACACGACCGACAAATGCGTCTTCACGGTCGACTCGGCAATGCCCAGTTCGCGTGCGATCAGCTTGTTAGGCAGGCCGCGTGCGGCAGCGCGGTAAACCTCGACCTGGCGCGGCGTCAGGCCGGCGTAGCGGGTTTCGATGTCGACCAGTTCGCCCGGCACCCGGGCACCTTGCGGCGCAGCAGCCGAAGCGTCTTCTCGCAAGGCCTCGGGCGGCAAGTAGATGCCGCCGCTGACGACCACGTTGAGCGCGGCCAGCATCACCTCGGAGCTGTATTTCTTGGGAATGAAGCCGGCCGCGCCTTGCTCGATCGTGTGGCGGATCAGCGAAGACTTGGTTTCGCCCGACAGCACCACGATGCGCGCCGCGCAGCCCACCTCGCGCAGGCGGCGCATCGATTCGTCGCCGTCGCTGTCTTGCTGGCCGTCGCCCAGGTGCCAGTCGAGCAGCACCATGTCGTAGTGGGTCGCCGCAGCCATCTGCAAGCCGTCGCTCAAGTGGGCGGCCGTGTCCACACTCAGCTCGGGCGCAAGCACCTGCAGCAAGGTCTTGAGGCCCTGCAAAAACATCACATGGTCGTCGACCATCAACACGCGCATGCCGGCCATCCTTCTGGTGCGTCTGGTGAGACTTGACTGTAGAAGCGCTGTGCCATCGGCGCATCGCCCAAAGGGCTGAGGCACGCGCTCGCTTGTGCAAGATTCTGCAAGAGATGCTGCTTTCGGCAATGCGGGCAATGCACAGGAAACGCCAGCCGCACCCGCGCCGCGTGCGGCTGCCTCATCCGATCGGACGAGGCTCACCTCCGACGCATGGCCGACGCGCCGCAGCCCACAGCCGCCTATCTTTCTCTGGGCCGGCCAGCCGCCATCCCGCGCGCCAGCCCTGCACGGAGAACCCGCATGGACCCGAACATCCGCAGCCCCGAAACCCGCCTCGCGCCGCCGGGCTTCGGCACGCCGACTGAAACGCCGCGCCACATGGCGAGCCCGGAAACGATGCTGCGCATCCTCGACGAGATCGACTACGGCCTGGCCCTGCTGGGCGCAGGCGGCCACCTGCGCCACGCCAACCAACTGGCATTCGAGTTGCTGCGCGGCGCTGGCGCGCTGCTGCTGCGCGCCGGCCGTGTGCAGACCAGGGACGCGGCGCAGCAGACCGAACTGGCGCTGGCCGTGGCGGCGGCCATCGACGGGCGGCGTCGGCTGCTGACGCTGGGGAGCGCTGACGGCGAGTGCCCGGTGGCCTTGATCCCCCTGGCCGATGCGGGCTTGCCCAGCGATGGGCCGCCGATGTGCCTGATGCTGATGGGCAAGCGGCAAGCCTGCGAGTGGCTGTCGCTCACCTTCTTTTCGCAGGCGCATGGTTTGACGCCCGCCGAGGCCGGCGTGCTGAGGGCGCTGTGCGGCGGGCAGCCGCCCAAAGACATCGCGCGCGACCTGGGCGTGGCCGTTTCCACCGTGCGCACACAAATCGGCAGCGTGCGCAGCAAGACGCAAACGCACAGCATTCGCGAACTGGTGCAGCGCATCGCCGCGTTGCCGCCGATCACGCTGGTCTTGAAATCCGTCGCTTTGAACTGAGCGACTGAACGGCGCATGGACATGGCCCGCACATCGACACCGTTGCTGTCAATCCCAAGCTTCGCACCTGACGTGCACGCCGTGCGCCTGGTTTGCGCTACTGTCCACTTCCCACTGACCAAGGAGAAAACCGATCATGAAACTCACGCGATTGACCTCTGCGCTGGCTGCGGCCGGCATGACTACGGCCTTGCTGGTGGCTTGCGGCGGCGGCGGCAGCGACACGCCAGCGCCCGTCGCCAGCATCAAGCTCGAAGGCGTGGCGGCGATGGGGCGGGCCTTTGCCGGTGCCGCCGTGAGCGTCACCGACGGCACCAACACCGTCAATGCCGCCAAACCGGTGGGGGCCGATGGCAAGTACTCGGTCGACGTCAGCAGCCTCAAGGCACCGCTCCTCGTGACGGCCAGCGGTGCGGTGGGCGACAACACCGTCACGCTGCGCTCGGTGGTGGCGACCCTGCCCGCCGACGGCTTGGTGAAGATCAATATTTCGCCGCTCACCCATGCGCTGGCCAGCCTGCTGGAAAGCGTGAACGGGAACCCGCTCGATCTGAAGCCGCCCGACGTCAGCGCCGACAGAGTCAGCGCCAAGGTTGAGGTGTTGCGCGCCGCGATCGCCAACGCACTCAGCAGCGCCGGCCTCGACCCGGCCACCTTCAATCCGCTGACCGACCTGATCGAGCCTGGCACCGGCACCGGCATGGACCGGGTGATCGAGTCGGTGAAGGTCAGCGCCGGCAGCGGCGGCGTGGTGCTGCGTGACGCGCTGGGCGGCGATGTCGCAGTCACGCTGACGCCGAGAACCACCAAAGAAGAGGTGTCTGGCGACAAAGGCCTGCCCAAGCCGGCAGACGATGCGCCCAAGCTGCCCGAAGCCATCGCCGCCTTCGTCGCGCTGGAAGGCGCGCTGAACCGGTGCTTTGCATCGGCCGCGATCGCCCGCGCCACCCTGGCGGCCGACGGCCTGGTGCAAGAGCTGATCGGCACCTGCCTCGACCTCGGCAAAGCGTTACCGGACGACTACCTGAACAGCAGCTTCAGCAGCCGCGAGACCTACAGCGCGCTGATCAAAGACGATGCGCTGACTGCTGCCGCGTGGCGGGTCGAGATCGACCACTTTCAAAAGGGCGTCGATGGCAACGACTACGCCACCATCGTGTTGCGCTACTCCCGCATCGACGGCGTGACCGGCAACCGCGTCGACACGGCTCGCAGGTTCAGCGCGCCCACAGCCAGCCAGGCGGCGGGCTGGCAGGTGTCGGGCAACCGGCGTGCATTCGACGCGTCGGTGGGTGTCTTTCTGAACCGCACGCTGTACACCAGCGCTGGGCGGCCGCCGAATGCGCAAGGCGTTCAGCCGGACCAGTTCAACGGCGCCAGCTCGTATGAAAGCGGCATCCGCCTGTTCTTCAACCCGCTGCGCCATCCGAACGTGCGCGCAGTGCGGGTCACCAACGACAAGCCAGGCGGCGTGTTGCCGGCTGCGGGCGTGGTGCTGGGACGCGCCGACACATCGCTGCCCGCAGGCTGCAACCGTGAGGGCCGAATGGTGCTCGCCAACCAGACCGGCAACGTGGCCATCGGCGCGGTCGGCTTTCGCTCGAACGACACCTATGTGCTCGACCGCGATTCGGTCGACCCGGCCAAGCCGATTTCGAAATCGGCCTGGAAGCCCTACCAAGACCACGCAGCGGCGCCCATCACCGCGCCGGTGCCGGCCTACACCCGCTACAAGTTCGAGGTGTTCAACACCGGCAACAACAGCCCCACGCCCGACGCCATCTTCACCGCACCGCACATCGCGGCGGTGCCGCTGGCGTCAGCCGGGGCGACATTCCAATGGCCCGAGTTCAGCGCCGACACGCTGGCCTACGTGAGGCCCGGCGCGGCCATCGACAAGCCGGTGGTGGCTTGGACGCTGCCGCCGGGCGCGTTCAACCCGAGCTTCGCCTACGGCCTGTCT
>JAYVCL010000422.1:0-4947 GCA_043749975.1 Burkholderiales bacterium
GAAAAGCCGCGCCGAAGGCTTCGGCCCCGAGGTGAAGCGCCGCATCATGATCGGCGCGTATGTGCTGTCGCACGGCTACTACGACGCCTACTACCTGCAAGCGCAAAAGCTGCGCCGCATGATTGCCGACGACTTCCAGGCCTGCTTCATGCAGTGCGACGTGATAGCTGGGCCGGTGGCGCCAACGGTGGCGTGGAAACTGGGCGGCAAGGGCGACGACCCGGTGGCAAGTTATTTGGCCGACATCTTCACCCTGCCCGCGAGCCTGGCCGGCCTGCCCGGCATGAGCCTGCCGGCGGGCTTCGGCGAAGGCGGCATGCCGGTGGGCTTGCAGTTGATCGGCAACTATTTTCAGGAAGGCACACTGCTGCACGCGGCGCATGCGTTTCAGCAAGCGACCGATTGGCATGCGCGGGCCCCGGCGGGGTTTTCCGCATGAGCGCCCCTGCTTTGATACGCGGCTTCGAAGTCGTCATCGGCCTCGAAACCCACACCCAGCTTTCAACCGCGTCGAAGATCTTCAGCGGTTCGTCGACCCGGTTCGGCGCTGAGCCGAACACGCAGGCCTCGCCGGTGGATTTGGCGCTTCCGGGCACCTTGCCGGTGATGAACCGGGGCGCGGTCGAGCGGGCGATCCGCTTCGGGCTGGCGGTGGGTGCCACCGTGGCGGCGCAGTCGATCTTCGCGCGCAAGAACTACTTCTATCCCGACCTGCCCAAGGGCTACCAGATCAGCCAGTATGAAACGCCGGTGGTGCAGGGCGGCACGGTCGAATTTTTCGTCGACTCGGTGAAGCACACCGTGCACCTGACGCGCGCCCACCTCGAAGAAGACGCCGGCAAGTCGCTGCACGAAGACTATGCGGGCCAGACCGGCATCGACCTGAACCGCGCCGGCACGCCGCTGCTCGAAATCGTGACCGAGCCCGACATGCGCTCCAGCGCCGAGGCGGTGGCCTATGCCAAGACGCTGCACGGGTTGGTGAAGTGGATCGGCATTTGCGACGGCAACATGCAGGAAGGCAGCTTTCGCTGCGACGCCAACGTGTCGGTGCGCAGGCCGGGCGCGCCCTATGGCACGCGGCGCGAGATCAAGAACCTGAACAGTTTCAAGTTCATGCAGCAGGCGATCGACTACGAAATTCAGTGGCAGATCGACCTGATCGAAGACGGCGGCAGCGTGCAGCAGGCCACCGTGCTGTTCAACGCCGACACCGGCGAAACCCGCGCCATGCGCAGCAAGGAAGACGCGCACGACTACCGCTACTTTCCCGACCCCGATCTGCCGCCGCTGGTGATCGCGCCTGAGTGGATCGAGCGGGTGCGGGCCGAGATGCCCGAGCTGCCGCGTGCCATGGCCGCGCGCTTGCAGAGCCAATATGGTCTGCCGAGCTACGACGCGGTGGCGATGACGCAGAGCAAAGACTTCGCCGCGTACTTTGAAGCGGCGACCCAGGCCAGCGCGCAGCCGAAGCTGGTCGCCAACTGGCTGATGGGCGAGCTGTCGCGCCGGCTGAATGCGCAGGGCCTGGAGATCGCAGCCAGCCCGGTGCCGGCTGCGCTGCTCGCGGCGATGATCGTGCGCATCGCCGACGGCACGGTTTCGAACAACGGCGCAAAGCAGATTTTCGACGCGCTGTGGACCGCTGAAGGCACGGATGTCGACGCGTTGATCGATGCCATGGGTCTCAAGCAGGTCAGCGACACCGCCGAACTCGATGCCATCCTCGACGCGGTGCTGGCCGCCAACCCGAAATCGGTCGAAGAATTTCGTGCCGGCAAGGACAAGGCCTTCAACGCCCTCGTCGGTCAGGCCATGAAGGCGAGCCAGGGCAAGGCGAACCCGGCCCGGGTCAACGAGCGCTTGAAGAAGAAGCTGGGCTGACGGGCCTGGCGCGGCGATGCGGCGTGGCAAGCGCCGCCGATGACGCTGGCATGGCAGCCCCCGCCAGCCCCATCGACCCGGCGGGCGCCCCGGCCCAGAGCTGGCGCAGGCGCGCCAACTCGGCGTCGAACAGCGCGTTGATGCGAACCAGCTCGGTCTGCTGGTCCTGGATCAAGCTGCGCTGCGCGTCGGTGGTGGCGTCGTTGGCATCGAGCTGCTGCCTGAGCCTGGCCGGCAGCGGTTTGCCGATGTAGAACTCGGCATCGTCGAGCAGCGGCTTGCGCTCGGCGGCCAGCAGGCGCATGCGCTTTTCAGACGCCAGCACCGCCTTGCGCACATCGTCCAGCGCAGCCGAGCGCGCCTTGGCGTGCGCGGCCTCGTTCGGGAAGCGGGTGATCAGGTTGCGGTCACGCCGCACGGCATCTTGCTGCTCGCTGCGTGCCGCAGCCACCTGCCGCTCGCGGGCCTCGCGCTCGGCCCGCTCATCGGCGGTCGGCGTGGGCGGCACCACCGACCGCACCGACCCGTCGGGGTTCAGGATGCGCTGGTCGCGGCTGTTGCATTCGGGAATCGGCCGGTCAGAGGTGAGCCGCTTGCCGCTGGCGTCGACGCAACTGTAAATTGACCCCGGCGCGGCCCGCGCCGCACCCACTGCACCCACCGCGCCGAGTGCTAGCAGCGCAAGTGTCGGCAGCAGCGACGGCACCGGCACCGCCCAGGCTCCATTCACACACGTCCCGAACTTGCGCATTCAAACTCCATAGCGTTCACGGTAGGCAGACACTGCCTCGATGTGAACGCTGAGCCGGGGGTCGCCGCTGACACGCAGGTAGCGCAGCAGGTCGGCCACGGTGGCGATGGCGACGACCGGCATGCCGTATTCGCGTTCGAAGTCTTCAACGGCCGAATGCTCGGACAGCTTGTCATCGCGCCCGCCACGTTCCATGCGGTCGAGCGCGATCAGCACCGCCACCGGTTGCGCGCCGTGGCTGCGAATCATCTCGACCGCCTCGCGCTTGGACGCGCCGTCGGTGATCACGTCGTCGATGATGACGACCCGGCCGGCCAGCGGCGCGCCCACCATCAGGCCGCCTTCACCGTGGTCTTTGGCCTCTTTGCGGTTGTGCGCAAACGGCAGGTTGCGGCCCAGCCGCGCCAGCTCGACGGCAGTTGCGGCGGCCAGCGTGATGCCCTTGTAGGCCGGCCCGAACAGCATGTCGAATTCAAGGCCCGAAGCGAGCAAACGCCGCGCATAGAATTCCGCCAGCCGGCCCAGCTTGGCGCCGTCGTCGAACAAGCCTGAGTTGAAGAAGTAGGGCGACAGTCGCCCGGCCTTGGTCTTGAATTCGCCGAACCGCAGCACGCCGGAGTTGAGCGAAAACTGCACAAAGCCCTGGGCCAGTGCGTCCCTGGCAAGGGTCGCATCGTTCGCAGTGGCCGTGCTCACCTGGGACATGCTGTGTTTCGTTTCGTCACGTTGAATCTGAACGGTATCCGCTCCGCGGCGAGCAAGGGCTTCGAGGCCTGGGCCGAAGGCGTGTCGGCTGATTGTATGGGCGTGCAAGAGGTCAAGGCGCAGGCCGACACGGTGGCGGGCCGCTTCGACAGCGTGGCGGGAATGAGCGGGCATTTTCATTTCGCCGAGAAGAAGGGCTACTCGGGCGTGGGCTTGTACACGCGCAAGCCGCCCAGCGCCATGCGCAGCGGGATCGGCAACGCCGAGTTCGATGCCGAAGGCCGCTACGTGGAAGCGCGCTTCGACACGCCCACGCGAAAGCTCAGCCTCATCAGTTGCTACTTCCCCAGCGGCTCCAGCAGCGCAGAGCGGCAGTTGGCCAAGTTTCGTTTTCTGGCGCTGATGGCACCGCACCTGAAGGCGTTGCGAGCCGAGCGCGAGTTCATTTTGGTTGGTGACGTGAACATCGCGCACAAGGAAATCGACCTGCGGAACTGGAAGAGCAACCAGAAAAACAGCGGCTTCACGCCAGAAGAACGGGCCTGGGTAACCGCCCTGCTGGAAGACATCGGCCTGGTCGACGTGTTTCGCACGCTCAACCCGCACCCCGACCAATACACCTGGTGGAGCAACCGTGGCCAGGCCCGCGCCAACAACGTGGGCTGGCGGTTGGACTACCACCTGGCCACGCCCGGCATCGCCGCGACGGCGCTGCGCGAGCACATCTACCTCGACCAGCGTTTCAGCGACCACGCCCCGCTGGTGATCGACTACGACTTCAGCTTGTAGAAACCCCCCACTCCCTTTTTTGGACTTGCCATGTCACTCGAAGCCATCGAAATTGAAACCGGGCCCTCGCCCACGGCCAGCATCGTCTTGTTGCACGGGCTGGGCGCCGACGGCAACGATTTCGTTTCCATCGCCCAGGAGCTGGACCTGCGGTCGATCGGCCCGGTGCGCTTCGTGTTCCCGCATGCGCCGACCCGGCCGGTGACGATCAACGGCGGCTCCGTGATGCGCGCCTGGTACGACATCTACGGTGCCGAGTTGGGCCAGAGCGGCCACAAGCGCGAAGACGAAGCGGGCCTGCGCGAATCACAACGTGGCGTCGATGCGCTGATTGCGCGCGAGCGCGCGCGGGGGGTCAAGGCCTCACGCATCGTGCTGGCAGGCTTTTCGCAGGGCTGCGCGATGACGCTGATGACGGGGCTGCGCCACCACGAGCGGCTGGCCGGGTTGACCGGGCTGTCGGGCTACTTGCCGCTGGCAGCCATCACCGCCGCCGAGCGCAGCGACGCCAATGCCGATGTGCCCGTTTTCCTGGCCCACGGGCGCAGCGACCCGGTGATCCCGCTGGCCCGCGCAGCCGCCTCGCGCGACGCTCTGATCGCCCTCGGCCACAGCGTCGAATGGCATGAGTACGCGATGCCGCATTCGGTGTGCGCGCAGGAGCTTGCCGACTGGAACCGATGGCTGCTGAAAGTGTTGGCCTGACGCGCCAGACGGCTGCGGCGAACGTGAATTTCGCACACGCGCGCCGGTCAAATTCACTTTTTGTTACCGCAGGATTTTTCTATTCTTCGTGGGTCGGCCCCGCTGTCGCGGGG
>JAYVCL010000423.1:0-6107 GCA_043749975.1 Burkholderiales bacterium
GCTTCGAGTTGGCCGAGGTCGAGCGTTTCATTGCCGACAAGAAGATCGGCCCGCTGGAAGGCTTCAGATCCAAGGCCGGCTGGCCGTTCACCGCCGAGATCAAGCTGGCCTATGACGACGAGATCAAGAACTGGAAACTGGAGTTCGACTTCGGTGAAGACGCCAAGGCCGCCGAGGCCGGCGAGGCGGTCGACTTCTCGGCCCAGACCAGCCTGGGGCCGTGCCCGAAATGTCAGAGCCCGGTGTTCGAGCACGGCACCAGCTATGTGTGCCAGGCCAGCACCGGGCCGGGGGCGACGTGCGATTTCAAGAGCGGCAAGATCATTTTGCAGCAGCCGGTGATCCGCGAGCAGATGAGCCAGTTGCTGGCCACCGGCAAGACCTCGCTGCTGGAGAACTTCGTGTCGAACAAGACGCGGCGCAAGTTCAAGGCGCGGCTGGCCTTCGACAAGAAGGAAGGCAAGGTCAACTTCGAGTTCGAGCCGCGTCCGGTGAAGGTGGCTGGCGCGAAGACGGTGGCGGCGAAGAAGGCGGCGTAGCGCGCCCCACGCCCGCGCCATGAAACTTGCCGCTGAGCCGCGCCATGGCGGTCTGTGGGTCGCGCTGGGCTTGCTGGTGTACGCGGCGGTGTGGCTGGCGCTGCTCGCGGCCACCAGCCTGTCGCCGCCTACCGACAACATCGAACAGTTGACCTGGCTTCATTCGCTGGAATGGGGCTACTACAAGCACCCGCCGCTGCCGACCTGGCTGTTGTGGCTGCCAGCCCAGCTCTTCGGCGCGAACGCCTGGACCAGCTACGCCACCGGCGCAGCCCTCACGCTGGCGGCAATGGGCCTGATGTGGCGGCTGCTGGCCCGCCTGCGCGGACGCCGCCACGCGACCCTGGCGCTGCTGACGATGCTGTGCATCACCTACTACAACGGGCGGCTCTACTACTACAACCACAACGTCGTGCTGATGTTCTTCGCGAGCGCCAGTGCGGCCTTGTGCTGGCAGGCGCACAGCAGCCGGCAGTTGCGCTGGTGGGCCGCGCTGGGCGTTGCGCTCGGCCTGGGGCTGCTGGCGAAATACCAGGTCGTGGTCACGATGACCTCGGTGTTCGTCTTCTGGTTGTCGCAGCGCGGCTGGCGCGATCCGCTGCAACGGCGTGGCTTGTGGCTGGCGTTGCTGATCGTGCTGGTGATCTTCACGCCGCACTTGTGGTGGCTGAGCACGCACGATTTCGCGCCCTTCCGCTATGCCAACGAGACGTCGCTGGGGCTGCACCTCGGCGTAGCGCAGCGCTGGGCCGAAGCCCTGCATTGGCTGGTCGATCAGGTGGCGAACCGCGCGCTGCCCGCCTGGGCGCTGCTGGCCGTTGCCTTGTACACAGCGCGGCGCAGCGCCAAGCCGTCGGACGAAGTCGAAAAAGCGCCGGAAACAGCAGCGGAAAAAACAGCACAGGCGGTGTCAGTGGCCGCCACCGACCCGCAGCAGCACGCTGCCAGCCGCGCGCTGCTGTGGTGCTGGGGGCTGATGCCGCTGCTCTTCATGCCGCTGGTGGTGGTGGTCGCGGGGGCTGAGCCGCAACTGCAATGGGGCACGCCGTTCATGCTGTTTGCCGTTCCCGCCGCGATGGAGTGGGTCGGCCCGCGAAGCGGCTGGTCGCGTCTGCCGATGCGGCCCGCGTTGATCGCGTTCGCGGTGATCCAGGGCCTGCTGCTGCTGCTGAGCCAACTCACCTCGCCGAGCGGGCCCGCCGCGCTGCGCGACCGTCACTGGCGCAGCTTCGACAGCCCGGCGCTGGCCGCACTGCTGGAAGCGCCGGCCCGGCAAGCGCTGTCGGGCGGGCCTATCTGCGTGGTCTCGGGCCCGCCCAAGGAGGCCGGGGCGCTGGCATTGCGGTTGGCCGATCGCCCGCTGGTGCTGATCGACGGCCGCTACGACCGCAGCCCCTGGGTCAGCGCCGAGCTGGTCCAGCGCTGCGGTGTGCTGGAACTGCGCCGGGGCGAACTGGCAGCAGGCGGCAGACCGGTCGGCCCCGCCTTCCCGGAACTGTCGTGGCGGGTGCTTCCGCCGCACGCGACGCCGGCGCAGGGCACGCCCAGGCCTTGACACAGCGGGCGCGCAGGACCGGCTTTGCCGTATCTGTTGCAGCGGTCGTTGCGACACTCGTTTGACGATGCAGCGTGCGGCACCTAAAGTTGGTAGATGGGTTGTAGTAGCTTGAGATTTCACCCGAGTCTCGGCGCTGCTTGCCGCAGCAGCCACCTGCGCCCACGCCGACCTGGTGTTCGCCGTCAACGAGGGCGTGACCTACCGGGTGCCGAACAGTGAGATTCGCACCAAGTACGCGGCCATCGCCGCCGACCTGGGCAAGCTGCTGAAGCAGACCGTCAGCGTCGAGCCCATCGCCGACTACCCGACCTTGCGCAAGGGTCTGGCCGACAAGAGTTACGACCTCGCCATGGTGCACCCGGCACACGTCTCGATCGAGGCGATCAAAAATTCCGGCTACCAATTGCTGGTCGTGACCAAGGGCTTCGAGGAGTACCGCGCCAACTTCTTGGTGAAAGCCGATTCGCCCCTGAAAACGCTGGCCGACCTGAAGGGCACCGAGCTGGGCGCGCCCGACGAAGACTCGATCACCGCGTGGATGACGCGCGCCACCATTCGAGACGCGCTGGGCGATGCCCGGCAGGTCAGCTACGTCTACACCCGCTACCAGGACGCGGTGCCCTTCTTCGTCGACAACAACCTGACGGTTGCCGGATCGACCGCGGCGGGGGCCGTCGTCAAGGCGTGGCAGGCCAAGGGCGGCAAGCTGTTGTTCCGCTCGAAGCCGGTGCCGATCAAGCACATCATCGCCAGCCCCAAGCTCACGCCAGATCAGGTCAGCACGGTGCGCGATTACCTGCTGGCACTGGACAGCGCGCCGCTGGCGGGCCGGTGCCGCCGTTCGTTCAGGGCAACAGCTTGCGATAGGCCCGCACTTCGGCCGTGGAAGCGCCAGCCACCAGGTTGGTGGCGTCGCTTGCGAACGCAGCGGCCCTGCCGTCTCGCGACAACAACGCGGCCGTGGTGGTGCGGCCATTGCCCACCGTGCCGTTGCTCAGGGTGGCGGCATTCACGACCGTTCCAGTCACCAAATCGCGCACCCGCGCAACGCTGCTGCCAGTCAAGGTGTTGCCAGTGGACTCCACGTACGCGACCTTGCGGCCGTCGTCGGAAAAACTCAATGCCGCGTGGTTGCCGATCGAGTACGTCAGGTTGCGGTCGAGCACCCTGTCGAGTGCGCCGCTGACGAGGTCTTTCACGTACACGCCTGCCGGCCCCGCGCTGGTGTCGTAGTTGGTGAAGAACGCGAGTTTGCTGCTGCTCGACAAGAAAGACTGCACGCCGTAAGTCGGGCTCACGGTGCCTGCAATCGTGATCTGGCGCCCCGCTGCGTCCGTGTTGACAAGCCTCACGGCGCCGCTGGCGATGTCCAGCGCATACACGTCGCTCTTGGCGGTGGTGTCGCCGGCTTCCGGGTAGGCCGCGCTGCTCGAGAAGGCCAAGCTTCGGCCGTTCGGCGAGAGCCACGCGTCGCCGTCGGCCACGCCCTGCGAGGTGGTGATGCGCACCTGGCTTTCGAGGTTGACGAGTTGTCCGGTCGACAGCTCGCGCAGCAGCATGCGCGCCGGGCCGGTGGCCGTGCAGTCAAAGCCGCTGCAGCTTCTCGTGGGTTGCGCGATGAAGGCCACACGCAGCCCGTCGTCCGAGATGCCAGCGAACTGGTAGCTGCCGACGTTCGGGAAGGTGTTGAGCGGCGGCGTCACGCGCGTGAGCTGGCCCGTGGTCAGATTCTTCAACATGATGGCGGCCTCGGAGCTGCCCACGCCGGGGAGGATTTCTCCGCCCGTGAACACGTTGGCGATGTAGACCACCGAGTTGCCGTCAGCCGTCATGCCCAGGCAGACGACCGGGAAGATCGCACCGGCTTGCGCGACCAGGGTGACGCCATTGCCGTTGAAGTTCTTCAGGAACAAGTCTGCCCTGCCGTTCACATCGCCGCTGACCAGGTTGGCCGAGGTCGAGGTGAACAAGACCTTGCCGCCATCGGCCGACACGGCACACACATCGCCAAGGGCGGCCTGCCCGGACGCGTTGGCCGAAGCGAGCACCAGCGTGGCGTCGGGGGCCGGCGGCGGCGGAGGAGGCGGCTTGCGGAGGGCCAGCGCGGTGGCGCGCTGCGCGTCGAGCGGGGCGGCCGAGGCTTGGTTGGAAGCCTCGTCGCCACCACCGCCACAGGCTGCCAGGCCCAGGGTCAGGGCCACTGCCAGTGACGCGCCTGCCAATGCGGCGCGCTCAGATGTCGTGTTCATGCGGACTCCAGTGTTCAGGCAATAGCGCCTGCCGTGGATTCTTCCGAGCGTTGCCAATGGAGTCCTCACCGATTTGTCATCAAAGTTCGTCGGCGCATACGTGACGTCGGACGGCCGCGGCTTTGCGCCTCGCGTGTTCGGCCGCTGACTCCGCCACGTACCGCCCCGCGACGATGTCCGCACGGCTCTGCGCCGACGCCGCCTCCAGCTCGCAGGCACGCAGGCACGCAGGTGCTGGTACTGCCCTTCTAAAAGAGTCAGGCGACGCTGGCGCTACTCGAGTTTTTCTGGTTCAACCAGCGTTGCCAGTTGTGCAAGCGATTCCTGCCAGCCCAGATAGCACATCTCAAGAGGAATCGCTTCCGGAATGCCTTCCTGCACGATGTTGATTTCCGTTCCGCACAGAACCGGCTTCAAGGTCACCGACACCTGAAGCACGCCTGGGAGATTCGGATCATCGAACTTGTCCGTGTAGCGGATCAGCTCGTTTGGAACGAGTTCCAAATACTCCCCGCCGAAGGAATGTCCAATTCCGGAGGAGAAGTTGCTGAATGACATTCGGAACGTACCGCCGACCCTGGCGTCCATGTGATGCACCTGGCAGGTGAATCCGTAGGGCGGTATCCATTTGCTCATCGCTTCGGGCTCCAGGAATGCGCGATAGACCTTCTCTGGTGTGGTGCGAAGCACGCGGTGAAGTTGAATACTGCGAGAGGACATGGCAGGTTTCCTTTGCGAGGGGGTGGTTGATGATGGGTGCGGGACTGCGCAAGACTTTTCTGTCGCCTCCTTCACGACAATCAGGCTCAAGCCGTTTCGACCATTGTGGGTCAAGAAGAACCCGAGTTCGACCGACGGTCGACCGCATCCGCATCGAGGCTTGGACGCGCGCCTCGACAAGCTCGCCAGACGAATGCGGCTTGGGGATTGGGAGACGATCTTCCTTCATTCCCTCGATGTGGAGCTGCGACGTGCGCGCCGAAGCTGGAAGCGCCTTGCTCGATGACCACAAGATATTGCATTTGCAACCTCACTTCTTCAGGCCTGCCAGCAGTTGGCGTGTCTGCGCCGGCCGCTTTGGCTTCGCCACCGCGTCAGCAATTCAGCTCGACTCGCGTTCGATGCGCCAGCGCCGGCAGCCGCGCCCGCACGGCGGCGATCCGTGCGGTATCGAGTTCGGCCAGCACCAGCCCTTCGCCTTCGGTCAGCACGCCGACCACCTCGCCCCACGGATCGACGACCATGCTGTGGCCCCAGGTGCGCCGGCCGTTTTCGTGCCGACCGCCTTGCGCCGGGGCGATCACGTAACACTGGTTCTCGATCGCGCGGGCGCGCAGCAGCAGCTCCCAGTGCGCCTGCCCGGTGGTGTGGGTGAAGGCCGAGGGCACGGCGAGCAGATCGCACGGCGGGGCCATCAAGGCGCGGTACAACTCGGGAAAACGCAGGTCGTAGCAGACGCTCAGGCCGACCCGAAACGCACCGGCTGCAAACGCCACCGGCGCCACACCGGCACGCAAGACGCGGCGCTCATCGTGGTCTTCGCGGCCATCGACGTAGCGGAACAAATGCATCTTGTCGTAGCGCGCGGCCAGCGTGCCGTCGGGCGCGAACACGCAGCTCGCGTTGAAGACGCGCTGCGGGTCTTCGGTGCTGATCGGCAGGGTGCCGCCGATCAGCCACACGCCGTGCTCGCGCGCTGCGTCGGCCAGCATCTGCTGGATCGGCCCGCTGCCGGGCACCTCGGCCAGCGCCAGCTTGTCG
>JAYVCL010000424.1:0-2576 GCA_043749975.1 Burkholderiales bacterium
GCTATCACGTCAAATGAAGGTAGGTGTTATTGCTTTTTGCAGGCTATGACAGGGAGCAAAGACGAGACAGGCAAACGACGTGCGGCACCAGCTCCCTGGCATGCTCGACGGTCCCACCCAAGCAAAGCGACTGCTTGGGTGGGACCGCCAAGCCCCTGCCACAGCCACTCGTTTCGCTCGGCGCGCAACGCGCCAGGGGCTGCCAAGCCCCAAGCCAGAAAATCGCCAATTTTCTGGAATTTGCTCATTGGCGCCGGATGCGGAGAAATTCGCACGTCCGGTGCGAGGACGAGTGCTGCGGGTAACCCTCGATTCATCGAATCGAACTAAACCGCTGTATTCAGTCCCTAGATGGCGCAACTGCGCCAGTTCAATAATGTGTGCGAGCGGGAAACGGATCACAGGTGGAAATACCTGTAGGTCCTGGTCGAATCGAAAGTCGGTGAGAGCCCGACCCACGGAGATGCAGGAAAGCTGCATAACGTGTGCTGGAGAGGATGGCACGTTACGCTGGAGAAATGCCAGCATCGGTATCATAGGCAAGCGCCTAGGGATATCGGGGGAGCTTAGGATGATCGGGGTCGCGCCCGTAAGTCCGAAGCCTGACGCTTGATAGCTTAACCCTCTAAGTGCGCCGTATAGGTGCAATCCAGAGAATCCGAAAGTCCTTCGGGATGATAGGTGCTAGGGCTGAAATGCCTGCGAATGACCAAATAATGGCAATTTGATTGTAATGGGAGCGCTTTACTACCTTCGGCCCCATGAAATTCCCGAGATGCGCGGGAAAATAATGTCGAATATAGCCAGGTCACATCTAGGATTCATAGAAGTAGATCCGATCTAACCGTTGAAGCTTCGGTATTTTCGCGAACCTTGGCAGGTTCGCGGCAGCTGCTTAGCGCGCAGTGGTAGGAATATTGGAGTGAAAGCGTGGTCCGAATAGGCATCAAAGGGCTGACCGAAAGTCAGTACCGAGGCAGAAATGCCAGCACTGGGTGGCACCAGTGCGCCGAAAGGCCGAGTGAGCAGAGAAAGCGAAACGAGAGAGGTCTGGCGACCTCTAGGGAGCGGTATTGGTTTGGCGACCAAGCCGCATCGACCTGTAATCGAATATTGGCGTATTCGAAGAAAGGAAATTACTTCCTTATTGATTATCGCGCTCCGTTGCGCGAGGAAGACCTTCGGCTGTACTTTCTGCAGATCGAAGCCCCAGGCAGTTTTCGTCCAGAAGCCGAAAACCGACTTAGACCATATATGTCGTGAGTCAGCCCCAACCCCAACCCCCCACAAACTTCGGTTTTGGGGGGTTTTTCTCTCCGCAAGCGTTCCGAGCTGAGGCAATCGACAGTGCGCCCCGCCGGAAATCTCGAATCCCTTGGTCGGTGCCGATGGAGCTGCGGCCGGCGCACGTGAGCGGCAGCGCCGCGTGGAGCAGCCGACCAAACCTGTGCCGACATGAGCTGGCCGCCCGTAAGCCGTCATTCGGCTGGGTGTCGGCGCATGTCTGCCGCCAGTGACCCCGGGGTCGATCTTTCGAGGGCGGCGACATGAGTGGTGATCGGCGGCTTTGGAGCGCTCGTGACGAGCCGGAGTCCGGCGTCCACCAATATTCCCACGCTGATCTGCATCCCGGTTTGTGTTTCGCTGCATGGCATTCCGTACCTGAGCGTCAACGCAAAGGACTTGACCGTAATAATATCGGTAGTAATACAATACGAGTACGGTACGGTATGGTACGTTATCGGCACGAGGCAAGAACGATGGCACGAACTTCGGTTACATACGATCAGGTTGCAGCGATTGCGAACGCGCTGTATGCGGCAGGCAACAAGGAGCCCGGCACGAAAGTGATAAGGGATGAACTGGCCAAGCGTGCGGGACCAGGCATGCCGATCGGGTCGCCGAACACGGTTCAGAAACATCTCGGCGTCTGGCGAGAAAAGGCTCGACCGATCGATCCACCGGGGCCCGCACCGCAGCTGCCGCCCCAGTTGGCCGCCGATATTGGGAGGGCGCTGAACGCTGCGGCCGCGATCGCAAAAGAGGAATCCGAAAGTCGGTTGCAGCAGGTGAGGGCAGAGCTGGCAGACCTGGCGGAGAATGGCGAGAGCTTCGAAATCCAAATTGATGAGCTGACGCAGGCGTTGGCGGCTCGCACGAGCGAGCGCGACACGCTAGTCGGTCAGCTCAAGGAGCAGGTTTCGGAAGTTCAGGAATTGAAAGCCACTTTCGAACGAGAGCAGGCGACGGCCGAGGCCCTGCGACTTGACTGCGCGAAAGCGCAGATCAAATTCGAAACGGCCGACTCTCGTGTCGCTGAGGTTCTATCGCGCGAGGGCGAGTTGCGATCGGAACTGGCCGCTGTAAGAAACGACCTCGCTGCCGTGCAACAGGCGCGGTCGGAAGCCGAGCGGCGTGCCGACATTGCCGAAGCCCACCTCGCAGACGCGAACAACACCAACACCCGAGCTGAAAATCACTTCAACGAGTTTCGGACGGCGGTGAAGGGCCTTGAGCGTACGCCAGAACGGGCAGCGGCAGCCGAAGCATCAGTGACCGAGTTGCGCGCGCAGGTC
>JAYVCL010000425.1:0-4347 GCA_043749975.1 Burkholderiales bacterium
TCGACGATGGCGGTCTTGCCGACACCCGGCTCGCCGATCAGCACCGGGTTGTTCTTGGTGCGGCGTTGCAGCACCTGGATGGCGCGGCGAATTTCGTCGTCGCGGCCGATCACCGGATCGAGCTTGCCCAGGCGGGCGCGCTCGGTCAGGTCGAGCGTGTATTTTTTCAGCGCCTCGCGCTGGCCTTCGGCTTCGGCGTTGTCGACCTTCTGGCCGCCGCGCACGGCCTCGATCGCGGCGTCCAGCGCCTTGCGGGTCAGGCCATGTTCCTTCACCAGCGGGCCGATCGACGTTTTGCTGTCTGCGGCGGCCAGCAGGAACATTTCGCTGGCGATGAAGGCGTCGCCGCGCTTGCCGGCTTCTTTCTCGGTGGTTTGCAGCAAGGCATTGAGGTCGCGGCTGGCCTGCACCTGCTCACCGCCCTGCACCTGCGGCAGCTTGGCCATCTCCGATTCGAGTGCGATTTGCAGCTTGGCGGTGTTGACTGCGGCGCGCGCCAGCAGTGCCTTCGGCCCTTCGGACTGGGCCAACATGGCCGCCAGCACATGCACCGGTTCGATGTACGGGTTGTCGCGCGCAATGGCCAGGCTCTGAGCGTCGGACAGTGCTTCCTGGAACTTGGTCGTCAGTTTGTCGAGTCGCATGGGTCATTCCTCTGGTTCGCCTGGAGTTTGGGCGAAACAGACCACTTTTCAAGCCACAGAGGCAAGCCGACACAACGGTTGAATGATCCAGATCAAGCCCCGCGAAGCGCGGCGTCAGCCGAGCAGCGAACGGGTGAGCGCGAAGCCCGCAGCGGCGCACACCAGTGCGCCCAGCACATGCGCCAGCGTGTGGCCTGCCGCCAGCAGCCACTGGCCACGCTGCAGCAACAACAGCGACTCGACGGAGAAGGCCGAAAACGTCGTCAGGCCACCCAGGAAACCCGTCACCAGCAGCAGCCGCAGCAGTTCGTCGGGCGACTGTTCGAACCAGGCCAGCGCGCTGCCGATCAGCAGCCCGCCCACGGCGTTGACCAGCAGGGTGCCGAGCGGAAAACCGGTCCAGGTGGCATTCAGCCACAACCCGGCCCGCCAGCGCAGCAAGGCGCCGAGGGCCGCACCGAGTGCCACCGCCAAAGCCTGCAACCAGGGCAGCGCGAGCGTCATGGTGCAGAGTTGTCAGCGCTGATGCCCCAGCGCTTCAACGACTCGTCGTCGCTGACCCGCGCATCGACCCAGCGCGCGCCTTCGGGCGTCTGCTCTTTCTTCCAGAACGGGGCCTGCGTTTTTAGATAGTCCATCAGGAACTCGCAGGCTTTGAAGGCCTCGCCGCGGTGCGACGAACTGACAACCACCAGCACGATCTGGTCTTGCGGCAGCAAGGGCCCGACACGGTGGATCACGCGCGCAGCCCTCAGGTCGAAGCGGCGATGCGCCTCGTCGATCATGGCTTCGATGGCGCGCTCGGTCATGCCGGGGTAGTGCTCGAGTTCCATCGCACTGACACCGAGGCCGTCATTGCGGTCGCGCACCGTGCCGATGAAGCTTGCCACCGCGCCCACGCCCGCGTCACCGGCCCGCAGTGCCGCGACTTCGGTGGACAGATCGAAGTCTTCGGTCTGGATGCGAACGCGCGGCGGGATGCCCATATCAGCCTCCGGTAACCGGCGGGAAGAAAGCCACTTCGGCACCCTCGCCTACCGGACTGGTCTCGGCGCACAGCGTCTGGTTCAGCGCACAGCGCAAGGCGCGGCCACGTGCAAGTGCCCCCGCATGCGCGGCGCTGCGCGCGATCAACAGGTCGCGCAGACCGCCCACGGTGATGTCAGCCGGAATGTCGACGGATTCACCTGCGCCCAGCGCCTCGCGAATGGAAGCGAAGTAGCGAACTTGAACCTTCATGAAAGCAACTCCGTCAACGCGAGAAAGCGCACCATGTCGCCGCGGCGGATGGCTTGATGGGCCGGGTTGTCGACCAGCCCATCGCCCCACACCACCGAGGTGAGCACGCCTGAACTCTGGTTGGCGAACAGGTCGAGCCCGCCAGCCGCATTGCGCCGCACGCGCAGGAATTCGCGGCGCCGGTCGGGCTGCGGCCAGTCGAAGTCGGCCCGCATCGACATGCCCACCGGCTGCAAATCGTGCGCGCCCTGCAACTGCAGCAGCACCGGCCGCACGACGAGCAAAAAGGTCACGAAGCTGGACACCGGGTTGCCGGGCAGGCCGATGAACCAAGCGGTGGAGCGGTCGTCGCGAAAGACCTCGCCGAAGGCCAGCGGCTTGCCCGGTTTGATGGCGATTTGCCACATGTCGATGCGGCCTTCGACTTCGACGGCGGGCTTCAAGTGATCCTCATCGCCCACCGAAACGCCGCCACACGTCACGATCAGATCGTGCTCGCGCGCCGCCGTGCGCAAGGCTTCGCGGGTGGCGTCGAGCCGGTCGGGCACGATGCCCAGATCAGTGCATTCGCAACCCAGCGCCTGGATCAAACCGCGCAGCGTGAAGCGGTTCGAGTTGTAGATGGCCCCGGGCGTGAGCGGCTGGCCCGGCATCAGCAGTTCATCGCCGGTCGAAAACAGCGCCACGCGTGGGCGGCGCGCCAGCTTCAAGGTGGCCGCGCCGACAGAAGCGGCCAGGCCGAGCGCCTGCGGTGTCATGCGGGAGCCGCGCGCCAGCACCTTCGCGCCGGCGGCCACGTCTTCAGCGCAACGGCGCACCCACTGGCCTGGCATCGGAACGGTGTTGATGCGCACGCCGCCGTCGACGGCTTCGCACTGCTCTTGCATCACCACCGCATCGGCACCGGCCGGCACCTGCGCGCCGGTGAAGATGCGCGCCGCCGTGCCGACTTGCAGCGGCTGCCCAGGCGCCCCGGCCGGAATGCGCTGGCTCACCGGCAACACAGTGCCGGCAGCGGGCACATCGGCGCAGCGCAGCGCATAGCCGTCCATGGCCGTGTTGTCGGCCGGCGGCACGTCGATCAGCGAGCGCACGTCTTCTGCCAGCACGCGACCCTGCGCGTCGAAGGTGGACAGTGTTTGCGCCTCAGCCGCGGGGAACGGCTGCACCGCCGACAGCAGCCGCGAGAGGGCTTGCTCCAGCGTCAGCATCGGCGGGCGTGATGTCGACAACGCGGTCATGGTCGAAGGGGGAACGGTACTCATAGCGCTCTGGGTTGCCGAGCAGGTAGGTGGCCACCGCGTCGGGGTCGTTCAGGTCGAGCACCGGCAATCCGGTGGGCTCGGGCAAGCGGTCGGGGCTGTCGGTCGAGATCGCCACCACGTACGGGTCATTCGGGTACTGCACCGGCTTGGCCGTGGAGACGCGCCAGACCTCGATCTTGAGCAGGTCGGCGTGCTTGAAGCCTTCGACCAGCACCCAGTCGCAGTCGTACAGTTCGGCGATCAATTGATGCACAGTGGGCTCGGCGTGCACCTCGTATTCGCGGATCTTGGCCAATCGGCGGTCGGATGCGATGACCACCTCGAACGCCCCGGCCTGCCGGTGCCGCCACGAGTCCTTGCCTTCGTGGTCGATGTCGAACGCGTGGTGCGCGTGCTTGACCACCGACACGCGCTGGCCGGCCGCGCGCAGCCGCCCGATCAATTGCTCGACCAAGGTGGTTTTGCCTGAACCCGAGTAGCCGCTGAAGCCGATAACTTTCATGCTTCAGCAATTCTCGGCGATGTAGCTTTTCACCGCGTCCACGCTGGCCGGCATGACCGCGAAGCGCTTGGGGAGTTGCTCGATGTCGGCCAGGCCTTGCGGGCGATCAGGCTCGATGCCAATCGCCTCGACGATGGTCTGCGCGAACTTGGCCGGCAGCGCCGTTTCCAGCACGATCATCGGGATGCCAGGCTCCAGGTGTTCACGCGCCACCTTCAGGCCGTCGGCGGTGTGGGTGTCGACCATCACGGCGCAGCGCTGCCAGGTTTCGCGGATCGTGGCCATGCGGTCGGCGTGGCTGCTGGAGCCGGAGATGAACCCAAATTCGGCGAGGCGCGCGAACTCGTCGGCGCTGATGCTGAACGCGCCGCGCTGCTCGACCTCGGTCTTGAACAATTGCCTCGTGTGGGCAGCGTCGCGGCCCAACAAATCGAACACGAAGCGCTCGAAGTTCGAAGCTTTCGAGATGTCCATCGAGGGGCTGGAGGTCTCGAAGGTTTCGGCGCTGGCGCGAACGCGGTAGGTGCCGGTGCGAAAGAACTCGTCGAGCACGTTGTTCTCGTTCGTGGCCAGCACCAGACGCTTGATCGGCAAGCCCATCATGCGTGCCACGTGGCCGGCGCAGATGTTGCCGAAGTTGCCAGAAGGCACAGCGAAGCTGACCTGCTGTTGGTTCGATGTGGTGGCTTGAAAGTAG
>JAYVCL010000426.1:0-4706 GCA_043749975.1 Burkholderiales bacterium
ACGCAATTTGCGCCAGCGTGGCAACGATGACCACCATCGTGGCCAGCAGCACAGGTGCCTCGGTGGTGCCGACGACGCCGCCCGATACCAGAAAACCGAAATGCTCCGACGCAAAGCGTGCGGCCCAGTCCTTTTCAGCCTCGGCGTATTTGAAGGTGCCGAAGAACAGCAGGATGGGCAGAAAGTCGAACAGGATCTTCATCGGTACGCGCAGGGCTGGTGCGGAAATGTCATGGCTTGGGGGCGAAGTCTATCGCCGCCGAGTTGATGCAAAAACGCTCGCCCGTGGGCTCGGGGCCGTCTTCGAAGACATGGCCCAGATGCGATCCGCATTTGTTGCATCGCACTTCCACCCGCAGCATGCCGTGCGCGCGGTCTTCCACCCGTTCGATCACCTCGCTGTTGATCGACCTGGAGTAGCTGGGCCAGCCGCAGCCGGCATCGAACTTGGTGTCGGCTTCGAACAGTGGCGTGCCGCAGCCAACGCAGTTGTAACGGCCGGCTTCCCAATGGTCCCAGTATTTGCCGGTGAAGGGACGCTCGGTGGCTGCCTGGCGCGCCACCTGGTACTGCATCGGGTCGAGTTGGGCTTGCCACTCGGCGTCGGTCTTCTGAAGCTTGCGGTCGTCGATTGCACTCATGATGAACAGGACACCTCGATGTGGTGCGCCCAGTCGGGCGGGAAATCGGCATACGCCGAATGCTCGGGCTGTTCGTCGAACGGGCGCTGCAAAAGTTCCAGCAAGCGTTGTACTTCCGAGAAATCTCCCGTGCGGGCCTGCCGAATGGCCACCTCGACCAGGTGGTTGCGCAGCACGTATTTCGGGTTGACGCGGTTCATCGCCTGCGCGCGCTCGCTGTCGACGCTGGCCTCGGCAACCAGGCGCTCGCGGTAGCTGGCAGCCCAGGCATCGAAGGCCTCGCGGTCGATGAACAGGTCGCGAACGCTGCTGTTCAGCGCGCCGGGTGAGGTGTCGAAACTCGCGAGCCGGCGGAAGATGATGGAGTGGTCGGTTTTGTCCTGCGCCATCAGCTTGAGCAGGCCGTCGATCAAGTCGTGGTCCGCAGCGCGCGTCGTCGACAAGCCCAGCTTGGCCCGCATGCGCGACAGGAACGCCGCCGGATACGCCGTTTTGTAAGGTTCCAGCGCCGCAATCGCTTCGTCACTGTCACCGATCAAAGGCAGCAGGGCTTGTGCCAGCGCATGCAGGTTCCAGAACGCCACACCGGGTTGGCGCGCAAAGGCATAGCGCCCTTGCTGGTCGGTGTGGTTGCAGATGTGACCGGGATCGAACTGGTCGAGAAAACCGAACGGCCCGTAGTCGATGGTCAGACCCAGGATGGACATGTTGTCGGTGTTCATCACGCCGTGGCAAAAGCCCACCGCTTGCCACTGCGCCATCAGCTCGGCCGTGCGCACGCCCACCGCTTGCAGCAGGGCGACATACGGCGTCGTGCTGTCACTGCAGGCGGGGTAGTGGTGCGCGATCACGAAGTCGGCGAGTTGCTTCAGGTCAGCCGCATTGCCGGCATTCGCAAAGTGCTCGAAGTGACCGAAGCGGATGAAACTGGGGGCCGCGCGCGTGACCACCGAAGCCGTTTCCATTTCTTCGCGCCGCACCGGCAGCGATGAGCCTGTGATGCACAGCGCCCGCGTGGTCGGGATGCCCAGCGCGCGCATCGCTTCGGAGCACAAAAATTCGCGGATCGACGAACGCAGCACGGCGCGGCCATCGCCCATGCGCGAATACGGTGTCTTGCCCGTGCCTTTCAGTTGCAGCTCCATCGGGCCGGAGGGCGTGTCGACTTCACCCAGCCACAGCGCCCGGCCATCACCGAGCTGCCCGGCCCAGACGCCGAACTGGTGGCCGCTGTAAACGCTGGCCAGCGGCTGCATGCCAGACCACAGCGCGTTGCCGCTGAACACCTGCAGCGCGTTGCCCCCGTTGGCCTGCGTCCACCAGTCATTCGGCAAACCCAAATCGCGTGCACAGGCATCGCTGCGCGCGACCCAGTGCGGCGGCGGCATCGGCTGCGGCGCCAGCTCGGTGAAGAAGGCTGCGCCCAAACGGTGAAAACGGTTCGTCCACTCCAGCGCAGGCTCGGTGTTCGGGACGTGGGTCGATGGCAGTGCTGCGTTCATCGACAAGAGTGTATTCAAGCCCGCAACGGGATCGACATGCGGGGACAAACCGGTTTGGCTCTGTCTCGGCGGCGACAGGCGTTTCGGGTAGTCCCTGAACCCCGACACGCCCCGCTTCCGGTAAGGTCCGTGCCACTCGTTTCACCCGGAGCTTCCATGACTTTCACCCCCAAGACACTGGCTTTCAGCATCGCTTGCGCACTGACACTCAGCACCTCGCTCGCGTTGGCACAAAAGGCAGGCAACGTGAACCTCAAGGAAACCGTCAAGATCGCCTGGATCGACCCGTTGTCGGGCCTGATGGCACCGGTGGGCACGAACCAGTTGAAGAGCTTCCAGTTCTTCGCTGAAAAGTTCAGCGCCAGCAACCCCGCCGGCGTGAAGTTCGAAGTGATCGGCATCGACAACAAGCTCAGCCCCACCGAAAGCCTGAACGCGCTGAAGTCGGCGCTCGATCAGGGCGTTCGCTACATCACGCAGGGTAACGGCTCGTCGGTGGCTGGCGCGCTAATCGAAGCCGTCAACAAACACAACGAGCGCAACCCGGGCAAGGAAGTTATCTTCCTGAACTACGCGGCGGTCGACCCCGATTTCACCAACAGCAAGTGCAGCTACTGGCACTTCCGCTTCGACGCCGACACCTCGATGAAGATGGAAGCGATGACCACCTTCATCAAAGACCAGCCCGATGTCAAGAAGGTCTACCTGCTGAACCAGAACTACTCGCACGGACAGCAGGTCGCGCGCTTCGCGAAAGAAAATCTGGCTCGCAAGCGCCCCGACATCCAGATCGTCGGTGAAGACCTGCACCCGCTCGCGCAGGTGCGCGATTTCGCTCCGTACATTGCAAAAATCAAGGCCTCCGGTGCCGACACGGTCATCACTGGCAACTGGGGCTCCGACCTGGCGCTGCTGGTCAAGGCGGCGAACGAGGGTGGCTACACCGGCAAGTTCTTCACCTACTACACCGGCGTCACCGGCACGCCGACGGCGCTGGGCACGGGCGGCGCCGGCCGCGTCTACCAGATCGCCTACAGCCACTACAACATGGGCGGGCAGATGCAGTCGTGGATGAACGAGTTCAAGACCAAGTTCAACGACGACTTCTACACCGGTGCCATCGTGGCGGTGTACAGCTCGCTCGGCGAAGCCATGGCCAAGGCCAAATCGACCGACCCGGTGAAGGTGGCCGCTGCCCTGGAAGGGTTGAAGTTCAAGAGCTTCAACGGCGACGTGGAAATGCGCAAGACCGACCACCAATTGCAGCAACCGCTGTTCATGACGGTGTGGCAAAAAACCGATGCGAAGTTTCCGTACAGCCCCGAGAACACCGGCATGACCTTGGTGCCGGTAAAGACCTTCGAGTCGTACATTTCCAGCACGCCGACCAGTTGCCAGATGAAGCGCACTCCGGTCGCGGGCTGACTCGCGCTGGCCTTGATCGGGCGCGCCCGCGGCGGGGCCTCGCTCATTCTGCAAGGCTTGTCGATGGCAAGCCTCCTCCACGCTGACATGGGTCCGATGCATCCGCCCTGAAAGGCCAGCCACGATGGAGTTCTTCACCATCTCGATGCTCAACGGGTTGAGCTACGGCCTGTTGCTGTTCATGTTGAGCTCCGGGCTGACGCTGATCTTCAGCATGATGGGCGTGCTCAATTTCGCGCACGCCAGCTTCTACATGTTGGGTGCCTACGTGGGCTACTCGGTGGCCCGGCTGGTGGGCTTCTGGCCGGGCTTGATCCTGGCCCCCTTGGTGGTGGGCGCGCTGGGTGCGGCGTTCGAGCGGCTGTGCCTGCGCCGGGTGCACAAGTTCGGCCATGTGCCCGAGTTGCTGGTGACCTTCGGGCTGTCGTACGTGATCCTCGAATTGGTGCAGCTCGTCTGGGGCCGCACCGCGGTCCAGTTCCTGCCGCCCGCCGTGTTGCAAGGGCCGGCGTTCACCTTGGTTCAAAGCTCGGTCGATGGCCTGAGCCTGTTGTGGGGTGCGGCACCGGCGGCGCTGTGTCAGGCGGCTGATGCGTCGGTGCGCATCGTCTGTTCGCCGTTTCCCGCCACACGCGGCTTCATGATGATGGTGGCCTTGCTGATGCTGATCGCGCTGTGGCTGCTGCTCACGCGCACGCGCATCGGCCTGGTGATCCAGGCCGCGCTGAGCCACCCCGACGCGGTGGAGTCGCTCGGCCACAACGTGCCGCGCGTGTTCATGCTGGTCTTCGGTGCCGGTGCCGGGTTGGCGGGTTTGGCCGGCGTCATCGGCGGCAGCACCTTCGTCACCGAACCGGCGATGGCGGGCACGGTGGGATCGGTGATCTTCGTCGTGGTGGTGGTGGGCGGCATGGGCTCACTGTCGGGTGCGTTCCTGGCGTCGATCCTGATCGGGGTGATCCAGACCTTCGCGGTGGCGGTCGACTATTCGCTCATCGCGCTGGCCAAACAACTGGGCCTGTCGCTCGGCCCCGAGGCGATGCAGAACTCGGTCATGAAGCTCACCGTGTCGCAAGTGGCTCCGATCTTGCCGTACCTGTTTCTGGTGCTGATCCTGATCTTCAGGCCCAAGGGCCTG
>JAYVCL010000427.1:0-6460 GCA_043749975.1 Burkholderiales bacterium
GCGTCAAGCAATCGGGCCTGGGCCGCGAAGGCTCGCACCACGGCATCGACGACTACGTCGAGATCAAGTACCTGTGCATCGCCGATGTGCTGAAGTAGCTCGGCTCAGTCGTCGTTCGCGGCAGCCGGCCCGATGCCGCCCGATTCGGTGAAGTTCGCGAAGCCGGCCCGGCCCTGGGCCGCGCCCGAGGCCGCCAGCCCGATTGCACGGGTCAGCAATGCTTGCGGCTGCCTGCCATCCTGCGGGTACTGGGCGATGCCCAGCGACACTGCCAACGCCACGTCCTGACCGGCCACCTTGAAGGGCGTTGTCAGCGACACCAGCAGTTTGGCGCCCACGTGCTGCGCATCGCTGGCCGCCAGCATGGCTGCCAGCAAGACCGAGAACGAGTCCTCGCCCAGCGAGGCCACCACATCGCTGGCGCGCACGCCGGCGCGCAGGCGCACCGCCACCTTGCGCCGCAACACATTGGCCGCTTCGCGACCCAGCCGCGCTTCGGTGGTCGCCAGACCTTCGATACGCAACACCAGCAAGGCCATCGGCGACGGCTCCCGCTCGCGCAGGGCCAGCAGGTGGCTCATGTGCTCGATCAGTTGCTGCTGGTGCGGCAGGCCGGTGCCCAGGTCGGTGGCGTGGGCATGGCGCGCCTCGCGCTTCACACAGTGACGTTCCATCGCCATGCGGATGCGTCGGGGCAGGCTGTCGCTTGCGCATTCATTGAACGTCACAACGTCTTGGGCACCCGATTGCAGCCACTGCGTGAGCTGCAGCGGTGTGGCTTCGTTCGCCACCACCAGCACCGCGGCGTCGTGCTCGCTGCGGGGCACCCGCTGCCAGTCGGCAAACTGATCGCTTGCCAGCAGCAGTGCGTCGACTCGTCCTTCGAGCCGAGCAGCCTCGGCCGGCGACGACAAGGTCTCGACGCTGAACGGACCGAACGCAGACTGCGCCAGCGCCGCGATCACGTCAGACCGCAAGGAAACCAGGGTGACGATGCGAGCAACCGGTTCGGCAGTCATGGCCATCAATCTGAAAAAACGTCGGGCAGCAAGAACGCGTCGAAAAAAATGGCCCGCGCGGGCCATGATAGTGGAGCGGGTGAGGGGAATCGAACCCCTGTATGAAGCTTGGGAAGCTGCCGTTCTGCCATTGAACTACACCCGCATCGCGCTCGAGTTTACCGGATGCGTTCACGCGCCTCGGGCACAATTCGCCACCCCGCGCAAGCCAGCCTTTTCTTCCCCGTTCTCACAGTTTCCCGATGCCTTTCAAGTCCGATTTTCCGCTGCGCCGCAGCGTGCGCAGCTTCGTCGTTCGCGCGGGTCGCCTCGGGCCGGGGCAGGCGCGTGCGCTGACCGACCTGGGGCCACGCTTCGTGCTGCCCTACCGCATGGAAAACATCGACCACAGGACGGTGTTCGGGCGCGACGCACCGGTGGTGCTGGAAATCGGCTTCGGCATGGGCGACGCCACGGCGAGCATTGCGCAAGCGATGCGCGGCACCGACTTCATCGGGGTGGAGGTTCACACGCCGGGTGTCGGTGCGCTGCTAAAGCAAATCGGCGAAAAGGATTTGACCAATCTGCGCCTGATCCAGCATGACGCAGTCGATGTGCTCGACCATATGATCGCGCCGACTTCGCTGGCCGGCGTGCACGTGTTTTTTCCCGACCCATGGCACAAGCTGAAGCACAACAAGCGGCGGCTGATCCAGGCGCCGCTGGTGGCCCAACTCGTGACGCGCCTGATAACCGGCGGCTATCTGCACTGCGCCACCGACTGGCAGCCGTATGCCGAGCAAATGTTGGCCGTGCTGTCAGCCGAGCCGCTGCTGATGAACAGCGCCGCCGGCTATGCGCCCAAACCGGCGTATCGGCCGCTGACCAAGTTCGAGAACCGCGGCCTCAACCTCGGCCATGGGGTTTGGGATCTGGTGTTCGAGCGGCGCTGAAATTCGGCTCAATCAGCCCACGTGACAAGGTTCCAGTAGGCCGTGGCCAGGATCAGAACGCCGAAGGCAATTCGGTACCACGCGAACGGCACGAAGTTGTGCGTGGACACGTAGCGCAGCAACCAGCGCACGCACAGCCACGCGGCGATGAAGGAAAACACGAAGCCCACCGCAAACAGCGGCACATCGGCCAAGCCCAAACTTCGACGCACCTTCAACAGGCTGTAAGCACCCGCGCCGATCAGCGTGGGGATGGCCAGGAAGAAGGTGTATTCGGTGGCCGCCTTGCGCGACAGCCCGAACAGCATGCCGCCGATGATGGTCGAGCCCGAGCGGCTGGTACCAGGCACGAAGGCCAGGCACTGCACGAAGCCGATCTTCAGCGCGTCGAGCACGCTCATGTCCTCGACCTCGGCCACCCGCACCACCACGTTCTTGCGCCGCTCGGCCCACAAAATGATCAGGCCGCCGAGAATGAAGGTGCTGGCCACCACCATCGGCGTGAACAGCGCCGCCTGCACCCTCTTGCCGAAGGCCAGGCCGATCACCACGGCCGGCAAAAAGCCAACCAGTACGTTGACGACGAACTTGCGCGCATCCCGGTCATGGCCCATGTTCCTGACGGTTGCGGCCAGACGCTGCCAATACAGCAGCACGATCGCCAGGATGGCACCGGTTTGAATCGAGATCTCGAAGGCCTTGATCTTCTCTGGCGTCAGGCCGACGCCGGTGAAGTCGAGCAACGACGCGGTCAGGATCAAATGACCGGTGCTGGAGACCGGCAAAAATTCGGTCAGCCCCTCGACGATGCCCATGAGGGCGGCTTTGACCAGCAAGGTGATGTCCAACGGCTACCCCGGCAACAAAAGAGGCCGGATGATACCGGCGCGCTGTTGCCGACAAAGCTCTTGCGGAAGCGGTTTCAGCGGCCCATCGGCACCAGCGTGATCTCGACCCCGCGCGACGTGACCGCCACCGCGCTCGGCCGGAAGCCCCTGCCTTCGGCGTTTCTCAGGTCTTCGGGCTTGAAGCGGTAGATCGGCAGATCGTTCAGCAACTGCTCGGCCAGCAGGCTGCCGAACCGGTCAACCGCCGCCTTGGGCTGGTCGCGCGAGGTGTCGAACTGCAGGCGCGTCACGCGCACCTGGGTCAGCCGCACAGACTGGCTGGCTTCGTCGTAGCGCAAGGCGTAATCCAGCGCGATCACCCCCCGCGCGCTCTTTGCCGGGCGCGGCAGGCTGCCGGTGAAATTGAGCTCGGTGCCGATGCGGTTGGACTCGGGCAGCAGCTTGACGCGTGGTGCCTCGACCTTCACGTTCAGCGCGCCCAGCAAGCTGCGCTCGAGCGGGAACTGATTGGCGATCTGCCGCGTCAGGTCGGCTTCACTCAGCGTGAACGTGCGTGGGCCGAGCACGCTGGCACAGCCAGCCAGCCCCGCCACGAAGAGCACGAAGACGAAAAAAAAGCGTTGCAAACACAAGCTGATGGAAGAGCGCATGGCCCGAAGCCTAATGCCTGGCCGATTTTGTGATGGAAGCGGCTGCGTTGGGGGTGCAAGCAAACCCTGCACGCATGGCGCAGCGGCCCTGCGCTGGCTTGGTGTCGGTCAGTCTTGACCCTCCCCGGGGCGAAAGTTACATTACTGACCCGTCAGTCAGTTAATTCACCTGTGCTCGCATGAATCTCCCCGCCCGCCCGGTTCGCCAACGCCGCAAGCAAGCCCGTCCGCAAGAGCTGCTGGACGCAGCGCTCGAGCTTTTCGTCGAGAAGGGTTTCGCTGCCACCCGCATCGAAGAAGTGGCCGATCGCGCGGGTGTCTCCAAAGGCACGCTGTACCTGTACTACCCGAGCAAGGAAGAGCTGCTGAAGGCGGTGATTCGCGAGCACCTGACGAACCGGCTCCAGGCCGCCATCGCAGAGGCCGGTCAGCACACCGGCAGCCATGCCGACCTGTTGCGCAAGCTGATGGCGAACTGGTGGCTGCGCGTCTACAACAGCCCGGCGGCGGGCGTGTTCAAGCTGATCGTCACCGAGGTGCGTGGCTTTCCCGACATCGCCGAGTACTACATCCGCGAGGTGGTGCTGCCCAACCAGCAACTGATCGGCAGCCTGTTGCAAGGCGGCATCGACGCCGGCGAGTTCCGCCCGGTCGATGTGGACGCCGCCGTTCATTCCCTGGTGCTGCCCATGGTGATGCTGTGCGTCCACAAGCATTCGCTCGGCGCCTGTGGGCCAATGCATTCGCTGATGGCACCGGAAGTCTTCGTGCGCCAGCACATGGCGCTTGTGGTGGGAGGGCTGCTGGCACACCCTGCGAACGCACGTGTTCCCGCAACTGTTCCCGCACCTGCCACCGCACCCTCGCCAGCGCCGGCAGCCGGTTCGCGTCAGCGTCGACATCCCACCCAACCCACAGCCGCACGCAGCGGCGGCAAACGCAAATGAAACGCTGGCTCAAATGGTTGATCCCGGTCCTCGCCGTGTTGGTGATTGCGGGCTTTGTGGCGCGCAGCGTGAAGGCGCGCAAGACCGAGCAAGCCGCGCTCAGCGCTGCGTTGGCAACGCCTGCGGTGCTGGAGCTGAATGCGACCGACCTGGTCGTCGCCCGTCAGCAGGACATGCAGCGCACGCTGGCCGTTTCGGGCGGCTTGAAGGCGGTGAACTCGGCCTTCGTGAAAGCCAAGGTGGCCGCCGAAGTGAAGACGCTGACCGTGCGCGAGGGCGACAGCGTGAAGGCCGGCCAGGTGATCGGCGCGCTGGACACCACCGAGTACGACCTGCGGCTGCGCCAGGCCGAGCAGACCGCGTTGGCCGCGAAGACGCAGGTCGACATCGCCCAGCGCACGCTGGCCAACAACCGCGCGCTAGTGGCGCAGGGTTTCATTTCAGCCACCGGCCTGGAAACCTCGATCTCGATGGAAGCCTCGGCGCAAGCCAGCTACCTGGCGTCGGCCGCAGCCGTGTCGCTGGCGCGCAAGGCGAAGGCCGATGCGCGCCTGGTGTCGCCGATCGGCGGCATCGTCTCGCAGCGGCTGGTGCAGCCGGGCGAGCGCGTGGCCATCGACGCGAAGCTGGTCGAGGTGGTCGATCTGTCGCGCATGGAACTCGAAGCCGCGATGGCGCCAGAAGACGTGGTCAACGTGCGGGTGGGACAAATCGCGCGGCTCGATGTGGACGGCCGCGCGCAGCCGCTGGCCGCACGCGTGTCGCGCATCAACCCGAGCACGCAGGCCGGCACGCGCTCGGTGATGGTGTACCTGGCCACCGACCCATCGACTGACACCGCCAGCGGCCTGCGCCAAGGCCTGTTCGCACGCGGCACGATCGCGCTCGAGCGCCAGTCGGCGCTTCTGGTGCCGGCGTCGGCGGTGCGCATCGACCAGGCGCGGCCCTATGTGCTGGCGGTGGTCGACGGCAAGGTGGCGCAGCGCAGCGTCACGCTGGGCGCGCGCGGCGAAATCAGTGTCGACGGGCGAACCGAAGCCGCGGTCGAATTGCTCGGTGACGCGCTCACGCCGGGCACCACCTTGCTGCGCGGCACCGTGGGCCAGGTGCGCGACGGCACGCCGGTCAAGCTGCCGGCGGCTGCCGATGCGCCCGGCCAGGCAGCCAGCGCCAGCACCGCGTCGCAAGCCGCCGGGGCGCGCTGAACATGTGGTTCACCCGCGTTTCCATCGGCAACCCGGTGCTGGCCACGATGGTCATGCTGGCCTTCGTGGTGCTGGGCCTGTTCAGCTATCAGCGGCTGTCGGTGGACCAGTTCCCGAACATCGACTTTCCCACCGTGGTGGTGCAAATGGACTACCCCGGCGCATCGCCTGAGATCGTCGAAAGCGAGGTCACCAAGAAGGTCGAGGAAGCCGTCAACACGGTGGCCGGCATCAGCTCGCTGTACTCGCGCTCGTACGAAGGCAGCTCGGTGGTGATCGTCGAATTCAACCTCGACGTGGACGGGCGCAAAGCCGCTGAAGACGTGCGCGAAAAGGTGGCGCTGATCCGCCCCCTGCTGCGCGATGAAGTGAAAGAGCCGCGCATCTCGCGCTTCGACCCGGCGAGCCAGCCGATCTTCAACGTGGCGATCGTGTCCACTGACGCCAAACGGTCGCCGCAAGAGCTCACCACCTGGGGCACGCAGGTGCTGCAAAAGCGGCTTGAAAATGTGCGCGGCGTGGGCTCGGTCAGCGTGATCGGCGGCATCCAGCGGCAGGTCAACCTTTACCTGAAGCCGGCCGCCCTGGAAGCACTCGGCATCGGCGTCGACCAGGTGGTTGGCGCAGTGAAAACCAAGAGCTGCCGATGGGCGCGGTGCGTTCGCGCGAGCAAGAGCGTGTGGTGCAAATCAATGCACGCTTGAAGCGTCCGGAGGACTTTCGCGACATCGTGGTGACGCGAAAGGGTGGCAACGCCGTCAAGCTCTGGCAGGTCGCCGACGTGACCGACGGCCCGCAGGAGCTGAAAGCATGGCGCTGTACAACGGCCGGCGCACCGTGCTGCTGTCGGTGCAGAAGG
>JAYVCL010000428.1:0-5716 GCA_043749975.1 Burkholderiales bacterium
AGGCTTCGACATCGATTGGTCTCAGCACCCGTCGATTCAGTTCCTGAAAACCGTCGACGTGGCGTCCAACGCCTGCCCGTCGCTCCACGTGGCGTTTGCGGTGTTCACCGCGCTGTGGCTGGAACGGCTGCTGCTGGAAATGCACAGCGGCATGGCCCTTCGCGTGTTGAACGCGCTTTGGTGCCTGGGCATTTTGTATTCCACGCTGGCCACCCGCCAGCACGTGGTGATCGACGTGGTGGCCGGTGCGGTGCTGGGCGGCATCGTCGCTGCGGCTCATCTGCGCGCGCTGCGGCCGGCCGCTCTTGCGCGCTGAGCCAGAACCGCTGCCGGCAGCACGAAATGATCAGCACGCTCCAACTCCCAAACCCTAGCCACCCGTCGACGCGGAGGGAGCCATTCGATTCAACGCCTCTAACTGCGCCGGCGTGCCCACGTTTTCCCACACCTCGCGATAGACCTCGCCGGTGATCGAGCGCTTGCGCATGCCGTCGAACAGCAACGGCCCCAACGCGGCTTTCGCACCCGGCGCGATGCCAGCCAGCAACGAAGCCCGGCACAGCGCCAGATTCGCATACGTCCAGCGCTCACCGTTCGGGCCGGTGCCGTCGGCCAAACCGAAGCCTTGCGCGTCCAGGCCGAAGTCGCCCTGCGCATGAAACGCCGGGTTCGGCACCAGCCACACGTGGGCCTGCAGATCGCTCTGCGCAAAGCGCTGTGCGGCACCTGCATCGAAGCGAAAAGCCGGCGCGAAGATGTCGCCCGAGACGACCCAGAAACAGTCGCGCTCATCGCTCACCAGCAGCGGCAGCGCCTTGGCGATGCCACCGGCCGTTTCCAGTGCGCCGCCGTGGTCGCGCCCTTCCATCGAATAGGCGATGCGCAAGCCCCAGCGCGCACCGTCGCCCAGCGCCGCCGGAATCTGCTCCTCCAGCCAGGCGGTGTTGACGACCACCTCGCGCACGCCATCGCGCACCAGGGCTTCGAGGTGCCATTCGATCAAGGGCTTGCCGCAGACCCTCAACAACGGCTTCGGCGTGCGGTCGGTCAGCGGGCGCATGCGCATGCCGCGGCCTGCGGCCAGGATGATCGCCTTCAGGTGCAATCCGTTCATCCGGCCAATTATCCCGGCCCCGTAAAATGCGCAGCTTTCGTCCACCGCAACGCCCAGGGAACCGCATGGCCGCCATTGCTTCGACAGCACCCGCCCCCCAGACTTCCCTGATGGCCAACGCGATTCGCGCGCTGGCGATGGACGCGGTGCAGCAGGCCAACTCGGGCCACCCCGGCGCGCCGATGGGCATGGCCGAGATTGCCGTGGCGCTGTGGCGGCGTCACCTCAAGCACAACCCCGGCAACCCGCACTGGGCCGACCGCGACCGCTTCGTGCTCAGCAACGGCCATGGTTCGATGCTGGTCTATGCCTTGCTGCACCTCACCGGCTACGACTTGGCCGTGAGCGAGCTGCGCAACTTCCGCCAACTGCACAGCAAGACGCCGGGCCACCCCGAGGTGGGCGTCACGCCGGGCATCGAGACCACCACCGGCCCGCTGGGCCAGGGTCTGACCAACGCGGTCGGCATGGCGCTGGCCGAAAAGCTGCTGGCGAAGGAGTTCAACCGCCCCGGGCACGCCATCGTCGACCACCACACCTATGTGTTCTTGGGCGACGGCTGCCTGATGGAAGGCATCAGCCACGAAGCCGGCGCACTGGCCGGCGCCTGGCGCCTGAACAAGCTGATCGCGCTGTACGACGATAACGGCATCTCCATCGACGGCAAGGTCGGCCCCTGGTTCATCGACGACACGCCGAAACGCTTCGAAGCCTATGGCTGGAACGTGATTCGCGCGGTCGACGGTCACGATGTGGACGCTGTAGACGCGGCGATCGCGCAAGCGAAGCGCTCTGACAAACCCAGCTTCATCTGCTGCAAAACCACCATCGGCAGGGGCTCGCCGAACCGGGGCGGCACGGCCAAGGCACACGGCGAAGCGTTGGGCGCTGAAGAAATCAAACTGACCCGCGAAGCCATCGGCTGGCCGTACGAGCCCTTCGTGATTCCCGAACAGGCCTACGAGCAGTGGGACTGCCGCCACAGCGGGCTGGCCGCCGAAACCCGCTGGGTTGATGCCTTCGCGGCCTATGCCAAGGCCCACCCGGAACCGGCGCTGGAATTCGTGCGCCGCATGGACGGCGAGCTGCCGAAAAACTTTGCGCAGGTGGCGGTCGACGCCGCGATTGCCGCCCACATGAAGGCCGAAACCGTGGCCAGCCGCAAGGCCAGCCAGCTCGCGCTCGAAGCCTTCACCAAGGCGCTGCCAGAATTGCTGGGTGGCAGCGCCGACCTGACCGGCTCCAACCTCACCAACACCAGCAGCACGGTGCCGCTGCGCATGGAAGCCGACGGCTCCCCGAACGGTGGCCGCCACATCAACTACGGCGTGCGCGAATTCGGCATGGCCGCGGTGATGAACGGCGTGGCCCTGCACGGCGGGCTGATTCCCTACGGCGGCACCTTTCTGACCTTCAGCGACTACAGCCGCAACGCCATCCGCATGGCCGCGCTGATGAAGCTGCGCGTGATCCACGTGTTCACGCACGACAGCATCGGCCTGGGCGAGGACGGGCCCACGCACCAGTCGATCGAACACGCCGCCTCGCTGCGGCTGATTCCCGGGCTCGACGTCTGGCGTCCTGCGGACACGGCAGAAACGGTGGTCGCCTGGGCCTGCGCCATTCAAAGCAGGCACCGCCCGAGCGCGCTGCTGTTGTCGCGCCAGAACCTGCCCTACGCGCCGAAGACCGACCTGGGCGATATCTCAAAGGGGGCCTACGTGCTGGCTGAGCCCAGCGAAGTGGGGCTGCGCAAAAAAGCGCGCGCGGTGATCATCGCCACCGGCTCCGAAGTCGGCCTGGCCCTGCATGCGCAGCAGCAACTGGCTGCCAGTGGCATCCCGGTGCGCGTGGTGTCGATGCCGTCGACCAGCGTTTTCGAGCGCCAGTCCGAGGCTTACAAAAAGGCCGTTTTGCCGAAGGGCTTGCCGCGCATCGCCGTGGAAATGGGCGTCACCGACGGCTGGTGGAAATACGGCTGCGCGGCGGTGGTGGGCATCGACAGCTACGGCGAATCGGCACCCGCGCCGGTGTTGTTCAAGCACTTCGGGTTCACGACCGAGAATGTCGTGGCGACGGTGCGGGCGGTGCTGGGCAGAAAGTAGCCGGCGACAAACTACCCCAAATTTTTCATTCACGGAGATCGAAATCATGAGCATCAAAATCGGCATCAATGGCTTCGGCCGCATCGGGCGCATGGTGTTTCGCGCGGCCACGCAAAACTTCTCGGACATCGAAATCGTCGCCATCAACGACTTGTTGGAGCCCGAGTACCTGGCCTACATGCTTCAGTACGACTCGGTGCATGGCCGCTTCAAGGGCGACATTGCAGTCGACGGCAACAGCCTGGTCGTGAACGGCAAGAAAATCCGCCTGACGCAAGAGCGCGACCCGGCAAAGCTGAAATGGGACGCCGTGGGTGCCGACATCGTGATCGAGGCGACCGGCCTGTTCCTGACCCAGGAAACCGCGCAAAAGCACATCGACGCCGGCGCGAAGAAAGTCATTCTGTCGGCACCGTCGAAAGACGACACGCCGATGTTCGTGTTCGGCGTCAACGACAAAAGTTACGCCGGCCAGGCCATCATCTCGAACGCGTCTTGCACCACCAACTGCCTGGCCCCGGTGGCCAAGGTGCTGAACGACAGCTTCGGCATCAAGCGCGGCCTGATGACCACGGTGCACGCCGCCACGGCGACCCAGAAAACGGTGGACAGCCCGTCCAACAAAGACTGGCGCGGCGGCCGCGGCATTCTGGAGAACATCATCCCGAGCAGCACCGGCGCGGCCAAGGCGGTGGGCGTGGTGATTCCGGAACTCAACAAGAAGCTGACCGGCATGGCGTTTCGGGTGCCCACCTCCGACGTGTCGGTGGTCGACCTGACGGTGGAGCTGAACCGGGCCACCACCTACGCCGAAATTTGCGCCGCGATGAAGGCGGCTTCGCAAGGGCCGATGAAGGGCGTGCTGGCCTACACCGATGCCAAGGTGGTGTCGACCGACTTCCGCGGCGAAAGCTGCACTTCGGTGTTCGATGCCGATGCCGGCATGGCGCTGGACAGCACCTTCGTCAAGGTCGTGGCCTGGTACGACAACGAATGGGGCTATTCGAGCAAGGTGCTCGAGATGGCCCGCGTGATCGCCAAGTGACCTGAAACCACCGCCCGGCGCGCCCCGCCGGACACCGCCGGACGCCGCCAGAAGCCCCGCCCGGGGCTTTGTTCGTTGTCGAACCCGGTGTTGCACCGGCCCTGTCGCAACAAAGCTTTACCGGCAAGCCGGTGCGGCTCGCGGCCTGTGCGCGGCACCAGCGCGCCTAAACTGGGTCACAGTGCAGGGCGCGTCGTGTTCAGCGCCTGCTTGCCCCTCAGGAGTTCGACCATGCGCCACCCTTTGCTCACTCTCGCCGCCGTCTGTGCGCTGCTGGCTCCGTTGACGCTGCATGCGCCGCAGGTGCTGGCCGCTGCGCTTGCCAACAGCACGCCACAGGCCCGTGTGATCGTGAAGTTCAAGGCCGACTCGCCGATGCTGCGCAAGCAGGCGTTCTCCGTCACCGAACAGCACACGTCGCAGGCGCAGAGCCTGGGCCTGCGCACCGGGCTGGCGCTGCGCGCCGGTGCGGGCGTGGCCGAGCGCACGCAGGTGATGTTCGCCAGCGGCATGACATCGCAGCAACTGGCGGCGCGGCTGGCCCAGGAAAGCGACATCGAATACGCCGTGCCCGACCAGCGACGCCACCGCTTCGCCGCACCCAGCGATCCCTTGTATCTGGCCGCCGGCGGCAACGGCCCGGCGGTGGGCCAGTGGTATTTGCGCGCGCCCTCGGGTGAGGTGAAATCGTCGATCAACGTGGAAGCCGCATGGGGCATCACCACCGGTTCGCCCAGCGTGGTGGTGGCCGTGCTGGACACCGGCGTGCGCTTCGACCACCCCGACCTGCTGCGGGTGGGTGCCGGGGGCAATTTGCTGCCGGGTTACGACATGATCGGCGACGTGGATGTGGCCAACGACGGCAGCCGGCGCGACGCCGATCCGTCGGACCCCGGCGACTGGGTCACGCAGGCCGAAATCGACCAGGTCGGCGGCCCGTTCCAGGGCTGCACCAGCGGGGCCGAACCCAGCTCGTGGCACGGCACGCAGACCGCCGGCCTGATCGGTGCCTTGACCGACAACGGCCTGGGCATGGCCAGCGTGGGCCGCAATGTGCGCGTGCTGCCGGTGCGCGTGCTGGGCAAGTGCGGCGGCTTCGACTCGGACATCATCGCCGGCATGCGCTGGGCAGCCGGGCTGAGCGTTGCGGGTGTTCCGGCCAACACCACCCCGGCGCGCGTGCTCAACCTGAGCCTGGGCGGCGCAGGTGCCTGCAGCGCGGCCTACCGCGACGCGGTGGCTGCCGTCATCGAAGCAGGTGCCGTCGTGGTCGCCTCGGCCGGCAACAGCGCGGGCCATGGCGTCGCCTCGCCCGCCAATTGCCCCGGCGTGATCGCCGTGGCAGGCCTGCGCCACGCCGGCACGAAAGTCGGCTTTTCGGACCTGGGGTCTGAAATCACCCTTAGCGCGCCTGGCGGCAACTGCATCAACGTGCTCAAGGGCCAACCCTGC
>JAYVCL010000429.1:0-5014 GCA_043749975.1 Burkholderiales bacterium
CTTCACATACAGCGCGCAGGCTTCGCTTCTTGCACCCAAGGAGCAACCCGATGAAGAAGCCATTTCGAATCTGGATGACTGGCTGTGTGGCCGTGGTGATGGCGGCGCTCGGTGCCGGACGTGACGCCGATGCCGCCGATGCCGCTGAAGCGCAGGGCCTGATGCGCCACAGCCGCTTCGGCGTGATGGAGACGGTGCAACGGTTGGAGGCAGGCGCCGCCTCGCGGGGTTTCAGCGTCTTCGCCAGCCTGGAACACGCAGCCACGCGCGACGCCGGACCCAGCGCGGTGATCGTGTTCGAGTCGGCTCGCGGTGGTACGCCGGTGTGGATGGAATCGGACAGCGCCGCCCCCCGCTTGCCGTTGACGCTGCGCATCGTGCTGGATGGTGCTGGCGGCTCCCACGTGCTGATCTCGGGTGCGCTGCCGGACGATCTGCCGGCCGATGTGGCGCAAGACCTGGTTCAGTTGCACGGCCTGGTGGCCGACGCGCTGGCCTGAGAGCGCCCCCAGGCCGACGACATACGTCGTCCGCCCCCCGAGGGGATGCCGGAAAGTGGCAGAGCCACATTTCCTTGAGAGGCCTCCAGCACCGGCGTCGGTCACGGCAGGTGCCTGAGCGTTTGCCGGCTGACCCACAGGCTGAGCGCAATGGCCGCCAGCAAGCCCGTCAAACCGACCCAGCTCAGTGGTGCGAACCCCCCGTGACTCAGCAACCAGCCGCCACTCGACGCACCCGCCGCTTGCCCGAGGTACATGGCCGAAGTGTTCAGCGCCATCAGGGCCGAGGCCAGCGCCGGCGCGGCCAGCCCGAGGCGTGCCTGCTGCGCCGAGTTGGACGAGAAGCAGCCCAGCGCCCACGGAACGAGCACCAGCGCCGTCGACGCCAAGCCCAGCGCCAGCGGCCACAACAACAGGCTGACGGCCACCAGCGCCAAGGTGAAGGCCACGGCGGGGCCCGCGCCCACGCGGTCGATGAAGCGAGACAGCAGCAGGTTGCCAATCAGGCCGAACACGCCGAACCAGGCGAACAGCAGCGTGATCTGGCCCGGCGTCGCACCGAGCACCTGCTTGTAATACGCGGCCATGTACGAGAACAGCGTGAACTGGCCCGTGCTTTGCAATGCCGTCACCGCCACCATCGCCATCAGCACCGGGTGGGTGAACAAGTCTTTCCAGGCGCGCAGAGACAGCGCAGCGGGCTTCACGCCGTCGGGCAGGGTCAGATAAACGGCTGCAGCCGACACCGCCGACAGGCCCGCCACCGCGGCGAAGGCGACCCGCCAGCCCTGCGTTTCACCAAGCCAGGCCGACATCGGAATGCCCAGCACCGAGGCCACCGACCAGCCCAGAAAAACGAAGGTGATGCTGCGGCCACGCTGCTCGGGCGGGGCCATGAAGCCAATGGCGGCTGCGGCCTGCGGCGTGAACACCGCAGCGCCCAGCATCGTTGCCGCGCGCACCGGCCACAGCGTGGCGTAACTGGGCATCAGCGCGCACAGCGCGTGGCCAGCGGAATACCACAGCAAGGCCCACATCAGCAGCCGGCGGCGGTCGAAGGCGGCCACCCAGCCGGCCAGCAGCGGTGCGCCAAAGCACATCACCGCCGCAGCGATGGCGATCAACTGGCCGGCCAGCGGCACCGCCACGTCGAGCGACGTGGAGAGGTCGTTCAGCGTGCCGGCCACCACCATCACGCCGCTGCCGATGGCGACGTTGCCGAACAGCAGCGACCAGCGCGCCGCTGCGAGGTCGGTCAACGCAGAACCTTCAGCGCGTCTGGGTTGACGATGTTCGTCGGCGTGCCGTTGATGAAGTTGACGATGTTGTCGAACGCGGCGCTGAAGTACATCTCGTAGCTGTCCTGCTCCACATAGCCGATGTGAGGCGTGCACACGGCGTTCTCCAGGCGCAGCAGGGGTTGGCCTTGCAGGATCGGTTCGGTCTCGTACACATCGACGGCGGCCATGCCCGGACGCCCCCGGTTCAGCGCCGACACCAGCGCGCCTTCTTCGATCAATTCGGCACGCGAGGTGTTCACCAGCAAGGCGCTCGGCTTCATGCGCGACAGCGACTCGAGGCTGACCACGCCGCGCGTGTTGTCCGACAGGCGCAGGTGCAGCGACAACACGTCGCAGCGCTCGAAGAACGCCTCGCAACTGTCGGCTGCCAGGTGGCCGTCGGCCAGCGCTTTGTCGCGTGCCGATTGACTGCCCCACACCATCACCTGCATGCCGAACGCATGGCCGTAGCCGGCCACCAGTTGGCCGATCTTGCCGTAGCCCCAGATGCCCAGCGTCTTGCCTTTGAGGACCAGCCCCAAGCCGAAGTTGGGCGGCATCGAGCCCGACTTCAGGCCCGACTGTTGCCACGCGCCGTGTTTAAGGTTGCCGATGTACTGCGGCAGCCGGCGCATCGCCGACATGATCAGGGCCCAGGTGAGTTCGGCCGGCGCCACCGGCGAACCCGCGCCTTCGGCCACGGCAATGCCCAGCCGCGTGCAGGCCTCCAGGTCGATGTGCGAACCGACCCTGCCGGTTTGCGCGATCAACTTGAGCTTGGGCAGTTTTTCGAGCAGCGGGCGCGAGAAATGGGTTCGTTCACGGATCAGCACCAGCACCTCGGCGTCGCGCAGGCGCACCGACAGTTGGCCGATGCCCTTCACCGAGTTGGTGAAAACCTTCGCGTTCAGGGACTCCATCTTGATGGCGCAAGGCAGTTTGCGCACGGCGTCCTGGTAGTCGTCGAGGATGGTGATGTTCACGGGCAATCGATGCGGGAGGGTGGGGAGCGAGGGCTGGTCTTGATTGTGCCTGTGCGGGACGAGAAAACACACTCGCGCGTGAAGCGGTAGCATCCAGCGCACACCCGTTGCGTTGATACAGGAGAAACAAAATGTCGATTTCCATGCATTCGGCCAGCGTGCCCATTTTCGTGAAGATGCTGGGCAATCTTTCGGTGTGGCTCGACGCCGCCGAAGCCCATGCAGCGACAAAGAAATTTGATGTCGCGGTGCTGCTGGCAAGTCGCCTTTCGCCCGACATGCTTCCGCTGACACGACAAATCCAGATCGCCTGCGACTCGGCCAAATTCGGCGTCGTGCGGCTGGCTGGCGGCGACGCTCCCAAGTTCGAAGACAACGAGACCACGGTCGCGGAGTTGAAGGCGCGCGTTGCGAAGACCATCGCTTACGTGCAGTCGGTTCCCGCGGCTCAAATCGACGGCACCGAAGACAAGGACATCGAGGTGCCCACGCGCGGCGCAGAGCCGATGAAGTTCAAGGGCGAGGCGTATCTGAAGCACTTCGTGCTGCCCAACGTTTTTTTCCACGTCACCACCGCCTACGCGCTGTTGCGCCACAACGGGGTCGAACTGGGCAAGCGCGACTTCCTCAACGCAAGCTGATTCGCACTCAACGTCACCGGACCGTCCATGTTCCAGCGCCTGCGTGAAGACATTGCCTGCATCCTCGAGCGCGACCCCGCCGCGCGCTCGCGCTTCGAGGTGCTCACCTGCTACCCCGGTCTGCATGCGCTGTCGATGCACCGTTGGGCGCATGCCTGCTGGATCGGCGGATGGCATTGGCCGGCGCGCTTCATCTCGCACCTCGCGCGCTTTCTGACCGGCATCGAGATTCACCCCGGCGCCATCGTCGGCCGGCGCGTGTTCATCGACCACGGCATGGGCGTGGTGATCGGCGAGACGGCCGAGATCGGCGACGAATGCACCATCTACCAGGGCGTCACGCTCGGCGGCACCTCGCTCTACAAAGGCAGCAAGCGCCACCCCACCTTGGGTCGCGGCGTGGTGGTGAGTGCCGGTGCCAAGGTGCTGGGCGGCTTCACGGTGGGTGACGGTGCCACCGTCGGCTCCAACGCGGTGCTGCTCAAGCCGGTGCCACCGGGCGCCACGGCGGTGGGAATTCCGGCGCGCATCATCGAAGCGAAGGCCGACGTGGCGCGTGAAGCGGCGTCGGCCCCGCCAGGCTTCTCGGCCTACGGCGTGAACAAGGGCGACGACCCGATGGCGATGGCCATGAAGGGGCTGATCGACAACGCGTCAGATACCGCCCACCAGGTGGCCCTGCTGTGGGCCGCGATCGAGACCTTGTCGAGCCAGACCAAGGCCACGCAAGACTGCGTTCCGTGCGATGCGCAGACCACCGAACGCTTCGACGCCGATCGGCTCAATCAGATGATGAAGTGAGCGGCACGGTCAGTCGTTGAACCTGGGTTCAATCAGAGCCCCAGCACCAGCGGCACCAGCAGCCACCACACGCCGCTCCAGTCGCGTGGCACGTTGAGCTTCAGCGTGGAACTGGGCGGCGAAACGTAGCCATCGGGCTCGACGCTCTGGTAGCGGAAGAAGTACTCGCCCGGGCCCGACGGCGGCTCGAGCGCCCAATGCGCCTCGGTCAATTCGGCCTGTGCCACGACCTGGCTGAAGCCGGCATCGCGCGCCATTTCCACGCGGTAGCGGTCGCCGGCGCGGCCGCCCCAATCGAGGTTGATCTGCTTGCCGTCTGGCGAGACACCACCTCGCGGCGGCTCGGGCTGGGCTTTCAACTCGAAACTCTGTGCGTCGCCGAAAGGCCCGCTGTCGGCATTGGCGCGCACGCTGGCCAGCCGCCAGAAGTAGGTGCCAGCGGCGGGCAGCTCAGCCGCCGCGGCGGGCTGCGCGATTCCGCTGCGATCCAACACCAGATCGCGGAAATCAGCCTCGTGCGACACCTGCAAGCGGTAGGTCTGCGCTTCGAGGTTTTCCGTCCACGCGAACTCGACCGCGCCGACCGGCTGCTTCGCGTTAGCACGCGGTGCACGCGAGGCTGGCGGCTCGGGCCGGGCTTTCAGCACGAAGCCACGCAGCGCGTCGAAACCTTCGATGCCCAGCGCGTCGATGCGGCGCGCCCGCAGGTGCAGTCGCCGTCGGCCAGGCCGGCCACGCGCACGTCTTCACCTGCCGACACACGCTGGTCGCTGACCATGCTGTCGAACGTCGCATCGGCAGCCACCTGA
>JAYVCL010000430.1:0-2657 GCA_043749975.1 Burkholderiales bacterium
CCGAGTCCATCACGTAACCGCGCGACGCGAGTTGCAGCGCGCGGCTGGCGTTCTGCTCGACCAGCAGCACCGTGGTGCCGCGCTGGTGGATGTCGTTGACCACCTCGAAAATCTTGTCGACCATGATCGGGCTGAGGCCCATCGACGGCTCGTCCATCAGCAGCACCTTGGGGCGGGCCATCAGCGCGCGGCCCATGGCCAGCATCTGCTGTTCGCCGCCGCTCATGGTGCCGGCCAGTTGGTTGCGGCGTTCTTTCAGGCGCGGGAAGATGGCGAACACTTTGTCGATGTCGGCATCCACCTCCTTGTCTTCGCGCACGAAGGCACCCATTTGCAGGTTCTCGGTGATAGTCATGCGGGCGAAGGTGCCGCGCCCTTCGGGCACCATCACCAGGCCCTGTTTGACCAGCTCCCACGCGCCTTGGCCCTGGATCGACTTGCCGAGGTATTCGATGTCGCCCGAGGCGACTGGCTGCAAGCCGGTGATGGCCTTCAGCGTGGTGGTCTTGCCGGCACCGTTGGCACCGATCAGGCTCACCAATTCGCCCTCGCGAACTTCGAACGAAACGCCTTTCACGGCCTGGATGCCGCCGTAAGCCACTTTCAGATCGCTCACCTTGAGCATGGTTTTGATCGTCATCGTGGGCTCCGGCTCAATGTGCTTTGTGATCGGCACCGAGGTAGGCCTCGATCACCTTCGGGTTGCGCTGCACATCGGCTGGCGTGCCCTCGGCGATCTGCTTGCCGTAGTCGAGCACGGTGACGCGGTCGCACAGGCCCATCACCAGCTTCACGTCGTGCTCGATCAGCAAGATGGTGCGGTTGTCTTTGCGAATGCGGTCGATCAACTCGCGCAGCACCATTTTCTCGGTCGCGTTCATGCCGGCGGCCGGCTCGTCGAGCGCAATCAGCTTCGGGTCGGTGGCCAGCGCGCGGGCGATCTCGAGCCGCCGCTGGTCGCCGTAGCTCAGCGTGCGTGCCTTGTAGTCGGCGAAGCGGCCGATGCCCACGTAGTCGAGCAGTTCCTGCGCGCGCTGCGCAATCGCCGCTTCCTCTCGCTTGAAGCCGGGGGTGCGAAACACCGCGCCGAACAAACCGGAATGGGTGCGCACATGGCGGCCCACCATCACGTTCTCAATCGCCGTCATTTCGGAAAACAGACGGATGTTCTGGAACGTGCGCGCAATGCCGGCCTTGGCCACCTCATGCACCGCACTGGGCTTGTACGGCTTGCCGCCCAACTCGAAGCTGCCCGAGTCGGGCGTGTACAGGCCGGTGATGACGTTGAAGAAGGTCGTCTTGCCGGCACCGTTGGGGCCGATCAGGCCGTACACCTGGCCCCGCTCGATGGTGACGCCCACATCCGACAGCGCCTGCAAGCCACCGAAGCGCTTCGAGACGGCAGCGACTTTCAATATGGTTTCAGCCATGCTGGCCTCCTTACTTGAGGGCCACGGCCGCAGGCGCGGCCTTGCCGTGCTCGGGTGAAGGCCACAGGCCGCGCGGGCGGGCCAGCATGATGCCGATCATGGCCAGCGCGATCAGCAACTGACGCAGGATGGACGCGTCGAGCCGCCCGCCGGTCATCGCCTGCAAGGGGCCGGCCACGTTGCGCAGCACCTCGGGCAAGGCCGACAGCAACAGCGCCCCCAAGATCACCCCCGGCAGGTGGCCGATGCCGCCCAGCACCACCATCGCAACGATCATCACCGACTCTTGCAGGCTGAACGACTCGGGCGAGATGAAGCCCTGGAAGGTCGCGAACATCACACCCGACACACCGCCGAAGGTGGCGCCCATGCCGAAGGCCAGCAGCTTCAGGTTGCGGGTGTTGATGCCCATCGCCTTGGCGGCAATCTCGTCTTCACGAATGGCCATCCAGGCGCGACCGATGCGGCTGCGCTCGAGCCGGTGGCAGATGAAGACGCTGATCAGCACCAGCACCAAGAACAGGTAGTAGTAGTTGGTGACCGACGACATGTCGAAGCCGAACAAATGCGTGGTCTTGCCCAGGTTCCAGCCCAGGATGTTGATGGGGTCGATTTGCGCGATGCCCTTCGGCCCATTGGTGATGTTGACCGGCGCGTCGAGGTTGTTCAGGAACACGCGCACGATCTCGCCGAAACCCAGGGTCACGATGGCCAGGTAGTCGCCGCGCAGCTTCAGTGTGGGCGCGCCCAGCAACACACCGAACAGCCCCGCCAATGCGGCGCCGAGCGGGATCACGACCCAGAACGGCATGTGCACACCGCCGGGGAACATCGCCTTGATGGCAGGAAACGTGTCGGTGAGCTGCGGCGACGCGAGCAGGCCGAACATGTAGGCCCCCACCGCGTAGAACGCCACGTAGCCCAGGTCGAGCAGGCCGGCGTAACCGACCACGATGTTCAGGCCCAGCGCCAGCAGGATGTAGAGCAGGGCCACGTCCAGAATGCGCACCCATGCGTTGCCGAAATTCTGCGCGATCAACGGCAAGATCAGCAGGGCCACGGCGGCCATCAGCACCAGCGCGAGTTTGTTGGTTTTGAAGTTCATCACAGCTCTCCTCAGGCGCGGTCGGCCACACGCTCGCCGAGCAGGCCTTGCGGTCGCAAGGTCAGCACCAGAATGAGCACGATGAAGGCGAAGATGTCCTGGTAGTGGCTGCCCAGCACGCC
>JAYVCL010000431.1:0-9073 GCA_043749975.1 Burkholderiales bacterium
CAACTACACCAACAGCATCCTGGCCAACATGGAAGTGACGGATGAAGGCTACGACGAGGCTTTGTTGCTGGACCCGAGCGGCTTCGTCAGCGAAGGCGCTGGCGAGAACCTGTTCATCGTCAAGAAGGGCGTGGTCTACACGCCCGACCTGGGGGCCGGCGCGCTGAACGGCATCACGCGCGACACCATCATCGCGATTTGCGCCGACATGGGCTTGAAGCTGGTCGAAAAGCGCATCACACGCGACGAGGTCTACATCTGCGACGAGGCCTTCTTCACCGGCACCGCCGCCGAAGTGACGCCGATCCGCGAGCTGGACCGGGTCGAGCTGGGTGCAGGCTCGCGCGGGCCGGTGACCGAAAAAATCCAGAGCGCGTTCTTCGACATCGTCAACGGCCGCAACCCCAAGTACGCCGAGTGGCTGACGCGGGTCGCCTGAAAATCAACATGGCCATGAACCGCGCTGAATCCGTCGTCGAAGTCACCGCCCACGATCTGCAAGGCCCGGGTGTGGTGACCTGCCCGAACCCGAAGATGGAGTTGTGGAGCACGCACCCCAAGGTCTTCATCGACGTGGCCACCACGGGTGAAGGCAAGTGCCCGTATTGCGGCACGGTGTACCGCCTGAAGGCGGGCGAAAAGCTTCACCCGCACTGAACCTTGCGGCCCAGATGACCCGCAGCCTCGTCATCGCGCCGCAGTGGATCGGCGACGCGGTGATGACCGAGCCGCTGCTGGCGCGGCTGGCGGCGCGGGGCGACATGATCAGCGTGGCGGCCTTGCCCTGGGTGGCCCCGGTGTACCGCGCGATGCCACAGGTGCACGAGGTGATCGAGCTGCCGTTTGCGCACGGTCGGCTCGACTGGGCGCAGCGCCGCGCGGTGGCGGCCGGGCTGCGCGGCAGGTTCGACGTGGCCCTGGTGCTGCCCAATTCGATCAAGTCGGCGCTGATTCCTTTTTTTGCGCGTATTGCGCTGCGCATCGGCTACCACGGCGAAGGCCGCTTCGGGCTGCTGAACCGACGCCTGCCCAACCCGCCAGGCCGCCCGCCGATGGTGGCGTTTTACAGCGCCATGGCTGGCGATTTTTCCGGGCCGCCGGCGCGGCCTCGGCTGCACTTCGACGCGACCACGCTACAGCAAGCCACCGCGTCGGCCGGCGTGCAGGCGCAGGCGTACTGGGTCTTTGCACCCGGCGCTGAATACGGCCCCGCCAAGTGCTGGCCGGCGAGCCACTACGCCGAGTTGGCGCGCTCGCTGTTTGCCGCGCACGGCCTGGTCGTGCTGCTGCTCGGCTCGGCCAAAGAAGCGGCGCTGTGCGAAGCCATTGCTGCCGCAGCGCCCGCGGCATGCAGGGTGTTGGCTGGCCGGACATCGCTGCTCGATGCGATGGCGTTGATCGCCGCCGCGCGCGGCATGGTCAGCAACGATTCGGGCCTGATGCATGTGGCCGCTGCGTTCGGCGTGCCGCAGGTCGCGGTGTTCGGCTCGACCAGCCCCGTGCACACGCCGCCGCTGAACCCGCGCGCCCAGGTGATCTGGCTGAAACAGGAACTGAAGCTGGACTGCATGCCCTGCTTCGACCGCGTCTGCCGTTTCGGTCACACGCGGTGTTTGACCGAAGTGCGGCCCGAGCGGGTGGAGCAGGCGCTTCGGCAAACGGGCTTGCCGCGCGGCGAAGAGACGCCAGGCGGCTACCCCGGCAGCACGACAGCAGCCGCCTCGTAACGCGCTTGAGCCACATCGTGTTACGTGCGTTTACGATTTTTTCAGTTTCGTGCTGGAACTTTTCAACTAACCTCAAATTGAACAACACGTCAAGGGAGACACGTCGTGCGCAAAATCACATCGGGCATCGCATGGGCCAGCGCCGCGCTCATCGCCAGCTTGGGAGCTCCAACAGCCCATGCTGGCGTGTTTGGCAGTCTGGCGAACTTCGATGTGGTGAATGACACGGGCCAGACCGCACACGGCTTCGAGATTGAAATCGAAGACAGCCATTTCGATCACGCCGGTGGGATATCCAGTGTGTTCGGTCTGGACCGCAACTTCGGCGTGCCCGCCAACTCGGTGGAGCGATACGGCGCACCGACCATCGACTACATCGCCGGCTTCGGCGCGCGAATCACCTACAAGGCCAGCTTCGCCAATGGCGCGTGGGGAACCGGAACGGCGTCCGGCGTATTTGCCCACCCGCGCGACAGTTGCTGGGCTCTGGGTGGCGTCGGCTACCCCAATGTGCCTTGCGATCACTTTGGCGTGGCAACTTTGGGGAGCCCGGCCAAAATCAACTACAACTGGCTGCTCGAGACCGCCGCGAACTCTTCAGTGCTGAACAGAACCCTCGTCGGTATTCCGTCGGTGAGCTTCACGCCTGCTGCGCCGGGAGCTGCCAACCAGGCGGTGCAGGTTCGGATACAGGCGGTAGCTCCGCCCGTCATCGCCGGCCAAGCCTTCGGGGAGGCGTATTGGGTCAAGACCTTCAAGACCGAGGTGGACCACAACGTGAAGCTCGACAACTTGCTTCGGCACAATGCGGACGTCGAAGCCGCCCAGACCGAGGTCGAGTGGGAGGTCTTTCAGGCCAACGCCAATGCAGACGGCAAGAACGAGTTCAAGGCCGCAGCGTTCGATCTTGGAGCCAACGGCAAAAACGGCAAGGCCGAGGTACGCCGATACGAGTTCTACAAATACACCGGGCCCTTCGATCCTAACGGCGAAGGCGAGGTGCTGTGCGACGGTGCCGACCCGGCGGCTTTCGGTCACGCATGCGACAACCCCTTCGGTGACGGCAAAGTGGCGGGCATCAACGACCTGGGGAATTTCGTCGGCGCGCAGATCGCCGGATTCAACGCCAAAGAAGTTGCTGCCGCAGTGCCCGAACCAAGCACCTATGTGCTGCTGCTCGCCGGATTGGGCTTGATCGGCCTGCGCGCAAATACCTGCCGCAGCAAAAGCAACCTGTAGACCTGTAGTTGCCCGAGACGTATGTCCGCCAGGTCATCCTGCCGCTCGCCGCGCGCGGCGCGGTCAGCCACGATTCGGGCCTGATGCACGTGGCCGCTGCGTTCGGCGTCCCGCAGGCCGCGGTGTTCGGCTGGTCAAGCAGGACGCGGCGCTGCGTCAGCTCTGCAGCTTGCCCACGAACAGCACCGGACCGCTCGGTGCGCCGGTGGTCGAGCCGCCGGGCGGCTCCAGGCTGACTGCTAGGGCCGCCGTCCCGGCCGGCAACTTGTTCTTCTGCACCACGCTGGCACCGCTGGCCGAGATGAGGCCCAACGAACTCGGCGCAGCCCCGCCCTTGGCCGAATCCGCAGGCACCGCCCACAGTTCCAGAGCGCGGTCCGACGCCAGGCTCACATTGAGCAAGGGCTTGGTCACCACGCTGCGGCCATCGCCGCTGATGCTGGCCACGAACGAGGCGGGGGTGACCGTGCCGTCGGCGTTGGCCGGTGCGGTGGATGCCAGCACCACCACGATGGGCGGTTGCGCCGGGTCGGGGTTGGCCAGCAACAGCATCAGGCTCAAGGCAGCCACGCTTGCCAGCGCCGAAAAGCCGCGCCAGAACGACAGCCGTCCCCACCAGCCCGTGTCGGCCGCTTCGCCAGCGCGCTGCGTGGCGGCACCGCCGATGCGCGCCTCGATGCGTTTCCACACCTTGGCAGGCGGCGTCAGAGGCTGAATGCTGAGCGTCAACGGCATCAAGCGATCCTGCCAATGGCGCACGGCCTGGCGCAATCCGGGGTGGGCGGGCAACAGGGCTTCGAAGCGGCGGCGGGCCGGGCCGCGCAGCGTGCCGGCGACGTAGTCGGCGGCCAGACGGTCGGCCAGTGCGGAGCGGCTGTAGTCCATGTCAGCGGCTGCCCTGCTGCGCGCTGGCAGGAGCATCGCCCTGCGAAGCGCGTTCCAGGCAGGCCTTGAGCGACATCAGCGCGCGACGCACCCACGACTTCACGGTGCCCAGCGGCTGGCCCATCTGGTCGGCCACTTCGGCATGGCTCAGGCCGTCGTAGAAGGCAAGCGCCACGCTTTGCCGCTGCGGCGCGCTCAGGTCCAGCATGCAGTCGGTCAGGGCGCGCGCATCCGAGGCCCGGCTCAGCAATTCGAGCGGTCCAGGGGCGTCGTCGGCCTTGTCGTCATACACGTTGGTGTCCTCGTCGCCGGAGTGGCTGCGTGAATCGAACTGCGGCTGGGTTTGCGCCCGACGCAGGCTGTCGATGGCACGGTTTCGGGCAATGCTGGTCAGCCAGGTGAGGGGCTGGCTTTGCGCAGCGTCGAAACCTTGCGCCGCGCGCCAGACATTGACGTAGACCTCTTGCAAAACGTCTTCGGCCTGGCCGCGGTCTCGATTGATACGCAACACAACGGCGAATAGATGCGAGCTGGTGCGCTCGTAAAGCGTGGCGAAGGCCGCACGATCGCCCAAACCGGCACGCGACAGCAGGCGCGACAAGTCTCGGCTGCGTTCGGTCCAGTCTTGAATCGGTGACGGCATGGCCAGTGAGCGATGTTGCAATCGGCGAATTTTAGGGGCCGTTCGCACCGTTCGTACAATCGATCAAACCCGCAGACGCCCATGATGACCAAAGCCCAAGAATTCGTCCTCACCCTCTCGTGCCGAGACACCCAGGGCATCGTCTTTGCCGTGTCGGGCCTGCTGTACCAGGCCGGTTGCAACATCGTCGATTCGCAGCAGTTCGGTGATGTGCAAAGTGCCGACGCGACGGGCTTGTTCTTCATGCGGGTGCACTTCGAGGCGCCGGCCCACCTGAGCGGCCCCGGCACACTGGAGCAGCTTTTCACGCATGTGCGCGAGCAGTTCGGCATGCAGGCGCAGTTTCATTCGCTGGCGCGCCGCCCGCGCCTGCTGCTGATGGTCAGCAAGCATGGCCACTGCCTGAACGACCTGATGTTTCGGGCGCAGTCGGGGCAATTGAAGGTTGAGATCGCGGCCATCGTGTCCAACCACCCCGACTTCAAGGCGCTGGCGGCCAGCTTCCAGTTGCCGTTTCATCACCTGCCCTTGCCCACCGGCGCGCCGCCCGAGGCCAAGCGCGCGCAAGAGATGCAGGTCGAAGCGCTGGTGAGCGAACACGCGATCGACCTGGTGGTGCTGGCGCGCTACATGCAAATCCTCAGCCCCGATTTCTGCGCTTTCCTGAAGGGCCGTGCGATCAACATCCACCACAGTTTTCTGCCCAGCTTCAAGGGCGCGAAGCCGTACTACCAGGCGCACGAGCGCGGGGTGAAGCTGATCGGCGCCACCGCGCATTACGTGACGGCCGATCTCGACGAAGGCCCGATCATCGAGCAAGACGTGGAGCGGGTCGACCATTCACGCAGCCCCGAAGACTTCACCGCCGTGGGCCGCGATGTGGAAAGCGTGGTGCTGGCCCGCGCGGTGCGCTGGCATGTGGAACACCGCGTGCTGCTGAACGGCCGCAAGACGGTCGTCTTCAAGTAACAGCAAGGAGTTTGCATGCCGCGCCTTAAACCGCCTGGCGTCACGCTGGGCTCAGCCGACGACACCGAAGCCCAGTTCTACGAAGCGCTGCAACAGGGCGACATCGAAAAGCTGATGGCCGTGTGGTCTGACGACGACGAGATCGTCTGCGTCCACCCGGGCGGCCCGCGGGTGATCGGCGCGGCGACGATCCGCGCCTCGTTCGAGGCCATGTTCGCCAACGGCAGCATCGACGCGCACCCCGAGAAAGTGCGCCGCGTGCACACCCATGCGTGCGCGGTGCACAACGTGGTCGAACGAATTCATGTGCTGACCGAACAAGGCCCGCGCCTGGGCTGGGTGATCGCCACCAACGTCTACGTGAAGGCGGCACAAGGGTGGCGCCTGGTGGCGCACCACGCCAGCCCGGGCACCCCGAACGAGATCCAGGAAGCGACCGAGCCTTCCTCGGTGCTGCATTGAACCTAAAAACCGCAGTTGACCGCTTGATTCCGCTGGCCTCACCGCATGAATGCACACATTCCCGCCCACGATATCCATCACCTCGCAGGTGATAGCGCTACACACCCGAGCGAGCCACGCTGCGGCGCTCTGGCAGGCCTTCAGGCCGGGTTGCTCCGCCTTGCGGGCATCAGCCCGCCGCATCGTCGCGCCTTGCCAGCGCACCCCATCGCGGCCCGCTCGGGCGCGTCCAACTGCGGTTTCTAGGTTGATGCCGACTTGATGCAGGGCTACCGTGCGCCGGCCTGGCTTTTCGGCGCGGGAGCCGTGGGCGGCAATGCACAGACCATCTGGCCCGCGCTTTTCGCTCGACGCTTCCACGGCGACGCGCCAAGTTTCGACCGCACGCGCTGGACCACGCCGGACGCTGACTTCGTCGACGTGGACTGGTTGCGTGGCCCCGTTAACCACGACGCTGCGAACTCGCCGCTGCTGGTGCTGTTTCACGGGCTCGAAGGCTCGTCGGGCAGCCACTATGCGCAGGCGTTTGCCAACTGGGCGCGCGAGCACGGCTGGCGCTTTGCGGTCCCGCACTTTCGCGGCTGCTCGGGCGAGCTGAACCTGGCCCCGCGCGCCTACCACTCGGGCGACTTCGAAGAGATCGACTGGATCCTCAGGCGCTGTCGGGCCCAGCACAGCGGGCCGATGGCAGCGGTGGGCGTGTCGCTGGGCGGCAACGCGCTGCTGCGCTGGGCCGAGGAGGCCGGTGAGTCGGCTGCCAGCACGCTGGGTGCGGTGGCCGCGTTGTCGTCGCCGGTCGACCTGGCGGCGGGCGGCCATGCCATCGGGCGCGGCTTCAACCGGCAGGTGTACACGCGCATGTTCCTGCGCAGCATGGTGCCCAAGGCGCTGCGCAAACTGGCCCAGCATCCGGGGCTGTTCAGCCGCGAGCGCCTGCTGGCCGCGCGCGACCTGTACGACTTCGACAACGTGTTCACCGCGCCGCTGCACGGCTTTCGCGACACCGACGATTACTGGGCGCGCGGCTCGGCCAAACCGCATCTGGCGCAGATCCGCATTCCGGCACTGGTGCTGAACGCGCGCAACGACCCGCTCGTGCCCGCGAGCAGCCTGCCGACCCGCAGCGAGGTCGGCCCCCACGTGACGCTGTGGCAGCCCGCACAGGGCGGCCATGTGGGCTTTCCCGGCGGCAGCGTTCCCGGCCATGTGCTGACCCTGCCCGAGCGCGTGATGGGCTGGATGCAGGCGCAGCTTTGAGGCTCCGCGCTGAAGCACGAACTGGAACAAGATAGCGGCATGGACGAGATCGTCAAAGCGGCTCTGAAAAAGTGGCCCAACGTGCCGCACTGCTTCGGCTGGCTCGCGCTCGACGCGCGCGGCGACTGGTACATGCGCGACGACCGCGTGCAGGCCGCCGGGCCGTTTCCGCAGGTCAAGGGCAGCCGCATCCTGCACGAGAAATTGCGCGAATTCATCGAGCGCAATTACCTGCACGACGCTGCAGGCTGCTGGTTTTTTCAGAATGGGCCGCAGCGCGTTTACGTCGAACTGGAAGCGGCTCCGTGGGTGTGGCGGCTGAACACGGGCAGCGCCAGCGCGCCCGACATCAGCAGCCACACCGGGCTGTCGGCGCAGTTCGAGTCGGCCTGGCTCGACGAGGCGGGGCGGCTGTTCCTGGCCACCGACCTCGGCGTGGGCATCGTGCACACGCTCGACATGGGGCTGGCTGCAGACGCCGTAGAAGCGGCGCTGTGGTCACCGACCGAGGTGGCTTTCCAGGCCCTGCCGCAGCGTTTCGGCTTCCGGCTGAAGCCGCAACCGCAAGCGCAACCGCAACCGCCTGCGCGCTGACGTCATCGGACTGCGGTACACGGCAGCGCAGCGCTGAAACCCGAACCGTCGGGCCCAAAAAAAAGCCGGCTCGCAAGCCGGCTTTTTTTGGGCGCTGCGCTGATTTACTTGACGCTGCTCACCATGTAGGCCACGACCGCCTTGATCTCTGCGTCCGACGCCGCCGAGCCTCCCTTGGGCGGCATCGCGCCCTTGCCCTTGATCGCGCTGGCGGTGAGGCCATCGACGCCCTGCGCCAGGCGCGGTGCCCAGGCGGCCTTGTCACCCAGCTTGGGCGCACCGGCCAAACCAGCCACGTGGCAGGTCTGGCAAAGCTGGCTGTACAGCACCGGCACCACAGCACCCGCATCGGGCTTGACCACATCGGCAGCCGCCACCGCCAGCGGCGCGGGGGCGGCTGCCGCTGGCGCGGCAGCGCTCGCGGCAGGTGCAGCGCCGGGGGCCGCTGCGGCTTCGGGGGCAGCGCCCTCGGCCACGGCCTTCGGCTCGTCGAACTTGGCACCGGCCTTGTTGGTCATGTAGACGACCGCGCGGCCGATTTCCAGGTCGCTGTAATCGCCGCCGCCCTGTGCACCCATCGCCCCCTTGCCTTTGAGGGCGTGCGAGAGCAGCGTGTCATAGCCTTGGCCCAACCGGGCTGCCCAGGCGGTGCTGTCGCCAACCTTCGGCGCACCGGCCAAGCCGGCACCGTGGCAGGCCACGCACTGCGTTGCGTACACCTGCTCGCCGCTTTTGAGGGCCGCGGGGTCGGACATGTCTTTGACTTCGACCACGCCGACGGGGTGAATGCGTTTGGCAATCGCCTCCGGCGTGAGGCCGTCGCTGCCGGCGGCGGGTTTGTGATCGGTGACCACGTACATCACCAACAGGATGATCGCGATGATGGGCACCACGAAAGAGAAAAAGATCGCCAGGATCAATTGCTTGGGCGTCTTGATAGGGCCTTCGTGCGGGCCGTCGTGGTCGTCTGTGTTGTGCGCGTCGCTCATGAAATCCTCAACTGCGATGGGCGCATCGGGCCATCCGGCGACCTTGCATCACAGCCCCAAATTATAAAGGGCGGGTCATCAACCCGCAGACCTGCACGGTCGGGCCATTGCCGCCACCTGCTGCGCACGCTGCGCCCGCCACGGCGCGCTCGCGCACGCCGACTCGAAGCAGACCGCGAAGCTACAATCCGCCCTCTGCGTCCGTAGCTCAATGGATAGAGTACTGCCCTCCGAAGGCAGGGGTTGCTGGTTCGATCCCAGCCGGGCGCACCAGCCCAATTTCGACGTGCTGCGCCAAGTTTTGGCGC
>JAYVCL010000432.1:0-10412 GCA_043749975.1 Burkholderiales bacterium
GCCGAGTTCGGCCTGCAAATCACCGAGCTTTCCACCCACCTGCAAGGCCAGTTGCTGGCCGTGCACCCGGCCTACGACGTGCTGTTCGACGGCTTCGCGCCGGCCGAGCTGCGTGGCAAACCCGCCGAGCGCACGGCGTGGGCCGGCGAGCAATTGCGGCTGGCCGCCAAGGCGTCGCAACGCCTGGGCCTGCGAGCCCATGCGACCTTTTCGGGTGCGCTGGCCTGGCCCTATGTCTACCCCTGGCCGCAGCGCCCCGCTGGCCTGGTCGAACAAGCCTTCGCCGAACTGGCGCGGCGCTGGCGGCCGGTGCTCGATGCCTTCGATGCCGCCGGTGTCGACGTCTGCTACGAACTGCATCCGGGTGAAGACCTGCACGACGGCGTCACCTTCGAACGCTTCCTGGAGGCGGTGGACAACCACCCGCGCGCCAACATCCTCTATGACCCCAGCCACTTCCTGCTGCAGCAGCTCGACTACCTGGCCTTCATCGACATCTACCACTCGCGCATCAAAGCCTTCCACGTCAAGGACGCCGAGTTCCGCCCGAATGGCCGCCAGGGCGTCTACGGCGGCTACCAGGTCTGGGTCGATCGGGCCGGGCGCTTCCGTTCGCTCGGCGACGGGCAGGTCGACTTCGGCGCGATCTTCTCCAAGCTGGCGCAATACGACTACGCCGGCTGGGCGGTGCTGGAGTGGGAGTGCTGCCTCAAGCACCCCGAGGATGGCGCGCGCCAGGGGGCCGAGTTCATCCGCCGCCACATCATCCGCGTGGCCGAGCGCGCGTTCGACGATTTCGCCGCCAGCGGTGCCAGCTCCGAGGTGCTGAACGCCGTGTTGGGCCTGAGCCTGGCAACGGCTCGCTGACGCAGGGAACCCATGATGCGACGCATACGCTTCGGTCTGGTCGGCGGTGGCCAGGGCAGTTTCATCGGTAGTGCGCACCGCGCCGCCGCTCGCCTCGACGACGGCTATGAGCTGGTCGCCGGGGCCTTGTCTTCCGACCCGCAGCGGGCCCTGGCCAGCGGCCTGGAGATGCGCATCGCCCCCGAGCGCTGCTACGCCGACTACCGCGATATGGCCGTGCGCGAGGCGCAGCGGCCCGACGGCATCGACGCGGTCGTCATCGTCACGCCCAACCACCTGCACTTCCCGGTGGCCCAGGCCTTCATGGAGCAGGGCATCCACGTCATCTGCGACAAGCCGATGACCACGCGCCTGGACCATGCCGACGCGCTGCTGCAATTGGCCGAGCGCAGCGGCCTGCTGTTCATGGTGACGCACACCTATTCGGGCTATCCGCTGGTGCGGCACGCCCGCGAACTGGTGCGCAGCGGCGAGCTGGGCGAGATCCGCGTGGTGCAGGTCGAGTACGCGCAGGACTGGCTGGCCGAGCCGCTGGAACGCAGCGGCCACAAGCAGGCCGAATGGCGCGCCGACCCCGAGCGCGCCGGCCCGGCCGGGGCGCTGGGCGACATCGGCACCCATGCCTTTCATCTGGCCCAGTTCGTCACCGGGCTGGAGGTGTCGCAACTGGCGGCTGAATTGACGACCTTCGTGGCGGGCCGCAAGCTCGACGACCATGTGCAGGTCATGCTGCGTTACCAGGGCGGTGCGCGCGGCATGCTGTGGGCCAGCCAGGTGGCTTGCGGCAGCGCGAACCGGCTGCAACTGCGCGTTTACGGCAGCCGTGCGGCGATCCATTTCGACCAGGAGAACCCGGAGCAACTGCTGTTCACGCGCCTGGGCGAGCCAGCCCGAATCATCCGACGCGGTGCCACGCCGGCCGGTGGCGCTGCGGCACTGGCCACAAGACTTCCTGCGGGTCATCCCGAAGGCTATTTCGAAGCGTTTTCGCAGCTCTACCGCGACTTTGCGCTGGCCTGGCACGCACAGGCCGGCGGCCAGGCCGCCGACCCCGAGCATCACCCCATGCCCACCGTTCGCGACGGGCGCCAAGGCATGGCTTTCATCGACGCCGTGCTGCGCAGCCACCAGGCTGGCAGCAGTTGGGTGGCGTTGTTCTGATCGACCTTGCTTGCCGAGCTTCTTTTTGGAGACACCCATGTTCCGCTACACCGCCGAAATCCTGCCCTACCACGACCATCCGCTCGAATCCGCCTTGGCCGAAATCGCCGGGCTGGGCTACGGCGAAGTGAACCTCTGGTCGAGTTCAGCGCCGCTGGCCCGGCACGTGAATCCGGGCGACGACGTCGGGGCCATCAAGTCGCTGCTGGAGAAGTACCGCCTGAAGCCCTGCGGCCTGACCATGTACGGCAAGAGCCAGGCCGAGATGCTGGAGCGCATTGACTTTGCCGCTGACTTGGGCATCGACACCGTGATCTTCGATTGCGAAGCCCACTACAGCGATTTCGTCGCCACGTTCTTGCCGCCGCTGGTCGCGCGAGCCGAGCAGCGTGGGGTGCGAATTGCGGTCGAGAACCACCTGACCGTGCCCTTCTCGGCCGACTTCGAAAAGGGTGGCAACGAAGAAAAGCGCTGGGACGAAGGCGTCGACAGCCTGGCCCAGATCAAGCGGCTGGTGAAGGACATCGACCACCCGAACCTCGGCGTGTGCCTGGCACCGCCCCACCTGTGGGTGATGGGCGAGACCATCAGCGAGGCCATCACCTTCCTGGCCGAGCGCAAGCGCCTTTTCTACTACTACATCTGGGACATCGACCGCGCCTACCGCCACGGCATCGACGGGCTGAACTTCGGTCCAGGCGAAAAGCAGTTGCCGCGAGTCGACGGCACCCTCGACCACGCCGTGCCGCTGGCAGCACTCAAGCGCGTGGGCTTCACCGGCGCAGCCAGCGTCAAGTGCCACGGCACGCATGGCTGGTCGCTCGAGTACATCACCGCTCAGTTGAAGGCATCCGACACCTACATTCGCGACTGCCTGCGGCGCATCGGATGATCGGCTGAAGCGCGCATTCGGGTGCCGGTGACCCGCGTCGAAGCAGGCCGGATTCGCGGCTGCACCGGGCGCGCAAGCGCAAGAGGCAGGCGCTCACAAGTCCCCAACGCCCGGATACTTGCGACCAGCAAATCTTCGGGTAAGTCCTGATTGAGAAAAACTTCACCGAAATAGAATGGCGCACTGTTTTTCGAGCAGGTGTCCATGGCGCGTCTTCAGTCCCGGCAGATCTCGCAGTTGCATCTGTACCAGGTGCTGCACGCGGTGCGCCTGGCGCGTGATCCGCTGTCGCGCGCGCAGATCTGCGAGATCACCGGGTTGAGCCAGCCTGCGGTGTCTTCGTTGACGCGCCGCTTGCTTGAGGGCGCAGCGCTGATCGAGGTCGGCGCGCGGCCTTCTCTCAGCGGCGGGCGCCGCGAGCGCGAACTGGCCATCAATGCCGAGCACGCCTGGGTGGTGGGCGTGAAGGTGGCGCTGCACCAGATCACCATCGCGTTGAGCGACTTTGCCGGCGGCGTGCGCAACACGCGCAAGGTGAAGCTGTCGGCACCGCTCACGTCGGCGGCGCTGGTGCGCCTGCTGGCACGCGAGATCGAAGCCTGTCTGGCTGACGCCGGCGGCTCGGTGCGCACGCGTCTGGCCGGCGTCGGCGTGGCGCTGCCCGGCTTCATCGATTCGATGCGCGGCGAGGTGCTGTGGTCGGCCGTGCTCAAGCCCGCGCGCTCAGGTGCCGTGGCCTGCATCGGCGCGGCGCTGACCGAGGCGCTCGGTGTGCCGGTGTTCATCGAGAACGACGCCAACATGCTGGCCCTGGCCGAGCAATGGTTCGGCTCGGCGGCGCGCCTGGCCAACGTCGCTGTCGTCACGCTGGAGCACGGGCTGGGCCTGGGCCTGGTCATCAACGGCGAGCTGTATCGCGGCAATTCGGGCCTGGCCGCCGAGCTGGCCCACATTCAGGTGGTGGCGGGCGGGTTGGCCTGTCCCTGCGGCAAGCAGGGCTGCCTGGAAGCCTATGTGGCGCACTACGCGGTGGTGCGCCAGGGCCAGCAGGCCGGGCTCATCCAGGGGGCAGACCCGATGCCTGCGGAAGGCGTGGTTGCGGCCCACAGCCAACTCGCCGACCTGGCGCGTGCGGGCAACGCACGGGCGCGAAAAATCTTCGAAGACCAGGGTCGGATGCTGGGCCAATGGATCGGAAACGTGGTCAACCTGCTGGCGCCGCAGCTCGTTCTGCTGGACGGCATGGGCACCATTGCGGCCGATCTTTACGAGCCCGCCTTGCGCGCGGCCATGGTGCAGGCGATGGTGCTGCCGCATCGCTCGCGGGTGCAATTGGTGGTGCGCCACCAGGGCGACGAAGTGTGGGCGCGTGGCGCAGCGTCGCTGGTGCTGCAAAGGCTGGACGAGTCGGCCGAGATTGTCGAATCGGCTCTGCGCCATGGTTTCGAGAGCGAAAGTGTCGGGAGACGGCCCGACGCATAACCCCCGCAGGCCGGTGACCGTTTTACGCCGGCAAGCAATTTCAACTTCCAATTCAGGAGACAGCATGAACCTCAAGCACAAACTGATCGCAGCAAGCCTGCTCGCCGGCTACGGTACGCTGGCCATGGCGCAAACCCTGGTCGGCGTGAGCTGGTCCAACTTCCAGGAAGAGCGCTGGAAGACCGACGAGGCGGCCATCAAGGGCCAGCTCGCCAAGATCGGCGGCAGCTACGTCAGCGCCGACGCCGGAGGCTCGCCCGAGAAGCAACTGGCCGACATCGACGGCCTGATCGCCAAGGGCGCCAAGGCGCTGATCATCCTGGCGATGGACAAGGATGCCATCGTCCCCGCGCTGGCCAAGGCCAAGGCGAAGAACATTCCGGTGGTCGCCTATGACCGCCTGATCGAAGCGCCGGGCGTGTTCTACATCACCTTCGATAACAAGGAAGTCGGCCGCATGCAGGCGCGCGCCGTGCTGGCCGCCAAGCCGAAGGGCAACTACGTGATGATCAAGGGCTCGCCGACCGACCCGAACGCCGACTTCCTGCGTTCGGGCCAACAAGAGGTGCTGGCCGACGCGATCAAAAAGGGCGACATCAAAATCGTCGGCGAGGAATACACCGAAGGCTGGAAGCCCGAGACCGCGCAAAAGAACATGGAGCAAATCCTGACCAAGAACGCGAACAAGGTCGACGCGGTGGTGGCCTCGAACGACGGCATGGCCGGCGGCGTGGTGGCGGCCCTGTCGGCGCGCGGCCTGAAGGGCGTGCCGGTGTCGGGCCAGGACGGCGACCATGCGGCGCTGAACCGCGTCGCGATGGGCACCCAAACGGTGTCGGTCTGGAAAGACGCACGCGACCTGGGCCGCGAAGCCGCCACCGCCGCCGTTGCGCTGGCCAGCGGCAAGAAGGTCGATGGTTCGGTGACCTGGGCCGAAGGCGAGAAGAAGGTCTCGATGAACGCGATGTTCCTGAAGGCCGTGCCGGTCACGCAGGCCAACCTCGACACCGTCATCAAGGCCGGCCACATCAGCAAGGACGCCGCCTGCAAGGGCGTCGACAAAGCGGCCGGCCCGGCTGCCTGCAAGTAGCCATTCAGCAGGGCCGCCCACTCCCTCTCCCGAAACGGGGAGAGGGAGCCAACGCCGCCGAACCGGGAACTGAACCATGTTGAACCAATTGCAAATCAGCGCCCTCGACCTGCGCCTGTCGATCATGGCGGGCGTGTTGGCCGTGATGGCGCTCGTGTTCCATGGGCTCACCGGCAGCTTCCTGACGCCGGAGAATCTGTACAACATCGCCCAGCAAACGGCGGTGGTCGGCATCGTGGCCGCAGCCATCGCGCTGATCATCGTGGCGCGCCAGATCGATCTGTCGGTCGGCTCGGTGATGGGCGTGGTCGGTGTGCTGATCGCCTTTTTGATGTACAGCAAGGGCTGGCATTGGGTGCCTGCCACGCTGGCCGGGTTGGCGGTGTCGCTGTTGATCGCGCTGTACCAGGGCTGGCTTGTTTCTTACCTGGGCGTGCCGTCGTTCGTGGTCACCTTGGGCGGGCTGATGTCGTTTCGCGGCGCGGCCTTTTTGGTGGCCGACGGCAAGACGCAGCCGGTCAGCGACCCGACCTTTTTGATGCTCGGTGGCGGGCTGCACGGCTCGCTCGGCCCCACGCTGAGCTGGGCGCTGGGGCTGACACTGTCGGCGCTGATGGCCTGGAACACCGTGTCGCGGCGGCGCAATGCGCAGACCCACGGCTTCCCGCTGCGCCCGCTCTGGTTCGACGCCGGGCTGACGTTGTTCTTCATCGTCGTGCTGCTCGGCTTCGTCGTGTTGATGAACGCCTATGTGCTGGCCGACAAGGGCGCAGGCCAGGGCATTCCGATCCCGGTGCTGATCTGGGGCGTGGTGGTGATGGGCATGGCCTTCATCGTCAACCGCACCAGCTTCGGGCGCTACGTGTACGCCATCGGCGGCAACCCCGAGGCGGCGCTGTTGGTGGGCATCCCGGTGAAAAAGGTGATGCTCAAATTGTTTCTGTTGCTGGCGGTGCTGGTGACCATCGCCTCGGTGGTGTCGGTGTCGCGCCTGAACGCCGGCACCAATTCGCTGGGCTCGAACATGGAGCTGTACGTGATCGCCGCGGCGGTGATCGGCGGTGTGGCGCTGTCGGGCGGCAGCGGCACGGTGCTGGGTTCGGTGCTGGGCGCGTTGATCATCCAGTTTCTCGAATCGGGGCTGCTGCTGCTCGATGTGGGCATCGGCCTGCGCATGGTCATCATCGGCCAGGTGCTGATCGTGGCCGTGGTCTTCGATGTCTTGTACCGCCGTGCCACCGGGGAGCGCATGTCATGAGCAGTCCATCTGCATTGATCGAGCTGCGCGGTATTCACAAGGCCTTCGGCGGCGTGCGCGCGGTCGAGAACGTGAGCCTCACGGTCTACCCCGGCGAGGTGGTCGCGCTGCTGGGGCACAACGGCGCGGGCAAGTCGACCTTGATGAAGATGCTGGCCGGTGCCTACCCGATCGACAGCGGCGAGGTGCGCGTGGCCGGTGAGCTGGTGGCCATCGGCAACCCGGCCGACTCGCAAAAGCTGGGCATCGAAACCATCTACCAGACGCTGGCGTTGGCCGACAACCTGGACAGCGTGGCGAATCTGTTTTTGGGCCGCGAGCTGAAAACCCGCTGGGGCACGCTGGACGACTACGCGATGGAAAAAGCGGCGCGCGATGTGTTCCACCGCCTGAACCCGAACTTCAAGAACATCCGCGTGCCGGTGCGTTCCTTGTCGGGCGGGCAGCGCCAGGTGGTGGCCATTTCAAGGGCGCTGTATTTCAATGCCCGAGCGCTCATCATGGACGAGCCCTGCGCCGCGCTCGGCCCCGAAGAAACGCGCATGGTGCACGAGCTGGTGCGCAAGCTGAAGGCCAGCGGCGTGGGCATCTTTTTGATCTCGCACGACATGCCCGATGTGTTCGGCTTGTCTGACCGGCTGAGCGTGATGAAAAACGGCAAGACCGTGGGCACCTATCGCACGTCCGAGGTCACCGAGGACGAAGTGCTGGGCATGATCATCGCGGGCAAGAAGGTCACGCGGGTGGCCGAGTGTTTCGCGCTGTAAGGCGCAGTGCAATGACCGACGACAACGGCTGCGCCATCGGCATCGACCTGGGAACCTCCGGCGTCAAGGCGGTGCTGCTGTCGGCCAGCGGCCAGCTCGTGGCCGAGGCGATGGCCCCGCTCGACGTGTCGCGGCCACAACCGCTGTGGTCCGAGCAAGCTCCTGCCGATTGGCTGGCGGCCACCGACCGCGCCATGCGTTCCTTGCGTGAACAGGCCGGCCCCGAGCGCTGGCTGCGGGTGCGCGCCCTTGCGGCTGCGGGGCAGATGCACGGCGCGGTGTTGCTCGACGAACAAGGCGAGGTGCTGCGCCCCGCCATCTTGTGGAACGACGGGCGCAGCCAGGCGCAGTGCGCCGAACTGGAGGCACTTGAGCCGGCCACACGCCGCATCACCGCCAACCGCGCGATGGCCGGCTTCACCGCGCCCAAGCTGATGTGGGTGGCGCAGCACGAGCCCGATGTGTTCGCGCGTGTCGCCAAAGTGCTGTTGCCCAAAGACTGGCTGGTGTGGCAACTGGCCGGCGTGATGAGCAGCGATTGTTCCGACGCCGCCGGCACCTTGTGGCTCGACGTGGCGCGGCGCCGCTGGAGCGCCCCCATGTTGGCCGCCAGCGGCATGCGCGCCGACCAGATGCCCACGCTGCATGAAGGCCCGGACGCGGTCGGCACGCTGCTGCCGCGCTGGTGCGATGCCTGGGGTCTGCCGCGTGATGTGCGCGTGGCGGCAGGTGCCGGCGACAACGCGGGTGGCGCGATCGGTGTGGGCGTGGTGCGTCCCGGCGAGGCCTTCCTGTCGCTCGGCACATCGGGTGTCGTCTTCGTTGCCACCGACGGCCCGCGCGCCAACCCCGAACGCGGCGTGCACACCTTCTGCCACGCACTGCCGAACACCTGGCACCAGATGGCGGTGATGCTGTCGGCCAGCAGCGCGCTCGGCTGGTGGTGCGGCATCACCGGCACGGCGCCTGCCGAGGTGCTGGCCGGCTTGCCGGTTGGCAGCGTGCGTGAAAACGCGCCGCTGTTCTTGCCGTACCTGTCCGGCGAGCGCACGCCGCATGCCGACCCGGCCTGCACGGCGAGCTTCCACGGTCTGACGCACGCGCATCGGCGCGACGACCTGAGCTATGCCGTCATCGAAGGCGTGGCGTTTGCCTTCGCCGACGGCATGGCGGCCTTGCGTGAAGCCGGCAGCAGCCCGCAGCGCTTGCTGGCCATCGGCGGCGGTGCGCGTTCCGACGTGTGGCTGCAATTGCTGGCCGACACGCTGGGCGTGCAGGTCGACCGGCCGCTGGCCGCTGAAGTCGGGCCGGCGCTGGGTGCGGCGCGGCTGGCGTTGCTGAGTCTGGGTCTGGATCGCGATGCGGTCATCGTCGCGCCGCCGCTGGCGCAATCGTTCAGCCCCGACGTTGCGAGCGGTACGGCGCTGCAGTCACGCCTGGCTCGCTACCGGGCGGCTTACGCGCCGCTGCGCGCCCTGTCCTGAAACCTCCGTTGAATCGAGCCATCCATGAGCAGCGTCTACAGCCCCATCGAGCCCATCCGTTATGAAGGCCCGGCGAGCAGCAACCCGCTGGCCTACCACTGGTACGACGCCAAGCGCGTGGTGCTGGGCAAGACGCTGGCCGAACAGTTGCGCCCCGCGGTGTGCTACTGGCACACGTTCTGTTGGGGCGGGCAAGACCCGTTCGCGCTCGGCGGCAACCTGTTCGAGCGGCCCTGGTTCACCGGTGATCCGCTGGCCGCAGCGCAACTGAAGCTCGATGCCGCGTTCGATTTCTTCCAGCGGCTGGGCATGCCGTATTGGTGCTTTCACGATCGCGACGTGGCCCCCGAAGGCGCGAGCTTGCGTGAGTCGAATGCGCATCTCGACGCCGTGCTCGAGCGTGCGGCCCGCAAGATGCAGGACAGCGGCGTCAAGCTGCTGTGGGGCACGGCCAATTTGTTTTCGCACCCGCGCTACATGAGCGGCGCGGCCACCAATCCCGACCCCGAGGTCTATGCCTACGCGGCCGCGCAGGTCAAGCACGTGCTCGAGTGGACGCAGCGGCTGAACGGCGAAAACTACGTGCTTTGGGGCGGCCGTGAAGGCTACGAAACCTTGCTGAACACGAACCTGCGCAGCGAGCTGGATCACTATGGCCGCTTCCTGGCGGCGGTGGTCGAGCACAAGCACAAAATCGGTTTCAAGGGGACGATCCTGATCGAGCCCAAGCCGCAAGAACCCACCAAGCACCAGTACGACTACGACAGCGCCACGGTGTACGGTTTCCTGAAGCGTTACGGCCTGGAGAACGAAGTCAAGCTCAACCTCGAGGTGAACCATGCCACCCTGGCCGGCCACAGCTTCGAGCACGAGGTGGCCACCGCTGCGGCGCTGGGCATCCTGGGCTCGATCGACGCGAATCGGGGCGACGAGCAACTGGGCTGGGACACCGACCAGTTTCCGAACAACCACGCCTCACTGGTGCCGGCAATGCTGGAGATCATTCGCCACGGCGGCCTGGGCACGGGCGGCATGAACTTCGATGCCAAAGTTCGGCGGCAAAGCATCGACCCGATCGATCAAATCGAAGCCCACATCGGGGGCCTGGACACGCTGGCGCGCGCCTTTTTGTGCGCCGCCGCGCTGCATGAATCGGGCGAGCTGGAGCGTGCGCTGAGCGAGCGCTATGCCGGCTGGAGCGGCGAGTTGGGCCAGAGCATCGAAGCCGGAGCCAGCCTCGACGCTTTAGCCGAGCGGGTGCATGCGCAAGGCATCTCGCCCAGGCAGCGTTCGGGTCGGCAAGAGCGGCTGGAAAACCTGGTTAACCGCTTCGTTTGAGATGCGCGTGTCCCCGCGTCGCGCTGCGTGCGCCCTGGGCCTGGGTGCCTCGCTGGCACTGGCTCAGCCCGCC
>JAYVCL010000433.1:0-15015 GCA_043749975.1 Burkholderiales bacterium
CCGCTCGACGACACATCCCCACAACTGCGCGCCACCGCCCGCGCCGACCGTTGGTTCGTGGTCGGTTTTCATGTGCTGGCCCCGCTGCTGTGCGCCGCCGTGTGGGGCTGGATGGGGCTGGCCTGGTATGCGGTGCTGTGGGCGCTGCCGCTGGTCACGGTGTTGCAGCCAGTGCTGCGCCTGCGCGCCATTTGCGAGCACGGCGCCACCACCGATTTCAGCTCCCCCTTGACCGCTGCGCGCACCAACCGCACCTGGGGCGGCGCCACCAATCTGCTGGGGCGCGCGCTGCTGTTTCCGCACCATGTGAACTACCACCTCGAACATCACCTGTACCCGGCTGTGCCGCACTACCACTTGCCGCGGCTGCACCGGCTGCTGCTGGACAAGGGCGCACTGCAAGGGGCCGAGGTGCGCGACTTCAGCGAGACCCTCGGCCTGATCTTCGCGCCGCGCGCGGCCCGATCAACGCAACCGAATCCGACGTGAGCCAGCCCATCATTCCCCGCCACGATGCCGGCTCGGTGCACGTGCACTTTCCGCGCATCGGCTTCCAGATCAAAGCCATCCAAACCACCGAGACCCGAGCATGAAAAATATCAAGGGCGGCAGCGCCGTCATCACCGGCGCGGCGTCGGGTTTCGGGCTGGAAGCCTCACGCATCGCCGCCCAGCGCGGCATGAATGTGGTCATGGCCGATGTTCAGCAAGACGCGCTCGATGCTGCCGCCGCCGAAATCACGGCGCTGGGTGCGCAGGTGCTGGCGCTGCGGCTCGATGTGTCGAAAGCGCATGAGGTCGAGGCCCTGGGCGAGGCTGCGTTCAAACGTTTCGGCGCGCCAAATTTCGTGTTCAACAACGCCGGCGTCGGTGCCGGCGGCCTGATCTGGGAACACACACTGAAGGACTGGGAGTGGGTGGTGGGCGTCAACCTGATGGGCGTGGCCCATGGCGTGCGCGTGTTCACACCGATGATGCTGGCCGCAGCCAGGGCCGACCCGGCTTGGCAAGGGCACATCGTGAACACCGCGTCGATGGCGGGGCTGCTCAACGCGCCCAACATGGGTGTCTACAACGTGACCAAGCACGCAGTGGTGGCGCTGAGCGAAACCCTGTATCAAGACCTGGCCCTCGTCACCGACCAGATCGGCGCGTCGGTGTTGTGCCCGTTCTTCGTGCCCACCGGCATCACCCAGAGTGAGCGCAACCGGCCCGCCGATTTGCTCGACCCCTCTGCCAAACCCACGCGCAGCCAGTTGATCGGCCAAGCCATGAGCAACAAGGCCGTCAGCAGCGGCAAGGTCAGCGCGGCGCAAGTGGCGCAGTTTGTTTTCGATGCGATGGACGCGGGCCGCTTCTACATCTACAGCCACCCCAAATCGCTGGCGAGCGTTGAAACCAGAATGCAAGACATCATGGGCGCGCGCAACCCGACCGACCCGTTCGCCCACAAGCCCGAACTCGGTGCCGAATTGCGCGCTGCGTTGCGCGCCGCGGGCTGAGAGGCCGAGCGCAGCGTGATCGACGCACCGCAGGCGGGTCGCGCACAAGATATCGAGCCGTTCTGGCTGGCCTATCAAAAAGCGTGTTCGGTGAAGGTCGAAGGCTTTGCGGCCGCTGCGCTGGGTGACACGCGTGCGCTTGCCGATGCGCATGCCGAACTGATCGTGTCAGGCGTGAAGCGCGCGCATGCCAGCTTGCTGCTCGAGTTCCAAAAAGACGGGGAGCCGCTGCCTCGAATCGGCGATCACCTGGTGGTGCTCGACGGTGCCGGACAGCCGCGCGCCATCGTTCGCAACACGCATGTCGAGCTGCGCCATTTCAACGAGATCGACGACGGCTTTGCCTTCGAAGCGGGCGAGGGCGACCTGAGCTTGCGCTGGTGGCTGACCGCGCACCGTCAAGAGTTCGCCGAGCAGGCTGAGCGGGAGGGTTTTGAGGTGGATGAGCGCATCGAGCTGGTGCTGGAGCATTTCGAGGTGGTGTGGCCGGTCGGCCCTTCGGAGGCTCGTTGACCATGAGACAGCTCAGAGGCTGCTCGTTGAGTTCATTTTTACTGCCTGAGTCCGCGTCGGGTTTCGGCCCGACACCCGAGTAACTTTGGTGTCCCCATAACTTCGCTGCGCGAAGTGAGTGGACCCCCGCTGCGCGAGCATTTGTTGGGCCAAATGAAAGTCACCAAAGCAAAGGCCCTGAATACGATTTGAGTGGTTCGTATGCTCAAAGGTCATAAGCCCGAATTTGACCGACTCAGATCGCGCATTCGGCTCGGTCAATACTTGCCAAAACGCAAGTGCAAGAGACGGAGAAACCCCTCGTCAAGTAGCGCTCGGTGAACCAAGCCGAGGAACTCTTCAACAGCCGCATCTTCTTGCCAGAAGAACTGCTCAAATCGTGTTGAGGGCCTTTGCTTTGGTGACTTTCTTTTGGCCCAACAAATGCTCGCGCAGCGGGGGTCCACTCACTTCGCGCAGCGAAGTTATGGGGACACCAAAGTTACTCGGGTGTCGGGCCGAGACCCGACGCGGACTCACGCAGTAAAGACAACATCCGCAAAGCGAGCAAGACAACATCAGCGAAGCGAGCCTGGCACGGCGACTTTGCCGAACGGCCAACCTCAACAACCCAGCTTCACCGCTTGCACTGGCCGCCCGGTGTCGGCGTTCACCACCACCAGGTTGACCAGCCGCGGATGCGTGGGGTCGGCCGCAACGGACGGCGTGAAGCTCAAGCTGACCGGCGCGTCGGCCCTGGCCGCCCAGGCTGCCACCGGCGCGTACTCGCGCACCACGAAGTCGTGCTTCAAGGTCGCGCCTTGGTTCTCGCCGGCTTTCACCGTGGTGACGTGGTTCAGCTCGGTCACGGCCCAGTACGCGGCCAGCTTCGACGGTCCGCCGGCGACGGGATGCACGCTGGCGGTAAAGCGATCACCCTCGCGCGTCAAACTGACTTGAACCTGCGCGGCGTTGCCGGCCTTCAACGGCAGCCGCACATCGGGCCAGTCTTTGCGGTCGGCACCTTCGACGACGACTTGCGGCGTGTAGCTGAAACGAGCGCCGTTGGCGGCTTGCTGCTGCGATTGGCGTGCCGTGTGGGCGGCGCTGGCGAAGCGGTCTTTCCAGCCCAGGCGATCCCAATAGTCCACATGAAAGGCCAGCGCCACCACGGACGCATCGGGTGCGAGGCGTGACAACCAGCGGTCTGCGGGTGGGCACGAGCTGCACCCCTCCGAGGTGTACAGCTCGACCACCGGGGTGATCGTCGCCCCGCTGCGCGCCGTGCAAGTGGATGTGTCGGCCGCGACTGCGGCCTGAGTGGCGCCGGCCAGCGTCACTGCGGTTGCGAGGTTCACGGCGACCCAGGCGATTCGCCGCCATGCCGTGGTCGAAACAGGCTGGCCGATGTTGCGATGAGAGTTCATGGGAGTGCCTCCGAAGCTTGTCAATATCGTGTCGTGGGCGAACGCCGTTTCTTACACGATCCGGTTCAAGCCGCCAGGAACGGGTCGGCCAGCAGCGCTGCGACCGTGCGCCGCGGCAAATTTCTTGAGCGCCCTGACAATCGCCTCATCGAAACCTCTCCCCGCAAGTCCGCCACATGCCTATGCCAGGCTTTTGTTGCTATCGATCAGATCACGTGATGAATCAGTCCGTTCCACTGCGGCAATGACCAACCCGTTGCGAACCCGACGAGTCGCCATCATCGGCGGCGGCCCGGCCGGCCTGATGGCGGCCGAAGTGCTGGCGCAGGGCAGCGCGCAAATGCAGGCCCCAATGCAGGTGCAGATCGACGTGTTCGACGCCATGCCCTCGGTCGGCCGCAAGTTTTTGCTGGCCGGCAAGGGCGGGCTCAACCTCACGCACGCTGAAGACTTCGCATCCTTCGTGCGGCGCTACGCGGCGAGGCGTGCGCAGATGGAGCCGCTGCTGCGCAACTTCGGCCCCGCCGAGCTGCGGGCCTGGGCGCAGGGCTTGGGCGTGGCCACCTTCGTCGGCAGCTCGGGCCGCGTTTTCCCCAGCGATCTGAAGGCCGCGCCCTTGCTGCGCGGCTGGCTGCACCGGCTGCGCGAGCAAGGCGTGCGCTTTCACATGCGGCACCGTTGGCTGGGCTGGGACGACGCATCTGCGCTGCGCTTCGCCACGCCGCAGGGTCAACTGGGCGTGCAGGCCGATGCGGTGCTGCTGGCGCTGGGCGGGGCCAGTTGGTCGCGGCTGGGGTCCGATGGGGCGTGGGTGCCGCTGCTGCTGCAACGCGGTGTCGACGTGGCAGCACTGCAGCCGTCGAACTGCGGATTCGACGTGGCGCGGGTGGGCCACGGCGGCGCGCTCGAACCTGGCTGGTCGGAGCACTTTCGCACCCGGTTCGCGGGCCAGCCGCTGAAGAATATGGCGCTCACGTTCAGTGCCGATTCAGGCGATGAATTTCACCAGGCAGGCGAGTTCATCGTCACCGACGGTGGCGTCGAAGGCAGCTTGATCTACGCTGCCTCCGGTGGGCTGCGCGACGCGATCACCGCCCACGGCCAAATACAGATTCAGATCGACCTGCTGCCGCAGCGCGACCCCGCTTTCGTAGCCACCGAGGTAGCCCGCCCGCGTGGCTCGCGCTCGCTGTCCACGCACTTGAAGAGCCGCCTCGGCATCGACGGCGTGAAGGCCGCGCTGCTGCATGAACTGCTGTCGCGAGAGGCGATGGCCGACCCGGCGCGATTGGCCGCGTCGATCAAGGCCTTGCCCTTGACGCTGGTGTCCGCACGGCCGATCGACGAGGCGATCAGCAGCGCTGGCGGCGTGCGTTTCGAAGGGCTCGACATGGGGCTGATGCTGACCGCGTTGCCCGGCGTGTTTTGCGCCGGCGAAATGCTCGACTGGGAGGCACCGACCGGGGGCTACTTGCTGACGGCGTGTTTCGCCTCGGGCGTGGCCGCTGCCAAGGGCGTGCTGCGCCATCTGTCGCGCCCGGCACCTTGACGCCGCGGTTGAACCGGCGTTGATCCAGCGAAGCCGGACATCTCCTACACGCGTCTCAGTGCCGGCGACCGATTCGCGGCTCGCTGTCCGACGCCGACGCAAGGCGTTGCGCCATAGAGTGGCTGATTGACCACCCGCCCAAGGAAGCAGCCATGCGCACTCTGATCATCCCTCACTCGATCCTTCGTTCGGGCAGTCGGCTCATTGCCAGTGCCCTGCTGGGCATGGCGTCGGCGTGCGCGCTGGCGGCCACCGCTGACGTGGCATCTGAAATCCAGACGCGCTACACGCAAGATCGCGCCAAGTGCCTCAGCGGCACGTCGAACCAGGACCGGGCCACATGTCTGAAGGAAGCCGGTGCCGCACGCGATGCAGCCAAGCAGGGCCAGTTGAACGACGGCGACGCGCAGTACAAACGCAACGCGAAAACGCGCTGCGACGCGTTGAGCGGCGACGAAGCAACGGATTGCCTGGCGCGCATGAAGGGCAAGGGAACCACCAGCGGCAGCGTAGAAGCCGGCGGCATCTACCGTGAAACGGTGACGACGGAGATCGGCGCTGCGCGCCCTGCGGTATCGGCGGCCTCGGCAGCCTCGGCACCCTGAACACGTCGAGCCGCGCAGCCCGCCGGGTCAGTTCACGTGGTCATGCTTGCCACGGGTTCAGGCTCGTTTTGTACATGCGAGTTGCCCGAAGTGCCATCACCCAATTGGCGTGAAATGTTGGTGCTCCCCGACCCTCGATCCGTGGCCCTCGATCCGGAAGCCGCCAATCGCTGGGAGGCCAAGCTCACGACGGGCGCAGTCGGCCCTCTACGGGTCGCAGACGGTTTGTCGACGTGAATGCAGACGTTGCAAGTCGCATGCATCGCCGGTCAACTCTCAACCTCTGTGCCTTGCTTGTGCGTGCGCCGGTAGCGACTCGGTGTGGTGCCGAGGTGGCGTCGCATGGCGTTGCACAAATGCTGCTGGTTGGCGAAGCCGCAATCGTGTGCCGCCTCGACCAGGTTGAGATTCGACGACCGCAGCAATTGCGCTGCGCGATCGAGCCGCAAGCCGAGTACGAATTGATGCGGTGATTGGCGCGCGTGCTCGCTGAAGGCATGCGCGAAGCGATTGGGTGACAGGCCGGCTTCCCGGGCCAGGTCGGCAACGAGGATTCGCTCGGACAGATGCGCGACGATGTAGTCGCGCAACCTCACCAGGACCTTGGGCGTGAGCGGGTTCGTTGCCGTGCCCGGGTTGCGCAGTTGCCGCGCGAGCCGCACGAGAAGCAGCCGTGCAAGGCTGTCGGTGGCCTCGGCCGTCAGTCCGTCGGGGTGGTCGAGTTCCGCCCCGAGTTGGTCGGCGAGTTGCCGGATGCCCGCAATCTGAACGTTGAAGACAGGATGCTCCTGGTAGATGACAGCACCGCCGTCCCGGCAGCCACCGAGCGCATCCGGGTGGAAGTAAATGTTCAAGTGTCGACTCGGCGAATCCTTTCGCCAGGCCATCGGCACACCGGCCGGCACGAGGAACATTGAGTAGCGGCGCGCTTCATAGCTGCGGTGTCGCTCGCCGACGACGCCACCGCTGACTCGAGCCCGTGTAAGGTTGACGGTCAGACGTGACACGGGCAGCGCCGGTACCTGCAAATCGTACGGCGGCGACGCGTAGATCGCGGCGCAGACGGCGTCTGGATCTCTTGTGCGTGCCAGCGCTGCGAGTTGCTTGCCTCCGGCAGTGGCCAGTGCTTGCGCGTAGGCGTCAGCACCGTTGCGAACGAACGGTTCCGCTGAGTCCGTCTCGTTGCCGCCGGTGATCGAAGCGGTGGCGGCAGCGAAGCTCGAGGCGATGAGCTGCGACCGAGTCGAGTCGACCTTCGCTTGCGAGTCGAACGGTTCAACCGTCACGGATTTCATTGCCGGCTCCTGCGTCGACGCCCCGGGGCATCGCTGGCAGGTTGTACACACCCGGGGCAGGTCTTTCTGTACGGTAGCGAACATTAGACGACGATCGGCGCATTCGACTATGAGGAAGTTGGCTGGAGCCGAACTTCAGCACGAGCCGTTTAATCTCCGCGAAGGCGTGACCGAGGCAGCCGTCAAGCTGCAGAAGGCAGGTCTCATCCGTTACTCCAGTGGCCGGATCAAAGTCCAGGATCGAAAGGGCCTGGAGGAGCGCAGCCGCGAGCGCTACGGAGTCGTCAAAAAGGAATACGACCGCCTGCTGCTCGAAGCAGTCGCAGAGAAGCACCGGATGACTCGCACACTCGCGCACCGATCGAAACGGCATTGGAACGCGCGCTGGTTTCGGCACACCGGCCGGCACGAGGAATATCGACCAGCGGAGCGCTTCATAGCTGCGATGTCGCTCGCCGCCGACGCCACCGCTGACGCGTGCCCGTGTCAGGTTCACGGACAGACGTGAAACGGGCAGCGCCGGAACCTGCAAATCGTACGGCGGCGATGCGTAGATCGCGGCGCAGACAGCGTTTGGATCTCCCGTGTGAGCCAGCGCTGCGAGTTGCTTGCCTCCGGCAGTGGCCAGTGCTTGCGCGTAGGCGTTAGCACCCTTGCGAACGAGCGTGGGCATTTCGGTGTCCGCGTTGTGTTCCATCGTCTGTTTCCTCTCCAAACCTTGCAAGAACCTGCTCGGACAACTGCAACGGTCGGGTGTTCCGTGCAAGACACCCCTGGCTGCGGCGTGGTTCACTGAAGCTTGATTGGCCGCGCCGCATCGATGCACGGTGGTGGCCGACGTGGAGTTAGTCGTCATCCCGCGAGAGAGCTTTCAGTGCATCCGAACGTCGTGCGCATTCGCGCTAACCGAAAACGAAAACGGACGTATTCCCTGTCCCTATTCCCAACTGCCAAAGGAAATATCACCATGATTTCCGAGACGAATAGACATCCGACCGACCCGGTACTTCGATCCGAAGCGAACCGCTTCGATCGGCTCCCGCAGCGCCTCCTTCGCAAGCGGGCAGCTTTCACCGCATCGATCGTGCTGCTGCTCTTCGGCGTCCCTGCCGCGCAGTCGGACGACGGCGAACGCGTTGGCGATCGCGATCGCGACCACGGCGCGAGTGCCGCGCAACTGCGCAGCTTCATCGACCACCAGGTGGGCGGCATCGACAAATTGAAGGTTCCGGCGACCAACGCCGAAATCCCTCTGCCGCCACCGAAGCCGGATCAGCCGGATCGGTTCCTGACTACGGAGGCGAAGCGTTTCCTCGGAAAGATGCTCTTCCATGATCCAGTCCGCACGGCGCGCATCAACATCAACCAGGGACAGCCTGTTGACCTGCCCGCGGGGACGGCCTTCGGCGGAACGGTGAGCGCCTCCGCTCCGAACGTTCAGGCGATCGTCAATGCAACGAAACAGACCGGGTCGTGCGGTAGCTGCCACTTCGGCGAGGCGGCGAGCAAGGCCGGTCAGGTGATCAACCTGCACGTCGGCGCCGAGGGCCGCGGCTTTACCGACGAGACCGGCAAGTTCATCGTCCGCCGTCGGCCGCAGGAGATTCTCACCAAGCTGCGCTCCGCGCCCATTTTCGCGGGCGACGCGCTGGTCGATGGGCTGCCGACGCTGACTGATATCGACCTCATCGGCGGCCGACGGGTGGTCACCACGCCGGCCAACTTCGCGCACCAGCCGCCCCCGGAAGCCCTGCTCGCGACCGGCCGGCTCGACGAGCTCGACAGCGTGGGGCGCATGTCGATGTCGGTGATCGGTTTCGCGTTCAACAACCGCCTGCTCTTCGGCGGCTTCGGCGGCGAGCCGCCGGCTACGATCGGCTCGCTCAACCCGTTCGACGACCCGGCCGGCGAGAACATCGCGCTCTTGCTCATCGACGCCCACCGCATGCTCAACTTTCAGTCGGCGGAGTTGATCAAGGTGCCCGCTTTCGTCAAACTGTTCCAGGATGCCTTCCCGAAGGAAGCCGCCGCTGCCGCCGCCGCGAATGACCTGACGAAGCTCATCAACGACGTGACGGTGTTGCGTGCGACGGCGACCTTCATGCGCACGGTGGTCACCCGAAACACGCCGTTCGATCGGTTCGTCGCCGGGGACGACCGCGCGCTGACCGCCAGCCAGCGGCGCGGCGCAAAGCTCTTCTACACCAAGGCGAGCGACGGTGGCGCGGGCTGCGTCTCTTGCCACAGCGGGCCGCAACTCAACAAGCAGGCCAATGACCCCGACGTCGCCGGAATCGGCCAGTTCGTCGAAGAGAACTTCTTCAACGTCGGCATCGGCGACCACCCGGTCCAGGCGCTGGTCGCGCAGGCGAGGGGCCGCCTCGACCCCAACACGCTGGGCACGGACGGCTTTCCCTATCACGCCGAGGACAGAGGGCGACAAGAGGTGACCGAAAACCCGGACCACATGTTCAAGTTCCGGGTCTTGACCCTGCGGCAACTCAAGGACGGGGGGAACTTCATGCACAACGCTTCGTTCACCAAAGTCCGTGATGTGGTGGAGTACTTCAACGCCGGTGTTCCCCAAGATCCCACCACCGGAGCAGCACGCACCCTGTCGACCCGCTTCACGCATCCTCGCGGGCCTGGTTCTTCGAGGGGTCTGGGCCTTTCGCAAAGGCAAGTCGACGATATCGCCAACTTTCTGGAGAACGGTCTGTATGACCCGGCGTTCCTGAAATACGACCCCAGGTCGACGACCGATACTTTCCAGCCGAACGAACGCGACCTCACTTTCTCGAAGTTCCGTCCGGATCTCGCCGCCCTGGGAGCCAAGGATGGCTTCATGCCCAGCGGTCGGCCCATTGACAACAACGATCTGCTGTCTAGGCGGGACCAAGGGCTCGATTTTCTCGACGTGACCTCACAGGCGCATGTCGCGTTGATCGGCCGCGACCGCGACGACGGCCGGCAAAGGGATGTCTACCGGATCACCAACAACAGCACGTCAATCATCGATACGCATCTGCTGTTGGTGGCCAGGGGTCTTCCACGCCAGATCGAACTCGTCAACGGCAGCGGCAAGACGCAAGCCGGAGATCCGTATCTTCGTGTCTACCTGAAGGACGGGGTGATCATGCCGGGCAAGAGCATCGTCGTCTCGCTGGTCTTCAAGAGCGAGGGGAAGGACGAGCGGAAGGATTCTCGAGTGAACTACAGCCTCGGACTGCTGTCTGGGCAGGGCCAGCCCTGAGCTGCGTGCACTTGAGTGTTGCCTACTGGCCCGCGCGCGGGCCAGTAGGCGCTGACGGTGGCGGTTTGCCGCTGCTGTACAAAGCCGACGACTTCGTCCACACACACATTGCGAGTGCACTGATCGTTTGACGTGCTGGCGCTGGACGCCAGCGAGCCGGGTGAGTCCGGAGTATTTCCAGTCAGCCGCTGGTCACAATTTCAGAACCGGTCACGCTGTCCGCGCAAGAACGGTCGGTCGATCTTCTCTGCCACCGTCGCAATGTCGCGCCAGCTTACGCTGCCAGGGCCTGTCCGGAAGGCAACACGTCGAACGCGGGCGAGCGCTGGGGTCAGGTCTTGCCGTTCGCCGCCACCCTCTGTTTAACCATCTTAGCCCGCAGCAATCAATCGACTGATGTGCGACACCGAGAGCCCCAACTCTTCCGCACTCGCAGTCATCGTAATGCCGCACTCTGGATACACCGCGCGCAGCGCCTCGGGTCGATGTGCCGTTCGCCTCAGGCATTTCCCGCGACGGGCCGGCAGACTTGCGCTGCACTTTCGGAACCTCGACCGCACGGCGCTGCTCGATTGACGCCGGCGCCTGCATGTGAGCGACGAAGTCTTCGCGGCCAAGGAACACCTGCTGACGCAAACCGGTTTGCCACAACGACGCTTGCTACCGGTAAACATGCTGCACCCCGCCGAGTTGTGGATGCGATCGTCCCAGTGAACGCCAGCACCGGTCCCATCAAGCGCACGGTGCCGATTGGGCCGCCAGATCTGTCAGAGTCAAGGTCATGACGAACCCCACCAGCCAGCCTGCCATTCACATGAAGCTCACCGTCTCGGGTGCCGGCGACCCGCCGCTTGTATTCGTGCATGGCTTCGCCTGTTCGCGCACCGACTGGCATCGCCAAGTCGACTACTTTTCGCAGCGCCACGCGGTGTTCGCCTGCGATCTTCGGGGGCACGGCCAAACGCCAGGCGTGGCGGACGACTGCTCGATTCCCACCTACGGTGCCGATGTCGCGCAACTGCTTGTGCAGCGCGATCTCGGCAACGCGGTGCTGGTCGGGCACAGCATGGGGTGCCGCGTGGTACTGCAGGCCGCGATGGATACGCCGACCCGGGTCGGTGCCGTGGTGCTGATCGACAGCAGCCAGCTCGCATCGGGGAATCCTGCGGCTGCCGAAGCTGTTGCTCGCGACAGCATCGAGCGGGCCGGCTATGCCAGCTTCTCGCGTGATTTCTTCGAGGGGATGTTCGTTGCCTCAAGCCCGCCCGAGCTCAAGCGCGCCATCGTCGCGCGTGCGGCCGACTTGCCTGCGTCGATCGGCACGCGGCTTTTCCCGCGCATGGTCGCCTGGGATGCGCAGCACATGGAGGCCGCACTGGCGACGCTGCGCGTGCCGCTGCTGGTGATCCAGAGCACCTACCTGAACGCCGACCGTGTGCGCGTGTCGCTTGAGCCCGGCGTCGACACGCCGTGGCTGCAGACGGTGCGCGGCTGTGTGCCGGGCGCGCGCATCGAGGTCGTCTGCGGCGTCGGCCACTTCCCGCAGATGGAGGCGCCTGAGCGCGTCAACGGGCTGATCGAATCCTTCATCGGCGCGCTTTAGCACGGATGCAGGCGAGGGTCGTCGCCACCCCTGTGGCAGACTGCGCCGCGATTCACTTTTCAGCGCTCGACCGGTCTCGGCGAGCCCTTACGTTTTGAACAAGATTCTTCAGCAGATTGCCGCCGAGTTGAAAGTTCGGCCAGCACAGGTCGTTGCTGCTGTCGAGCTGCTCGACGGCGGCGCCACGGTGCCCTTCATCGCCCGCTACCGCAAGGAAGTCACCGGTGAGCTGGACGACATCCAGTTGCGCGAACTGGAGGCGCGCCTGGGCTACCTGCGTGAGCTGGAAGAGCGTCGCGCCGTCGTGCTGAAAAGCATCGACGAGCAAGGCAAGTTGACGCCCGAACTGCGCGCGGCCATCGACGCCGCGCCAACCAAGCAAGACCTCGAAGACCTGTACCTGCCCTACAAGATGAAGCGCCGCACCAAGGCGATGATCGCGCGCGAAACGGGCATCGAGCCGCTGGCCGACACGCTGTTCGCCGACCCGTCGCTTGAACCGCTGCTGCAGGCTGCCGTCTTCGTCAACGCCGAAGCCGGATTCGCCGATGCGCCAGCCGTGCTCGACGGTGTGCGCGACATCCTGAGCGAGCGCTGGGCCGAAGACGCGGTGCTGGTGGGCAAGCTGCGCGAATGGTTGTGGGGCGACGCGTTTTTCAAGTCGAAGCTGGTGGACGGCAAGGACGGCACGCACCCCGACGCGTCCAAATTTCGCGACTACTTCGACTACGCCGAGCCGATTCGCACGGTGCCGTCGCACCGCGCGCTGGCTGTGTTTCGGGGCCGCACTCTGGAATTTCTGGATGCGAAGCTGGCGGTCGATGAAGAACTGGCACCCGGCCGACCCACCATGGCGGAAGGACGCATTGCAGTTCACCTGGCGTGGAGCCACAGCAAACGCCCCGGCGACGATTTGATCCGCAAGTGCATTGCCTGGTGCTGGAAGGTCAAGCTCAGCCTGAGCCTGGAGCGCGACCTGTTCAGCCGCCTGCGTGAAGAGGCCGAGCGCGTGGCGATCAAGGTGTTTGCCGAGAACCTGCGTGACCTGTTGCTGGCCGCGCCCGCCGGGCCGCGCGTGACCATGGGGCTGGACCCCGGCATTCGCACCGGCTGCAAGGTGGCCGTGGTCGACGCGACCGGCAAGGTGCTGGCTCACTCGACGATCTACCCGCTGGAGCCGCGCCAGGACTGGGAAGGCTCGCTGCATACCTTGGGGCTTCTGTGCGCCACCCATGGCGTGAACCTGATCGCCATCGGTAACGGCACTGGCAGCCGCGAAACCGACAAGCTGGCCGCCGATCTGGTCAAGCGAATTCAAACTCTGGTTCCGGGCACCTTGATCGAGCGCGTGGTGGTCAGCGAAGCCGGTGCGTCGGTCTACTCGGCTAGCGAATACGCCAGCAAAGAATTGCCCGACCTGGACGTGACCATTCGTGGTGCGGTCAGCATTGCGCGGCGCTTGCAAGACCCGCTGGCCGAGCTGGTGAAAATCGAACCCAAGAGCATCGGCGTGGGCCAGTACCAGCACGACGTGAACCAGGGCGACCTGGCGCGAAGCCTGAACGCTGTCATCGAAGACTGTGTGAACTCGGTCGGCGTGGACCTGAACACCGCGTCGACCCCGCTGCTGTCGCGCGTGTCGGGCTTGAGCCCGGCGGTGGCCGCATCCATCGTGCGCTGGCGCGATGCGAACGGTGCGTTTCGCAACCGCAAGCAACTGCTCGATTTGGGCGGCCTCGGCCCCAAGACCTTCGAGCAGAGCGCGGGCTTCTTGCGCATCCGGGACGGCGACAACCCTCTCGACCAGTCGGGCGTGCACCCCGAAACCTACTCCCTGGTCGAGCGCATCCTGGGCGCGGTGAACAAGCCGGCGCGCGAGGTGATGGGCCACGCCGACGTGATCCGCGCCTTGAAGCCCGAAGCCTTCGCCGACGAAAAATTCGGTGCCATCACCGTCAAAGACATCCTCACCGAGCTGGAAAAACCGGCGCGCGACCCACGGCCCGATTTCAAGGTGGCGCGCTTCAACGACGGCGTCGAAGACATCAAGGATTTGCAGCCCGGCATGTTGTTGCAGGGCACCGTCAGCAACGTGGCGCAGTTCGGCGCCTTCATCGACCTGGGCGTGCACCAGGACGGCCTGGTGCACGTCAGCCAGCTCAGCAACAAGTTCGTCACCGATGCGCGCGAAGTGGTGAAAACCGGCGACATCGTGAAGGTGCGCGTGGTGGAGGTCGACCTGGCGCGCAAGCGGATTGCGCTGACGATGAAGCTGGACACGAAGCCAGCGGCGTCGGGTGATGCGAATGCCTATCGACCGGCAGGGCGTGGCGAGCGGCAGGGGTCGGCAGGGGCGAGATCGGGGGGTGCCGCGCCTGCGGCGTCTGCGATGGCCGACGCGTTCGCGCGCTTGCAGACCAAGCGCTGAAACCGACTGGCCAGTCGGCCCGTCAACCCGGTTTGCCGTCTTGTTGGCGCTGCAATTCCTTGCGCTTCATGTCGAGGTACTCACTTTGCTCCAGCTCGCGCAGTTGCAGCGGGTAGCGTTCAGTGGCTGCAAACCAGTCGCGCAGGCGCTTTTCAACTTGCTCTGAGGCGGGCCTGGCAACGCTGCCCAGATACGCCTCGATCGCCAGGTAGTAGCGCATCGTGTTGCGCTCGACCACGCCGCGCACGCCGTCTACGTAGATCGGTTGGCCATCGGCTTGCCGCCCGGTCACGGTGAAGCCGACCTTGCCGCTGCCGATGGTGTTCAAGTAGACCTTCATCGCCATTCGCGCGGCCGTGCCGTAGGCGTACGAGTACGACATGTGGATGAACGAGCGCTGCGCGTCGAGCGGAACCGCCTCGAACACCAGGCAGTAGTTGTTGGTGCCCAGCGGGCCGTTCTCGGCGACCAGTTTCACCTGCAAAAAGTCGGGCCGCGCATCGAGTACGCGGTAACTGAAGTTGACCTTATAGGTGTCTGCCAAGGGCTGGTCGAACTTCTTGCCGACGCTCACGCTCAAGACGCTTGCAGCAGCCGCGCCGGAGGCGCGGCAGTGCTTCACGTTGAGATGAAGGATCAGCAGATCGCACCAGTTGTCCATGCCTTGCAGGGACTGGCTGACCACCGTGAACGGCTGTTCGACCACGGCATACACATCGCCTTGCTGGTCGTCCGCGTTCTGGCTCGACTCCAGATACAGCGGCCTTTGGAATGCGTTGTTGGCGAGCTGTGCGCGCAAGGCAGCGTGGCGGGCCAGCAGCGCGGCGCTGGACGTTTGCGCCTGCACAACCCCGGCACCTGC